>JAPPGC010000124.1 GCA_028875125.1 Bacteroidota bacterium | reverse complement strand
GTGACGCAGCAGAATTGATTTCTGAAAGCGGAAGTGCTACTTCTATCAATTTCTTTGACGACGAAGCCATAGATCCAAATTCACAGAATGTTAAATGTATGCCTGTTGTCCGGCGACAATTCGTCTGAAAAAGTACTGATTTTTATCAAACTGGATGACAAGCTATCCAGATGTCCCTGAGAAAAGTTCACCATCAAGAGGAGGACCCTAACACAAGATTAAATTGCGTGGCATGTTCCGCATACGGATCTTATCATCCAAGTGCTTATCATAACCTTCAATCGCCATGTTAATTCAACTCCCATCTTCTCCTTCTCAGACCCATTACTTTGCTGCAATTGACGTTCGCTGGAATCGATTTCGCCGCACGCTCAAGGTCTGGACCTGCTAAGTTCCTTGATGAGCGGGAGTTTTTCGCACAATAGCCGAGACGTCTCGTTCAGTTTGTAGAATCAATACGGTCGAAATACAGTGATTGCTGCTATCGTTACTGGGTATCTTGTTGAGGCATGGCGCTCCGCATCGTGCTTATTGCACTGGCCGTCCACCGTGCAATCATTGCGCCGGATTCTATTGCCAGGCGCAATGGGAATCGAATTGAGACGGACTGGCGCAATGCTCGCGTCCCGTGGGCCATTCGTTTTCGTGGTTCGCGCAACTTACTTCAGGCTTCCACAAGTCATCGCCGCCCTCAAGCTTGTCAATCCGGACGTGCATTTTCCCCCATCCGGCTTCCCGTTGAACTCATGACTTCGCTCACGGGAGGTCATTGGTAGTTGGCATAAGGCAGCAAAATCCACAGATCTCCCAAAGGGTTGCATCCGAAGAATCGCACATATCTTCCTGTATGCACCTACGATTCCGGCAAAAACACTTTTTGGCCGCTCGCTTGTGTGCTTATCAATGGTCTGATAGACGGACGATTCTTGCCTAGTTCAGAGAAGTTCGCCCAACCGGATAGCATACAATTGAGCCGTTGAACCACCTTCCGCTTCGTCCAAGAGCCCATATTCAGCCCGGTTTGCTTACTAATCTTTCGGCATATGCTTTGAATACCAACGAGCTTGATGGGTATCCGTACGCTTTTCCCTTTCACTAGGTCGATAGTTCCAACTGGTGCGATAGTAAAGAAATTCGAAAGATTCCACGGGGAATCATAAGCATCACCTCATCTGGACATTGAACTTGATCTTCGGAATTTCCGGCAGAAATTGTGCCACTCCCTTCATTTCTTCTGCTGCTACTCGTCCTAGTGCACAGAACTCATCTGCACAGCAGAAAATTTGCGCTCCGAAGCGTTACGTAAATACCAGTAGTTTCCACCCGAAGAAAAAGCGGCTCTGTACAAGTTACTCCGTGACGGAGGAATCGTACCTCCTTGTGGAGTTCCTTTCTGCATTCTGCGGCGAGTTGTGCGGCATTTGCCACCCTGTCCGTTCTCCTCTGCCACGGGAATCGCCAACGATGACTGATCAACTCAAGCGTCCACTTATCACTTATGCGGTGGGCATAATCCTCTTCAGTTCTCCATGGAGGGATCTCATCGAAGCATATGGATATCCCCGACATTGTTACCTAGATAGGTCAGAATTTGCCCATTCCGTGGAAAAATGAAGAGACTACAGTTAGCCAAACAAGCCGTACAGCCATTCATAAAATGTTTGTGCAAGGGGGGCTTCCGTGTTCAATTCACCGTTTCCAATTGCGGCCCCCATGAGCCGAGGCCTGCTACTTGCTGCCAACCACGCATGAATCTTGGCCTTGGTTTCTTTCTGGGGCTTAAACCTGCGTTCTTCAGAGGGGATCCCGTTGATGTAATGATTGGCACGGGGCCAAATGGGGTCCTCGTTTGGAATTAATTCACGAATAAAATCCTCTAATTCGCCTGGAGAATGATTATTCGGCATTATCCATATCCCAATTCGCGGCTTAGTATTGATTATAACTCCCGATTCATCCGGCGTTTCTGGCAATTTGTCACTAAGGCCCTGCAACTCCTTTGCTCTTGCTAGTTCTCCCACCACTGCCTGCCAGCGGGAGACTGTACAGCCATCTGCATCTACCAGAATGCCTAAATTTTCCCGGTCAGGTTCCATGATATGCGTCCTGATATGACTCAATAGCGTGTCAACCCCTCTTTTCTGCTCGGTGTAAAATGGCAGGGGTGTTTTGGGTTCATGTTGATGGTGCCTCCAAATATGTTCAACTACATGCATATCGTCCTCCCCCTCAACAATTAGCAGGTTTTTAAGATTAATTCCTCGGGCCATTAGGCTACCTGACTTCAATATCGTGTTTGCTCACAATTTCGAGCTCTTCCTCGGTGTATTCAACTGCTCGTATGTCATCGCCCGCTTTTTGTAATCGTACTAGGATTCCTTCTGCCTTATCTTCAACTGCAGCCTGCGCGAATGCTTGCACACAATCAAAGCTGTGCGTTGTAGCAATGACCTGTACGTCAAACTTCCGCGCGGCTTCCATAACCATCTCCCAGAACTTATACTGAATAGAGTGGTGAATCCCATTTTCGACCTCATCAATCAAAAGAAAGCCCCTACGGTTTGAGGCTAGGGCAAGACTGGCAGCAAACAAGCGTGTAACACCATCACCGAGGCTCCTTAACGGGACCCGCTCAGGCTGACCTTCAATTTTCACAACAATACGACGACCACCCAGACCAAAACGCCGCCGTCCTTCCCCGACTACGGCAACACCATTAATGGGTACTCCAGTTAGCCTTAGGGCTTTAAGCATGAGTGATTCTTCGCTAGTCAGAGCAACACTATCCCAAAAATCGGCAAGCTCGTCATTGCTTGGAAGACCAGGACCAAGTGAAGAGAAGTTGATTGGATCTGACATATCCGGCGCAACAAATTCATCTGTCCGTCGCAACCTTCGAGATAAAAAACGAACCCTCTGGGGGTTTTTCACATCTGGAGTTACAAGGGACCATGGAATCAGTGACTCCGCACCGCGATAGACAACCTTTAAAGCCTTATCAGCCTCGGGGGCAATTCGAATGAGCAGGGTCTGTTGTTCATCGGATAAATCATTAACATCTGTTACCGCAACGCAAAGATTATCTTGGCCAGAAATCAATCCGATCGAGATCGATTGGTCATTAGCCGCATTTCTACCGTAAAAGAGAGTTGTGTAATCGGGAACCCAAATCACATCTCGGTCTTCATCACGGGCCTTTGCGAACTCTTCTCTTTTGACGAGTAATTCTTGAAACACATGTTCCTGCCCCCTTGCAGCGTAGACGCGTACTGCCTCAAGAACGGTAGTCTTACCGACTCCATTACGACCAGTGAGCAGAGTGACCCGTCCCAACTGACCAATTTTGAGACTACGGATTCCCCGAAAATTGGATATTGCCAAATTAGGAAGGTGCAGATTGTGATTTTGATCGCCTAACATGTAGAATTTATTGGAGATTCCTGTCAAATTACTCCAGAGGGATGCCTCTCAGAGATACTAATCTAATGGACATATGGCGCACTGTACGTTGCATACTACCGAATTCTCGTTTACCTGATACTTTTTGCACTCAGTTGGCTTGGTGTTACACCAGACTCAGTCGCATACGCAGAAATTGAATGAAGCGCAAAGGGACGAGCGTATAATCTCCATTACACCCAAGAACTATCATTCCATGCTTAAGAGAGCCTCTCGAAAAACCATTCTCGGAAGTTAGAGTCAAGCGATTTACTTGCATGATTTTGCGTAATAATCTCGGACTTTGTGGCCTAACGATCCTAAATTGCCGCTGGTTCCTTCAAATATCATTGATCGTCTTTAAAGAGAGCATCCCGTTATGGATTGTGCTTAAGTATCCACCAGTAAATTCCCTGTCATTGTTTCCGGAATCGACAACCCCATAAGTTTCAAGATTGTAGGCGCTACATCCCCAAGTTTACCCGGTCGTATAGGACCGGGAAACCCATCTTTGATGATCAGATGAGGTACGAGTGCGGTAGTGTGGGCCGTATGGGGTGAGCCGTCCTCATTGCGCATGTAGTCAGCGTTCCCGTGGTCGGCAATAATACTGATACTGTAGTTGGCCGTGCGTGCAGCCTCAATTACTGTACGTGCTGCCTCGTCAACGGCCTCCACTGCCTTTACCGCTGCCTCAAATACACCGGTATGACCAACCATATCGGGATTTGCGAAGTTCAGACATATAAAATCAAACCCTTCCTGTCTCAGTGCTTCCGCACAACGCCTAGCGACTTCAGGTGCACTCATCTCGGGTTGCAAGTCATAGGTGGCTACCTTCGGAGAAGCAACTAGAAGACGCTCCTCCCCCTTAAATAGTTTTTCCCGCCCACCACTAAAGAAATATGTCACATGCGGATACTTTTCAGTCTCCGCCACCCGTAACTGACTCAGACCCGCCCTAGATACAACTTCGCCCAAGGTGTCTGCAAGGTCCAGCTTGTCAAAAGCAACCGGCAGACCAAATTTCTTATCGTATGGTGTGAGTGTAGCAAAATAAAGTTGCCCAAAAGTCTCCACTTCAAATTCGGCATCCGTAGGTCTCTGTGTGAATGCATTGACTAACTGACGCCCCCGATCGGCCCTGAAGTTGAAAAATACGACCGCGTCGCCATCAGTGATAGGGGCCTGCTCAATGACTTGTGGTTCGACAAATTCGTCCGTAACTCCGGCCGCATAACTGGCCTCAAGAGCTTCCGCTGCACCTGCTGAAAGCTGCCCCTCTCCCTTTGTGAGCATTCGATAGGCTTTCCGGGTACGCTCCCATCGCCGATCGCGATCCATTGCATCATAACGACCAACAACGGTGACGATTCGCGCCAAATGCCCTGCCCTCCGCTCAAACTCCCGTATGTAACGAACACCGCCGTGTGGATCAGCGTCCCTGCCATCGGTGAATGCATGTACGCACACCTGTTCACGGGAAAGCCCCTCACGCTGCGCCAATTGGCAGAGCGCTATAAGATGATTCAAATGACTATGAACTCCACCATCAGAAAACAACCCCATCAAATGCAGCTGCGTATTGCGTGCATGCTGTGCCGCCTTGATCAGTACTTCATTCCTGAAGATTGAACCATCCTCAATGGCTAAATCAATGCGCGTGATCTCTTGATTCACTATGCGCCCGGCGCCTAAGTTCATATGCCCCACCTCGCTATTGCCCATTTGTCCGGGTGGAAGTCCAACCGGTCTTCCTGATGCCTCCAGCGTTCCATGGGGGTACTTGGCAAACAAACTGTCCAAAAATGGCTTTTTTGCCTTGTGTATGGCACTTACCGCCGGATTCACAGCTATACCGTAGCCATCCAGGATAATCAGGATATGTTTACTGGGCATCCTTGCTTGTTTTCCGACTTGGTTTATCGATACGGTAATCACGTACCACTTTTGATGTACGTCCCGTCTTGGAGACATACACGTTCATTGAATCGCACTTCGGACAGCTCAGCTGAACAATTCCGGCGCGGTCGGTACGTGAAGCGGGCTCATCAAAGTAGTAACGCCGGGTTGCACAGTAGTAGGCACCCTTTGCCGGATCCAATCCTGCAATGGGCTTTGGGAGACGTTGGACCGCCTCATAGTATGTGCAAACATCCGCTACCACGCACTCCCGGCAATCAGGATTACGTGCTGTACAGGTGTACCTGCCATGCAAGATCAGGAGGTGATGTGCCAGTCCCCACTTTCCCCGAGGTATCACTCGTTTGAGACCTCGCTCAACTTTTAATGGAGTGTCTGCCTGACTCACTAGTCCAGTCCTATTGGCAACCCGGAAGACATGCGTATCCACAGGCAGGGCATCCTGGTCATCAAATGCGACAGACGAAACTACTTGTGCTGTTTTTCTTCCTACACCTGGTAATTTCATCAGACCTGCCTGACTCCTAGGGAGCCGGCCATCATGATCCGACATCACCTTGCGCGCCATACCTACCAAGTGCCTAGCTTTATTGTTGGGATATGAGATGGATGCAATAATACTGGCTACATCCTCCGGGGCAGCCCGGGAAAGCGCGGCAAACGTCGGCCATATTTTGAACAGCGACGGCGCGACTAGGTTAACACGTGCATCCGTGCACTGTGCGGAAAGAATAACAGCGACTATGAGTTCATACTCTCCCGAGAAATTGAGCTCACTCTGTGGGCGTGGAATTACTTTAGCGAGCGCGTCAAGTATGAATTGAGCACGCCTCTTTCTGCCTATGTCCATTGACCTCCTGAGCGACATGCGGTTAACTCATAGAATACTGGCCCTGTTCACACTATTGAGCCTGATCTCGCTCGCACTGAACATGCCCGCCCGTGCTCAGATATCAGACTCGGCGCGCGTATCGGTATTTACCATCTATCCCGGAGAGGCCATTTACTCTCTCTGGGGACACAGCGCACTTAGAATCTGGGACCCGGTGACCGGAACTGATATCTCATACAACTACGGTACCTTCGACTTCAATAACCCGCTGTCGTTCATTGCCCGCTTTGCATATGGAAAACTAGACTATCGATTGTCCCTGGAAAATTCGCCTGCCCGGGTTGAATACTCGTGGTTTACAGAAAGGCGCGGCGTTGTGGAGCAGCAGTTGAATCTCACGCCGTCCGAAAGACAGACACTCTATCAGTATTTGTCCACCAATGCTCTTCCAGAAAACCGGACGTATCGCTACGACTTTCTCTATGACAACTGTGCTACACGGATTCGTGATGCACTGGAGTACGCTCTACAAGCTCCTCTGGCCGATTCGATTTCGACTGGGGTGACGTTTCGTGATCTGATCAGGCCCTATGTACACGCACGCCCGGATCTGGATATGGCCATCAATCTTGCCATGGGACTCCCAGTAGATCGTTTTGCATCACAAAGAGATCTAGCCCTTTTGCCAATTGAGTTGCAAGCTTTGCTGCAAAATGCACAGACTGGAACTGGCGCTCCATTAGTTCTGGTGTCTGATACACTCTTTGGCAGCCCCGTGACTCCCGAGATTCGCCGATCATTGTCTCTTCCGACAGGCATAGCCTGGCTTATCTTCGCGGTGGCGTTTGCCTACTTTCTGCGTGACTTTCGCGAACCCCGTCAACGCATATTTGATCTAGTATTCCTCTCCACAGTAACGCTTATAGGACTCTTAGTTGCCTTCTTCTGGCTTGTATCTCTGCACACAATCACGAGACCAAATCTGCACATTATGTGGGCATGGCCGCTGCACATTGTCCCGCTCTTCCTCTCCCGTCGTTCCTTTGTGACCGTTTACTGGTGGTGCGCCGCCGCCAGTGCCGTGGTGTTCGCACTGGGCTCGGCGTGGTGGCCACAGACTTCACCGGCTATAGCCCTACCTCTAGCACTGGCAGTAGCAGTACGTTGCATAAATCTTGTCAGGGTACCGCGTACGGGATTTGAACCCGTGTTACCGGCGTGAAAGGCCGGCGTCCTAACCCCTAGACGAACGCGGCAGATATCAATAAAGGGGTGACCGAGGGGACTTGAACCCCCGACCTCCAGGGCCACAACCTGGCGCTCTAACCGCCTGAGCTACGGTCACCGTTTTTGTCCAGCCCGAAATTTACACAAGAATGACGGATAATAACTAAATGGGCTAACGAATGATCGCAACCTTGCCATATGAATTTCCCTCATCGTTTCTGCCCTGAGCAACAATCAAATACATACCGGAAGGAACCAGTTGGCCATTCTGGTCGCGACCATCCCAACTGATGCGCCCCCCACGGGCCTGCATCCGCCGAATAAGTTCACCGTGCACAGCAACAATTGATATTTCTGTTTCCGAAACCAACCCCTCAATGTAAATTTGAACTTCTGTCTGCCCGTGGATTTCAGCCGGATTCGGATACACAAATAGATCCTGCGCCTCTTCGGCAGGCTGTATCGCGTCACCCAATAAGCTAACCAATCCTTTGTCAGTACCCAAAAAAACACGTCCGGTTAACGCTTCAACCGCTGCAGTGATCACGACATCAGAAAAAAGCAGGGAGTTGTCGGCTCTATGATGCTCAACCAACTCAAACCCTACCCCCTCTGAAAGCAAGTACGCACCCTCAGGCGTAGCCATCCATAACCTATTCGACGGATCAACTGCGATATCATTCACTGCCAAACCATTCAGTACATAGGACCCTAATGTTCGATCCTGCCAAATGGGCCAAACTGCGGCTATGGAAGGATCATTTGCCGAAAAGGCGGTGCTTCGGAAATAGGCCGGACCTTCATTCGTTCCGACCCAGATCCTACCGGATAGATCTTCGGTCAATGAATAGATCTGAGAGCCCGGAAACCCAACTCCATTTGAACCCGGTTCAGAATAGTAGGTGCATACATCGTCCGATCCGTCCTCTGGCGTGTCATTTGTATCCAGCACAAGCACCCCCCTCGTTATCATCAGGTTACCTTGATCCAGAAGAACGATCCATTTTATCCCGTTTGAATCTACAAGGATATCTCCCAACGCAGTCGTCTGGGACGTACCACTACATTGGGGCGGCAATAGTCTAGACCATGTTCCGTCTGCCGAACGTACATGTAACGGGTAGGGTGAGATAGTATTGGTAACCCACAACGTTCCGTCCTGCTCACTTGCAGCTCCACCTACAATGATATAACTCTGCGTTCCGGCAGCAGGAAGCAAAGTCGAATTAGACTGATCGTAAACAGTAACAACATCCTCTGGTGATACCTGAGCCAAGCCGGCACCGCGAGAAGCTGCCCAGGCATTGCCCTGGCCGTCTACATGCACACGCCAATAGCTGCCTCTCCCACTTAATTCCTCTACGAAGCGTCCCGTGAAGTTCGTCCAGTCATTCCCAGACTTCATACGATAGAAGCCAGATCTCGGAACACCCAGTTGGGCGGCCGCCCAAAGATTGCCATCGGGGCTGATAGCTAGATCTCCAAAAGGAGAATCAAATGGACCCGCGGGGTATAGCTCTCGGCTGACAAGATCAAGTGATGTAGCACTTCCTGCCTTGATATAGTGACTCAGTCCACTATCGGCATCCCCGAGCCATACATTCCCCGAAGCATCAACCCCGACTGATTGTAAATCTTCGTACCCGCTGACCGGAATTGACTCCACGCCATTGACATCATATGCGCGTAAGCGGAACTGCGTTACCGCAAGTACCTGATCATCTAGTATGTCCAGATCCAGGATAGGGCGAGTATTGGTGCCTACACGCTCATACATACCATTTGTCGTTCGTTTACCCAATCCGGCGATCGTGCCAACGTACAGACGATCATGCTGATAAACGAGATGTGTAACCTTGGTATTTGGAAAGAAACTTCGTTCTGATGTCCACGAACTTGGATCCTGTAGGCTTTGCCCCGAAAGTGATGCAAATGCTACCCCCGCATCGGTGCCGAGCCACAAACCCCGTTCTCCACTGGGAATAGTGCTTACAGCAACATCATTGACGGCCGTAGCAGCTGTAAATGTCCCTACTCTACTGTAAGTATCTCGAACTTCGTTGTCTACAGGATCAAATACAACCAGTCCAAATCCCGTTGCAATGAGCAGGCTATCCCCCAGCACCTCCATGGCGTTGATTGTCTTTGTTGGGAATCTCTCGCTACGATATATGTCGAAAAAAGAGATTACCTCGCCCGTAGAAACATCAAGCCGGTCAAATACGCCGTTCACATAACCAACCCAAAGCACCTGCCGCTTTGTATCCCAGGCAAGGGCCTGCACATTTATATCATACAAACCCTCGGCAGCAGTGTAACGATTGATCTCACCGTTGCCTGAATCATAACTGAATACTCCGCCTGTTGAAGCTACCCAGATTACTCCACCGTCTGCGGTTGAAAGCCCCGTAACCTCACGAAAGCTGGTATGGGCTGTCCAAGAGCGGGAATTCTGAGCGTGAGCCAACTGGGCAAGCACAAGAACACAAAAACATGCACCAATGCACTTAAATGGACTCATCATCAAGGGGCATCCGTGCGGTTATGGGGAATTTTCTGTAACAGATCGCTCATTTCTAGAGCAGCTAACGCTGCTTCTTTTCCCTTATGGTTTGGACCGGGTGTCGAACGATTCCTTGCCTGTTCAAGAGTTTCGGTGGTGATGACTCCCAGCGCTACTGGAACTCCCGTCCTCAGTGCCACCTCCTGCAACCCATTGATTGCCGCATTGCTTATTGCCTCAAAATGATACGTTTCTCCCCGAATTACAGCCCCCAAAGCGATGACGGCATCATAACGGCTGGAACTGATCATTCGCTCAACTGCAAGCGGCAACTCAAATGCCCCCGGACACCAGACAATGTCAATCTTGATGACATCATATGAGGAAAGCGTTTCCAAACAGCCTTTCAGTAAATCCAGTGTGATTGATTTGTTGAACCGGCTCACGACAATTCCGAACTGAGCATCTGTAGATCGAGCCGGCGCTCCTTTGAATTCTGATACAACGCTTGTCCCACCACTTGACAGTATTTTCTGATCTTCGCTCACACATCCGCCACGCTCCTCTTCTGACTTTACTGGATCAATTCGCATAAAATCCCCTTTGCTGAATTACGGTTCCGATATGTCTGACTACCTATGCCGACATCCCTGCAATCAGTGCAATGAAGCATGTAGTGAAAGATGCTTACTATCTTTCGTGGACAATGGCTTATCCCGGCCTGACCGAGTGATACGCAAAATTGGCCTGTTAGTGCTGACCGCAAACAATACATGGCTGCGATCATCTCGCATCGCACACAGACTAGACATAACTTCCAAATTGCTATACTTCCCTCATCCTTGTACACAAAGAAGGGGGCTTCCTCGCAACAAGTAGCGGCGACATCCGTCAATCTTATCATTGACTGCCTGCAAGGGGGTGAGGATGGCAATCATACAGCGCACCATTACACTCTGACTACAGCAAGGCATGATGTATCATAACCTCAAAAGGAGCTGATTTGCAAAAAAACAGTATCCAGATTTGGTTTCCAATTGTGCTCAGCCTCGCTGTTCTGGCAACGATCGCATTATTCACAGTTGAACCTGACACGTTACCACTGCTTGGACAAACCCGGTGGGGGCTTTTGGCGTTGGCGCCGTTCGTTGTTGGTTTGCGCGTGATATTCGGAGCATGGCGCCTCCATTACATTGCAAAGGGGTTTTTAAAATTCAGCGCTGCACTTCGTGCACAACTGGCGTGGGATTTCTTTTCCTGTATCACGCCCTCTTCAATTGGAGGAGGTCCAATCGTTCCAGCCTACATTGCAAAAGATTCACGAGTCTCCCTGGGGGATTCTTCTGCAATTATGCTGTTTGCTATGCTCCTGGATCAGATATGGTTTGCCTGTGCCATTGTGGTCGTCCTGCTGAGCACAACTTCGATTGACGTTATCCCTGACTCCTTGGGGAATATTGGTATGCTCACATTAATCACCTATTTTCTGGGGTACCTGGCATGGGTCATCATTTTCGCGTACGGTGCGCTGAAGAAGCCAGAGGTATTGTCATGGGTGGTTCGACGGGTTTTTATGTTGCCTGGGCTCAGGCGATTCGGCATCAAAGCTGATTCAATCCTAAGGGACTTACAAGAACGTGCAACCATCCTTCGATCCCAGCGTCTGGTGTTTTTTTTGAACGGTTTTGGGTTGACCCTATTGACCTGGGCAAGCCGTTATGCTCTGGTAGTGCTCATTGTAGCAGCTACTGCCCCCGAGATCGACTATATTCTAGCGGGTTTGCGTTCAATTGTAACAATGCTCGGCGCGCTTGTAATACCTACCCCAGGAGGAGCTGGCGGTGCAGAAGGCTTATTCGCATTACTCGTTGGACCACTGCTGCCTCAAGCCTTGGTCTCCCCCGCCACCCTTATTTGGCGCGTGCTAGGATACTATGTATTTCTGGCAGCAGGCGCGTACCTAACACTGGACAGTGCACTGCGCAACCATAAGTAATGAGAGCCGCTACCATCGACTATTCTAACTGCTCGAGTGGACACTAACGGTTTATCCTGGATTTACCATTTTATAGCGCTGTGAGCTAGCGCAGTTGGATTTATGAAGAGAACCCACACAATAATTCTTTGGGTTCCTAAGACTGCAAAATCATTTGGCACCGAACACCTTTTCAAATCCGTGGTTGGGAATTGGGTTGGTCCTTCATCCCGGGAAGTCTAAGTACCGCATCCCGCTCATGAAAAACGAATTCGCACTTCAAAGACGCCCAGGTTCTCGCCCGGGAAATCAGGATTCCGGGCACCTGCAGGACATCGCTCTTCGCTTGGTTTCAAAGAGGCCCAAGCCTTTCAACTCGGGAAATGATCTTTATAAGTTTTCGTGACGGAGGCATTCATATCGCTTCAAAGAGGCCCAAGCCTTTCAGCCCGGGAAATAGACGAAATAGTCGATCGAGCCAGCCACCAAAAGAATTCTTCAAAGAGGCCCAAGCCTATCAGCCCGGGAATTAAGATCTGTAAATTAATTGCTCATACTTAATATATGGCTTCAAAGAGGCCCAGGCCTTTCAACCCGGGAATTTATCTCGCCATCGTAGTTACTCGCTAACCTTGACCAGCTTCAAAGAGGCCCCGGCCTTTCAGCCTGGGAAATTCTGTGCCTTATCGCACCTATAATTTACGAATAAATTCCTCGAAGAGGCCCAGGCCTTTCAACCCAGGAAATTACCGCCTCAGCGGATAATTCAGCGGCATTACTAGCTCGCTTCAAAGAGGCCCAGACCTTTCAGCCCGGGAAATAGTCCAATCCACCCGTGTTATTTGCCTCATCAACCCATGCTTCAAAGAGGCCCAGGCCGTTCAGCCCGGGAAATCGGTCCGACAACGTCACCATCGGCCGCGTCACCTGGTCGCTTCAAAGAGGCCCAGGCCGTTCAGCCTATCTAGCGACAGTTAAAATTACGGTATGACGACAATTAAAATTAGGGTATG
>JAPPGC010000087.1 GCA_028875125.1 Bacteroidota bacterium | reverse complement strand
ATAGGGGATAGGGAATCTCAGTAAAAAAATCCACTACAATGTCGAACTTGCGCTACATAAAATAGCTCGTGCGACCATGTTGAACTGCTTCCATCGTTTCCAATTATCTGGTGGTTTGCTACAATCTCTTCGTTTGTAAGTCACCATGCCTAACGGATATCATTTCCACAGGAATATCATTCGGTTTCGTTAAATTACAGTTGATGGCTAGGCGAAAGAATATTCATTACAGCTACTCAACCCCGTCGTTGAAATCTACAGTAAGGAGCTGTCCGGATTGGGGAGTTTTGGATTTCCTCGCGGGTTCCTCCGGTCACGATTACCATTCCTGTGTGTATATCTTCGTAGCACAAGGGCATTCAGGGGGCTGCCCACGTTCTGATCTCCTAATCGCATTGAGGGAGCCCCGAAAACTCTCAACTAGAATTCCAGTATAGTATACGGGAGACACGTACCTGCAATCTTTACAGGGGATCACAATGAGCGAAAACGTCACTTTATCTGAGATCAGTTTTGCCGAAGAACTGATTCTTCTCATGTTAGACGAGAAAACTGGCTACCTGGAAGTAGTCCCGGATTGGCAATTTTCTTGTGTTTTAGCAGGAGCACTGATATCCGAGCTCGCACACAAAGGGCGAATTGATACAGATCTGGAATCACTTTATTTGGTTGATTCCACTCCAACAGGAGACGAGTTGCTTGATGTTACACTCCGGGATATTGAAAAATCTGAAAAGGTGCAGGATATCCAATACTGGATTGAGCGAAATGCCCAACGCGTTGATGACATCATCACGACTTCATTTGATCGATTGGTAGAGAGGAACATTCTCGTTCATGAACTTGGAGGATTTTTCGGCCTCACACGCTCAATTTCCCGTTCGGGTGCATATCCATCCAGCGATTCGACCGTTCGCCGAGAAGCGAAAACACGAATCCTGCACATAATTTTGCACAACGATATTCCAGATCCCAGAGATGCGATTCTCATTGCTTTAGTGCATACACTCGGGGGGTTCAAACTCCTGCTTGAAGAAGAGGACTACGAAGAAGTATTGGACAGGATCAAATTGGTTTCCAAATTGGATGTTGTGGGGCGAAAGGTTGCCGCGGCGGTTGATAGCAGTACATTCCAACCCCGACGAGCAGCCATTAGGACCAAACCCATCCCCAAGGTTCGAATCAGCAACATTCTACGGCCGCGAGATTTCCTTGATGGGCATATTTCGAGAGGACTCCATAGGATCTACAACCAGTATGGACCAGTTGTGAAAATACCTGGCAAAATGCAGGGCCTTCCCATATATGCAGTGATGGGGGCGGAAACAAACCAATGGATCAATAGGAATGCGCGATTTTACTTACGCTCTAAGGAATACATCGGGGATTTCGAAAACGCATTTGGTTCTACCAGGACTCTGCCGGGCTCAGACGGTGCCGATCATTACAAAATGCGCAAGGCGCTGACGGGAAACTATTCTCGTTCTGCACTGGCAAGCCGATTGCCGGAATTGTACCATCACAGCAGATTATCAATGAGCAAATGGAAAGAGGGAGATGCCTTTCCGATTATTGATACAATTAGAGCGTACATGGCTGATCAGGTCGGCCCCCTAGTCATTAGCACTGACTGCACCCAGTTCTCCAAAGAAGTACTGGACTACGAGCATCGTGCACTGATCGTGCACGTCACTAAGGCGTTACCCAGATTCATGATGAAAACGCCTAAGATGAAGCGTTGTGGAAAGCTGGTGCATGAATTAAATGAGAATGTCCTCCTATCACACACGCCAGGACAGCGTAGAGGACAACCCCTTGATATTGCCGATGGATTTCTGGAACTCCACAGGAACGATCCTCAGTTTATGTCAGAGACGGATTTGACATTCCCTCTTACCGCGGGTATGGTTGCAGCTATTTATGTAGGGGCAGGAATCTCCTTTGCACTCTGTTGTATGATTCAAAACCCGAAGGTACACGAGGGAGTCTACAAAGAGGCTGAGAAACTTTTCGGAAACGGGCGCATGCCCAAAGGAGAAGACTTCAACCTTAGTAACATAGACATTACCCATCGCCTCATTATGGAGTCAACCCGCATGTATCCCGTGATTCCCTGGCAAATAAGAGCAGTCGTGAATCGATTTGTGGTTGAGGGTTATGAAATCCCCCTCAGGACACGACTTCTCATGGGCCATACGGCAACTCATTATGATGACACTCTTTTTAAAGATCCGTACAAATTCGATATAGACCGTTACTTGCCAGAACGAGCCGAACACAGACAGCCTGGGGCCTATATGCCATATGGTCTTGGTACACATACTTGCCTTGGACGTCGCTACACGGAGCTTCTGATAGTTGCAAATATTATGCTTCTAACGTACCATTTTGAGTTGGATCTGCTGCCCAGAAACCGCGAAATCAAGATGAATCCATTTCCGTCCTGTGCTCCCAGAAAAAACGTTAAACTCGTTATCCGCAGGATCAGGAATCCGATACCCAGCGCGTAAAGTCATTGGGAACCCTATTTCATCTTCACTTTGCGTGAAATGCGCGATTGGATAAAAGCTGGAAACATTGCGAAATCCGCAACAGATGGCCACTTTGAAAGGCAGTGTTTTTGGTACAATAGTGCGGTGGTCGCGGCGAAGCAATCCAAATTAACTGCATTTGGTTTGCAGCGGCGGCAAGGCCAATATTAAAACCGATTCCGAGGGAAGCGACTCAGGAAATGACCAACATGGTGGATGAGTGCTCGAGGTGATGTTAATGCGGCTCATGGACTGATTTATCCACAAAGGTGCAAAATGGATGGATTTTGTGCCTGTATACCAAGTCTGACAAACTGTTCAATCTCCGTGCCGCTTACACGTCCAGAATAGCCAGCGCGACAAGCACAATATCAATCGAGTCTATTCGGGCTTGCGAGCCAAAAAACAATACAGCGGAGTGAAGATACCAGTCTTACCACCCTCGACATAGGCATCAGCCGTCCAGTCCATGAATCGGAAGACTTCCGCGGTACCCTTTGGAAAAAACCCGACCATCTCTGCCAGCTTTGACCCTGCGACCATCGCTCTTCGGCCCTGCGGAAGCCTAAACAAAACGTTACCCAACATCCCATGCCGACCCTCCATGGGTTGATACCATGGTGTGGATCCATCGCCTTGAGATACCCCGCGATCTATCCCCTCGATGATGTGGAATCCCGCCGCTTCAAGCGCTTGATTCACTTCCCCGAACGAAGCGATATCCTTCAGCGCAATGCCGCGCTTGAGGTCGCGCTTGAGGTCCTCGTGCATGCTGTCATTGGGTTTGAACTTGTCTGTCAGACACATTTCCTGCCCCCAAAACAGAGCTCCAGGTTTCAGTACACGGAATATCTCTTCAAACGCAGTTTGCTTATCGGGGGCATGGCACGTTGACTCAATGGCATATCCCCGGTCGAAAGTGCTGTCTTCAATGACACTCATATCCATGAAGCTGCACGCCAAGTAATCGACCATGTGATCGAGTCCAGCCTCGGCATTCAGCTTTTTCGCCTTTTCCAGCTGGATTTTGTTGATGTTAATTCCTACAACCCGAACGCCAGCCTCACGAACGACACGGCGCATCGGGCCTCCGATTCCACAACCAACATCCACCACCGTCATGCCCTGCTTCATATCCAGCTTATCGATCATCAATCGTTGATGACGGATTTTAGAGTCCTCCAAAGTCTCATGTGGCGCGAGAGGAGCGAAGTGCAGGGATTCGCCCCAGCTCCATACCATTATCTCGTTGTAGAGATCGTAGTAGTCCTTGACCAGTTGGGCGTGGTCGTGGTCGCCCGAATCATCGATTCCTGGCGCTTCTCGCTCTATCCAACCCTCAAAGTCTTGCACACGACGGGCGACATTGGATCCCCGGTACGCATCTTTGAGTCTTTTCGATAGCTTCCATGGCATGGTTTACTGCCTTTCCTCATCTTTTTGGAAGGGGAGATAGAGAACCCCCACTCTACCTAGATTCCAATTAATTTCTTCCATTCTCATCCATTATTAGGAATAGTTTGAAAATTGAGTCCGAATTGGCTACCCTGATTTTTAAGACACCGGAAGCGGCCTAACAAGAGGCCATTCGAAACGAACCTGCCGCCCTATAATACGGGTTACCGACTCATAAAAGCAAAGAGCCATAAAGTATCACGCCCGAGAAAAAGAAGGGACCGGTTGAGACAGCACGTGATTGAAGGTTCTGTTCAACACTTGAATGATCAGGCCCAACTTCGGAATCTACCACACTATACATGACCTGGCAGCAGGAAAATACCAGATTATAATGTCTGAACGCCCCACCATTAGCTATTGTCGAACATCCCTAGTGTCACACCACACCATTTACCCTAATGGACATTTCTGTGAGCAAATAGAGAACTGTATGCTACAAGCGTTCTACCACTACTGCTGTTCCTCCACCTGTACCGTGACAGAGAGCTGCAAGACCAAGTGATTTTCCTTGCGTCCTGAGTGCGTGCAGGAGCGTCACGACAATCCTGGCCCCTGAACATCCGATTGGATGCCCCAAGGCAATGGCACCACCGTTCACGTTTAGTATCTCAGGATCAATCCCAAGATCACGAACAAAAAGAAGCGTACTCAAAGCAAACGCTTCGTTGTTTTCATATAAATCCATATCCTCCAAGCGCATGCCAGTCACCTTTAGCGCTCGTCGGGCTGCCTCAGCAGGAACCTCTATAAACCGATCCCATGTTCCGGCAGCCCATGCACTACCGTGCAGACGGGCAATCGGCCGCAGACTATAATCTCTCACATACTCGCCGCTTGCAAGCAGAAGCGCTGCGGCGCCATCGCTTATTTGGCTGCTGTTGCCTGCGGTCAACAATCCATCCTGCACAAAAACGGAACGCAGATCGGTAAGTGCTTCGACAGTTGTGTCCGGGCGGATCCCCTCATCCTGCTCCAGACTGCCCTTCCTGATAGGGATTGGGGTAATTTCAGCATTGAACTCACCATTTAATGTCGCCATGTGTGCACGGGAATGAGATTCCGCCGCCACTGCATCCAGCTCCCGGCGGCTTATGCGGAGCGCCTGTGCCAAACGCTCCGCCTGTACCCCCATAGCTTCACCGCTTGTTGGATCTGATAACCCATCCCTGTACAAGAGATCTACCACTGCTTCCCCCTGTCCAGGCAGATACTTGTACCCCCACCTGGCCTTGCCAGAAAGCGCAAACCTTGTGTCCGACATAGATTCCACACCTCCCGCCAGAATCAGATTCGATGCACCCGACTGTATAAATGCTGCTCCTGCAATCAGGCTCATCATGCCAGAAGAACATACCATATCGATGCCAACTGCATCAACGGAGTGGGGGATGCCTGCAAGTTTTGCGGCCTGTCGTGGAACAAGCTGTCCATGACCACCTCCCAGGACATGGCCCATCAAAATCAAATCGGGTAACAAGTCTGGAACGGTGGATTGATCCAGTGCTGACCGAAGAACCGGTGCTGCAATTTCCGCTGGACTCAGCGAGCGGAACGCCCCTCCAAAACGACCAATTGGGGAACGTCTGGCACTCAAAATAAAAACTTCATTCATCTTGGTCTGCATTTAATCCGCAGCATTTTGTAATCGGGCAATTACCGCTTCGGTATCTTGGGTCGGCAGACCACATGCGCTTCCGTGACATACATGAATCGCCGGTTCACTACTGCCTCCAAAGACCGGACGTGAAAGAATCACTGCATTGGGAGCATAAATTGCTCTAAGGGCCGTCAGCATCGCCTGCGTTTCAGTGAGACTGCACCCCCCCGAAACCATCACCTCAGTGCTGGGACCCAACGCATAGTCCAAGGCAGACAACGCTGCATTAAAGCCATCAGGGTACTGCCTCAGTCCTGCCGAATGCGCGGCAATCGCGTCGTGCCCAGCAGCTTCCAGTTCGGTCTCACCGGTTATGCGTCCCAAACGTAGCAGGTTCATCATCATTACAGCACTGCCTGCCGGAAGCGCGCTGTCAAATGATTGCCTGGGACGCATCAATAGTTCCTCGCTGTTCTGTGCAGTCAGATAAAAGCTTCCATCTTCATCTCTGAATTCAGCGAGTACCGTTTGTGTGAGGCTCATTGCCCATGAACAGTAGTTCTCTTCGCCGGTAGCTTCATGGAGTGCCAAGAGTCCCATGATCATATAAGCATAATCATCCAGCATGCCGGCTATTGCGGCTTCTCCTTCACGCCACCTATGCAGCAGCCTGCCTGGCTCTGGTACCATGTGTGCTTCAATGAACTGTGCGCATGTCACCGCCCGGCTAATCAAATCAGCATCGTTTAACACCGTACCACACCGCGCCAGAGCGGCAATCATGAGTCCGTTCCAGTCTGTTAACACTTTATCATCTAGGAGCGGACGTACACGCTGCGCGCGACGATCGAATAGCTGCATGGAGGCCTCGGACAGACGATCACTATCCGGAAGGTCATCCCCCGGGGAACGATGAATGATGTTGTTACCTGTCCGATCTCGGGTAGCTTCATCAATATAATTACCCGTTTCAGTAAGGTTAAATGCAGCTATGACAAGCCTTGCCGCAGCTGGATCCAGTACGCTATGCACTTCATTTATACTCCAGACATAATACTTACCTTCGACTCCATCAGAATCTGCATCCTCTCCGGTACAATAGGCGCCTTGGGCATTCTGTAATTCGCGGCCAACGTACTCCAGTATACTCCGAACTGTCTGCTCATACTCCGGACGTCCAGTCGCCTGAAATGCCTCGAGGTAGACCAGTGCCAGGAGTGCCTGATCATACAGCATCTTTTCGAAATGGGGCAAGAGCCACGTTGAATCTGTACTGTAGCGATGGAACCCCCCACCCAATTGATCAAACATCCCTCCTCGACGCATCTGCTGGAGCGTGTGCTCAACCATCTGAAGTGCTCGAGTATTTCCTGTACGATGCCAATAGCGCAGCAAGAATCTCAAACGTTCCGGCGATGGAAATTTGGGAGCATGACCAAATCCACCGTTGATCGAGTCATATTGTTGTTCATGGTGTCCGAATGCTGCATCAAGGACCTGTGCAGATAGATCCCCTCCCGCAAGATCAGGCGTAGAAGCGTTCCTCAACGCACCCAAAAAGTTGTCCGCGATATTCTCAAGTGCAGATCGATTGTTGTGCCACATTTCCGCTACATGTGGAATTATCTGCATCATACCATCGCGTCCATAGCGCCCGGTCCTGGGAATGTACGTGGCTACAAAAAATGGACGCATATCCGGCGTCATCATTATTGAGAGCGGCCACCCGCCATGACCTGTGGCAACCTGACAGGTATTCATATAGATGCTATCCACGTCTGGGCGCTCTTCACGGTCGACCTTGATGTTGATGAATATGTCGTTCAGCAGCTGTGCCACTTCTGCATCCTCAAACGACTCGTGCTCCATTACATGACACCAATGACAGGTCGCATACCCAATTGACAGAAATATTGGTCGATCAGTTGCCCGCGCAACTGCAAAAGCCGCATCCCCCCAAGGCCACCAGTCAACCGGATTGTCCATGTGCTGGAGGAGATATGGGCTCTTTTCGGAAGCCAAACGATTGCTCATAGTGCTACAAGTCCTATTCCTACATCCATCACGTTTGTATGCGTCGGGCCAGTGATTAGAAGTTGATTCGTGGCACAGAGACAGTTATACGCATCATTTGCTTCGAGGGCAACATGCGGATCTACACGGCGCGCCAATGCTATCGGAACTGTACTTGGGGTCACCCATCCCCCTGCAGCATCCGTGGGACCGTCAATCCCATCTGTACCACCTGAAAGCAGCACAGCGTTCAAAGATGCCCCCTCAAGCACGCATGCAGCAGCCAGCGCTAACTCCTGGTTGCGTCCACCCTTTCCATTACCCCGTACGGTAACCGTGGTTTCACCACCCCAAATAAAACATTGACCCGGTTTTAGGCGCAAAACGCGTCGCGCCATGGCTGCTCCCACGTTTCGTGCTTCGCCACATACATCATGATATACCGAAACAACCTCGTATCCCATATTCTGAGCGGCAGCTTCGGCCGCCTTCAAAGCGTCAGTATTTGAGGCTAAAAGCCGAAAAACGGACTGCTTTAAAGGCTTCGCGTTCGGCTTCGGTGTTTCTGGCAAGCTACCTTCAATTCCAAGTTGCAGATACCGGTGCACCTCTGTTGGTAGCTGTAAATCCAATCTCTCGATTGTATCTGTAGCGTCCTGCCAAGTGGTTGGATCACCCACCGTTGGCCCGCTCCCAATTACCGAACTGTCATCACCGATAACATCCGAGACGGCCAACGTAACCACACGCCCCGGCCACGCTGCTTCTGCAAGCCGCCCACCCTTTATGGCAGATAGATGCTTGCGGATCGTATTCAACTGATGAATATCCGCGCCGCTCTGCAAAAGCATCTGGTTTACCGTACGGATATCCTGCAGAGATAAGCCTTTGATCGGAGCACTCCACAATGCCGAAGCCCCACCGCTAAGTAATACTATGAGTGTTTCATTCCGCCCGCAATCCTTTGCGACACTCAAAGCACGCTCCGCCGCGCGCTGACTATTGATGTTGGGAATGGGGTGTCCACCTTCGGATACTGCGATGGCCTTGGGGCGTGCAAATTGATCTGGAAAGGAATCTATATATCCGTGCGGTACAACTACCTCACCTTCGAATGTAGCACTCGGAAAGAATTGCTCCAGTGCTGCTGCCATAGTCATAGCTGCTTTGCCCGCGCCGACAACACGACACGAACTTGGAATAGGCAAATTAGCCACCTGCTCAAGTTTTCTATGAGCGCTTACGCTATCTACCGCAGCATCAAATATTCTCTTTGCCACGAAACCAAACTCTGACGCCCACAAATCGCTATTTTTAGGCTCATTCATCATTTACTCCTATGCAACGTCGTTCTTTTATGTCAGCTGTCCCGTTGGCTGCAGCATTACCATTTGTACCCTCGGATATTCCGGGAAAACAACAACAATATTTTGAACTCATTACGTATCACACGAATGTAGGAGCCAGTAAATCGCGCGTTGCCGATTTTTATCGGGATGTCGCATTACCCGCTTACGGAAGACTAGGCATCGGACCGATAGGTGTATTTGCACCTATGTATGGACCCAACCAGCCATCCCTCTACGTTATACTCCCCCATCAAAGCATGGACTCTGCTATGCGAAGCAGTACATTGCTTCTGGATGACGTTGAATTCCAGCGCTTGGGAGCAGATTACTTGAATGCCACCCTTGACAGGCCAGCTTATGTTCGGCGGCAGCATCAACTTATGCGTGCTTTCGTGGATATGCCGCAGATAGCAAAACCAGCCAATGGACCGGATAGAATATTCGAACTGCGAATCTACGAGAGCCACAGCACCATCGCAGGACAGAAAAAAATTGCCATGTTCAACGAAGGCGGGGAGATTGCAATTTTCCACAAGACTGGGCTTAATCCCGTATTCTTCGGCGAAACGCTCTATGGACCTTTAATGCCAAATTTGACCTATATGCTGGGGTTCGAAAGTATGTCTGAAAGAGATGCGGCATGGGCAAGGTTCATTGTTGATCCAGAATGGATCGCTCTGCGCGATGATCCCACGTATGCGGATACCGTTTCCAATATTACGGATTTCATTCTTCGTCCCCTTCCATTTTCACAGATTTGACATGAAGAACCTACAAATTGTAGTGATCCTGCTTGTTGCGTTCGTATCGGTCCCCTCGCTCACATATGCACAAGTCGCGCCTGCACCAGATCGCGGCCCTGATGAAGGCGAAGGGCCCTTTGAGCGCCTGATCATCCGGGGAGCCACCGTGATTGACGGGACAGGCTCACCCCCTCGCAGTCCAATGGATATCGTGATTGAAGGAAACCGCATCGTACGTGTGACCAGTGTTGGTGCGCCTCATGTGGACATCAATGAGAATCGCCGACCCGGCGAGGCAACATTTGAAATTGATGCGCACGGGAAATACGTGATGCCAGGGATAGTAGACTTGCATGCCCATACAGGTGGAATCCCCAAGACCCCTGAGGCGGAATACATCTATAAGCTGTGGCTCGCTCACGGAATCACAACAGTTCGAGGAGTTTCTTTCGGTGGCTTTGAGTGGTCACTGAATGAAAAACAGCGAAGTGCAAAAAACTTAATTGCTGCCCCCCACATGGTAAGCTATCATAGGCCAGGTAGCGGCTGGGATCAAGGCCCTGTCACTACCCCGGAAGCTGCGCGCGCCTGGGTACGGTTTGCATCCGAATCCGGGGTAGATGGCATTAAGCTTGGCTCCTACCCGCCAGATATTATGTCTGCCCTGTTGGATGAAGCTGCGAAGCATAACCTCGGATCGACAACCCATCTGGGACAGATGGGCGTGGCTCAAATGAACGCGCTGGACGCTGCCCGGCTTGGACTTGGAAGCATGACCCACTTCTACGGACTCTTTGAGGCGCTGTACGACGCACATGATGTACAACCCTGGCCTGTAGATATGGACTATAACGACGAGCAGTTGCGCTTTGGACAGGTTGCACGTCAGTGGTCGCTGGTGACCCCAAATAGCGATCAATGGCACGCTGTCATGAATGAATTCCTCGAACTGGACTACTATATCAACCCCACACTGAACATCTATTCGGCAGGACGGGATGTAATGCGGGCAAAAAATGCGGACTGGCACGAAAAATATACGCTCGGCAGTCTCTGGGAATTCTTTACGCCGAGCCGCACCGATCATGGATCATATTTCTTCAACTGGACTACCCACGATGAGGTGGCGTGGAAGAGGTTCTATCAGGTCTGGATGCAGTTCCTGAATGAATACAAAAATCTTGGAGGCAAGGTTACAGTCGGCAGTGACAGCGGCTATATCTATCAACTCTTTGGGTTTGGAACGATCCTGGAGCTTGAATTGCTGCAGGAGGCTGGATTCCATCCATTAGAAGTTGTTCGCGCTGCTACAATGCATGGAGCCATGGAGATATATAAACCCCTCCAGAAGCCCATCGACTTTGGAATCATTCGTGCCGGCATGCGCGCAGATCTACTTATTGTAGACGAAAATCCATTGGCGAACCTAAAGGTTCTTTACGGAACAGGCGCCATGAAGCTCAACGATGAAACCGGCGAGGTTGAGTATGTAGGAGGCGTCAAGTATACCATTAAGGACGGTATCCTCTATGATGCCAAGGCCCTCTTGGAGGATATAGCCAATATGGTTGAGGAACAGCGGAGTACGGAACCGGAATAGACCTTTATCCGTAGCACACGTTCTCGAGATTTAAAACCTAACTTACCTGATGAAACAAGCATTTGCCCTTTTCCTGATTGCAACCGTGGTGGCCCTGCCAGCCAGTGCACAGGAGCATGATAATAGCGCTTATCTCACTGCCTTTTCCGGCGATTTTGATGGTGCATCTGAAAAACTGCATTCTCTGGGAGAAGCCATCCCCGAAGACCTTTTTGACTGGCGCCCTGCGGAAGGAATCCGTTCAGTACTAGAAGTGCTGGATCACGTATCAGATGCCAACTTTGGCATTGCCGCAGCACTAGGCCATGCATCGGACTACGGATCCAATAAATCCGAAACGAAAGAAGCCGCCCTTGAGCGTTTGATGGCTTCCCAAAATCATGTTCGTGGACTCCTGGAAACAATGGGAGACGCGGACTTGGGAGAATCTATTCAACTCTTTGGGATGCAGTTGAACGTTTACGGAGCCTTGGCAATCATTGGCGGGCATACCCATGAGCATCTGGGACAGATGATCGCCTATGCGCGCTCAAATGGTGTTGCTCCGCCTTGGAGTGGTGGTTGATCGAGGAATCGTCTGGATCATTGGCCTGTTACTGGTCACGCTGTCTGCCTGTCAGACTAACGTTGAACGGGCCTACCCTTCCCGTCCGCTGACCGTTATTGTGCCATGGAAAGCAGGTGGAGGTACTGATACCACTACCCGCGCCTTGGCGGCTGTGCTTCAGGATGAGTTGGGGCAACCAGTGAATGTGGTCAATCGAACCGGTGGTGGCGGAATTGTTGGGCATTATGCCCTTAGTCAAGCCCAGCCGGATGGCTATACGTTGGGTGCTATCACCGTTGAAATTACGATGATGCACTGGACCGGCCTAACACCTCTTGACTACACAGACTACTCCCCGATAGCGCTGGTTACGGTCAATCCCAGTGCAATTACGGTGCGCAGTGATGCACCCTGGGACAATGTACATGATCTCATCGCTGCGCTCAGGGAAAACCCAGGAACCCTAACGGCAAGCGGTACATCACTGGGCGGTATATGGGATTTGTGCCGGATCGGATTTCTAGAAGCCGTGGGCCTTGATCAGTCTGCCATGCCGTGGGTACCCAGTCAGGGGGCAGCACCTGCCCTGCAGGAGTTGCTCGCAGGCGGAGTGGATGTTGTAACGTCCGCTCTCGCTGAAGCCGATGCGCTGCGCAGGGCTGGCCGAGTTCGAACACTTGCTCTGATGGCGAATGAACGACTGTCCGTGGCCCCAGATGTCCCCACGCTTAAAGAACTCGGGATTGACTATGCGTCCGAAGGTGGCTGGATGGTGCTTGCCGCCCCAGCTAATCTGCCGAACGCACGCTTGGAGCTGCTGCGCGTAGCCGTATGGAATGCATCCCGACAACCTGAATTCAGTGTACCCCTCGAACGTGCAGGATTCAGGTTGCAGCATCTCACCGGAGACGCTCTTCAATCATTCCTCCGGGAAGAAGATGATCGTAATGGTATACTCTTGAACGAGGCAGGACTTGCCTTATAACAGTGTTTACTTGCGTATACCGGGGATAGTATTTCTGATCCTCGCCGCCGCCATATGGTTAGGCACCCGTAGTTTTCCTTCCCTCCCGGAGGGCTATCCTGGGCCTGGGCTTTTTCCAAATGTACTGGCATTTTTGCTAGCGCTGGCCGGAATCGGCCTGCTTTGGCACCCATCTACTGAAGTTGACCCCACCACAAAACGACTGCCTGGAAAAGGTATTACGCGAATCTTGTGCGGACTCTCAGGTGCACTTGTTCAACGACAATTAGAATTTAAGTCGACGACAATTAGAATTTAAGTCGG
>JAPPGC010000126.1 GCA_028875125.1 Bacteroidota bacterium | reverse complement strand
CGCTCGGATTAGCGCCCCGCTTCGCTCGGAATCAGTGCCCCAGTTCGCTCGGAATCAGTGCCCCAGTTCGCTCGGAATACGCATACATTCGCTTGAAGTGTTCTTGGCTTCCTTCGCTTAATTGCATAGACATGATCTTTCATCAGAGTTTGAGTTTTGTCGTTCGTTAGGTTTCACTTGTTCTCGTATGAGTTCTTTCAGCAACTTGGCACCACCAGGTTCCTGAGAAATCTCACGTATAAGATAAGCAGCTTCAGTTGCTTCGTCACAAGTTAAACCTGCTTTGCGTAGTATACGAGCTGCTTTTGTTATCGGACCTGGTTTAACCTTCATCGGGAGAAATTTTATTTAGCATATCATCAATGAAAGCATTTCTATTATTATTAATTTCATCAATGATATCCATTTGATTTTCCAAATATTGTGCTGCCTTATTACATAAGTCAGCAATTTCAGCTTCAGTAAGATTTTCCTTTACAAATGCCATATAAGCATGATTATGTAATATGCGTAGTCCTCTATTATTTCTAACAAATTCAGTCAAATCTATATTTGAATTATCTCCTTCATTTAAGGCAAGTGCATATGCAGATGCTAAAAGCATCAAAGCAGCAACTTCAGCAGATACTACATCATCATTAGTCAGATTTGGATTAAAATTACTCATTCCTTCTTTTTAATAAATCTGTTCTACTTCATCAACAAGCTTTTCTTGTGCTTGCATAAATATCGTACAGCTCCCCCCACATCCAGTCAAGTAGGAAGCTACGATGTTGACTGGTCTTTGAGTAGCCGAAAGCCCAATACGCTGGATCGAATGTCTGGATACATGTGCCAGACGCTCAAGTGTCAATGCCAAATGTGCCCCTCTGCGCGATGGGAGAACGGCATGAATTTCGTCAACAATGATCGTCTGCACGGTCTGAAGCATTTCCCGGCTACGCTTCGCTGTAACCAGGAGATAGAGGGACTCAGGGGTTGTCACCAGAATATGCGGCGGCTTTCGAAGCATTGCCGCCCGCCTGGATGCACTGGTATCTCCCGTACGTACGGCAGTTCTGATGGGGCGCATTGAGTACCCGCGTGCACGAACCCGTTCCTGTATACCCTCAAGTGGAACAGACAAGTTTACGTTTACATCCGTGCTGAGTGCTTTCAGTGGCGATATGTACACGACCGTGGTCTCGTTGGCCAGCGCACCCTCCAGACTTTTCTGCAGGAGTCGGTCAATCGCAACCAAGAATGCTGCCAATGTTTTCCCTGCACCTGTTGGAGCAGCGATCAGCGTATTCTCTGCTCGCTGGATGCAGGGCCATGCCTGCTCCTGCACTTCGGTTGGGGATTCGAATGCATCTCCGAACCAGGAAGCCACAATAGGATGAAACTCCTCCATAGTCCTGTTATTCCGAACCCGGGAGTTCCGAATCAAAGAGACTGAGCTGGTTACTTGGATTCCGGATAAACAGGTCTGTCCGTAGCAGTGGCAATGGCTGATTGAGGTTGTTTCGCTTGCAGGTCACCTCAAAGAGTCTGGCCAGGGTTTGCGCCCATATGCCTTCCCCCTTCATCCGATGACGAAAGCGAGGATCGTTCAGTCTGCCCGAGCGCATCTCTCTGACCCGACTCAATATTTTATCCTTGCGTTCAGGTATTACACGATCCAACCATTCCTGAAAGAGCGGTGCCACCGGTCCGGGAAGCCGTAGCACTATGTATCCAGCCCGAACAGCACCACATTCGGCAGCGGCCTGCGCAATCGCAGGAAGCTCCTCATCCGTCAAACCTGGAACTATTGGAGCTATCATTACCCCCACAGGTATCCCCGCCTTGGTTAGCTTGTCTATGGCGTCCAGACGACGTGACGGGATACTGGTGCGCGGTTCCATCGCACTGGCTATTTTGTTGCGAAGCGTTGTTATTGAAATAAACACGTGCGCCAGTCCAAGTTTCGCCATCGGAGCCAGAATATCCAAATCCCGTGTAACAAGATGATTCTTCGTAATAATGCCCGCAGGATTGCGGTGGTCCAAGAGCGTCTGCAAACAGGCGCGTGTCAGTTTGAATCGTCGTTCCGCCGGTTGATACGGATCTGTATTACCAGACATAGAAATGACGTCTGGTTTCCATGATTTTTTTCTCAGTTCCCTGCTCAAGAGCTCAGGGGCCTTGCGTTTGACCAGGATCTTTGTTTCGAAATCCAGACCTGCACTCCATCCCAAGTATTCGTGACTTGGTCGTGCATAACAGTATATACAACCGTGCTCGCAGCCGCGGTATGGATTGATACCCCAAGTAAACCCAACGTCTGGAGAATCATTTCTGACAAGAATTGACCTGGAGGCGTCCTCAAAAAACTGGGTGCTGGTCTGTCGCAGCTCATCAGACTCTAACGCACCTGGATCCAACTCAACGCTGATAGGGTCAAAACGTGTAGCGGGATTTTTTGCTGTGGCCCGCCCTCGCGGAGCCGGCAGGGAAGTTTGTTGTCGTATCATAACACAAAGGTAGGACCTATGACGTATAATCTTGTGCTGTACTTGACACGCTGGTCAACTTCTTCTCACGTACCATGAAGCAAATGCTCCGTACGGCTTGTGTGCTGCTTTCGGCGGCCTTGCTTGCACTTGTGATCATGGGCTTGTTCGTGAAGGAAGTCAGCTATACGGCCACGGCACGTGTCAAGTCTCCGGTTGCCGAATCCTGGGTGACCTTTATTGACATAGATCGACAAAATCTTTGGCAGAGGAACCTGGAAAATGTCGAAGCCCTCCATGGTCAACCCATGTCATTGGGCGCCTCCTTCCGCCTGGAGTTTACAGATGGAAGCGCCCGATTGGAAACAGTCACCTCCGTCATCCCTCTACAAGAATACCACGCAGATATCGAAACTTCGACCTATTCCGGTTACCGTTCTGTAACGTTTGAGACTTTAGGGGAAGGTTCACGCATCCAACAGACCATCGTCATGCGTGGATCGTCATTCATAAACCGCGCTCTGTTGCCCGTTATCCGCCCCCTGATGCAGCGTGACGAGATGGCGGCCCTAGATAATCTTGCGGATCTGATTGAAGCCTCGCCATCCATAAACATTCAGGAATTCGAGTAGGGGCGCTGTCTCGGTGCTGAGCAGATAATTGCTACTTACCCATGTGATTCAGTTCTCGTAACAATTGGACAGCGCTTTTTGGAGCTATCCCTGTGTACTCCGCACAACGGCCCAAACCCATCTATATGATCTCCTGGATACTCTGACCCTGTAACCCCGGTATTGCTATCGTCTGGAAATCTCACGTAGGATAAATGGCACTATCCCACCAAGACCAAGAACCAATATTACAGGCCAAAATACTTCAAGCCAGATCCCAACGCCCGCAACTGCAACGAAGGCAAGCGAGACCGCCGTGGTCATAATAGCGCGTCTACGCTGCAGAGAAATATTGAGGCCATCCAGCTCCCGCTCTTGCTCTATCACGGCCAGGATTCGATCGGATATGCCGGGCGATATTTCTTCATATTTCGCGAGTTCTTCAGCGGGAGGAAGTTGCATAGTGTAATCGGAGTCCTGTGCATGCCGTTGTCTCGCCGGAGAAGAACCATCTGGTTTGCCATTGACCGGATTGAAAGAGTCACTCATTGTTTTGACACTCGTAGTGGTATTGAGCCTTGGAGAACAGCGCATAGAGATATCCGACAGTTGTACGCACTCACAATCCTATGCATCAAACGAATAAGAGAAATGTAAGCTATGAAAATGGGCAACCGAAGCCTTTATCGTGCGAATCAGATACATTTAGGGTTCTGTCCGTTTATCTTTCGGCAATAGAATGTCTCTCCGTGTGAAAAATAGCCCGGGCATCTCGTACATATCTCACGAGAAGATCTACTATTTGATACATCAAACACGGAACTTGGTGCCTTCGACTGATGTGAACCGTTTGAGCAGCCATTGCTTGGACGATTCCACGTGCGACCGCGTACCTTGATTTGTGTAAAAGGGTAAATTTTGCATGTGAGACTTCGGTACTATGGATGAAAACACGAACGTAGTGCGTCTAGACTACGGCTCAGAGGGATTACAGCTGGACCTGACTGGGCTCAATGCTACAGTACTCCGCCCGCGATATCTCGAAGGCCTGCAGGACGAGCATGCCGCATTCCTTGAGTCCGTTCGACGCCCGTATCAAACGGCCCCCCTTCGCGAGCTCATAGCTCCTGGAGAAACGCTTGCCATCGCCATTCCAGACATCACACGGGCTCTTCCGAGTGATCGTCTCCTGCCCTGGCTATTCGCGGAGCTGCGCGGCCTTGATGCAGATGATGTCACCATAATCGTCGGTACAGGCACACATCGGGGCAATACACACGATGAGCTGCTTCAAATGGTTGGCCCGGAAATCCTAGCCAAATACCACATAGTTAATCACGATGCGCGGGATACCACTTCGCTGTTGCCTGCAGGCCGAAGCCCCTACGGCTATGAGGTTGCCTATTGTGCAGACTATGTACGGGCAGATCGTCGAATCCTGATGGGATTCATTGAACCGCATTTTATGGCGGGGTTCAGCGGCGGATACAAAGCAGTCTTCCCGGGAATAGCCAATCTGGACTCCATCCAGACCTACCATGGATTTACCAATATCGCTCATCCAAAGAGCACATGGGGTCTGATTGAGGAGAATCCCACCCAAAACCATGTGCGCGCAGCGGGCAAACTGCTCCCTGTAGACTTTCTGGTAAACGTAGCCCTCAACACAGATCGGCAGATCACGGGATACTTCTGTGGTGATGTAGATGCTGCTCACGAGGCGGGATGTGAGTTTTCCAGAAATACAGCTATGGTCCGCGTCGAAGAGCCCTTCCCGATCGTGGTTACTACGAACAGTGGATATCCGCTGGACCTCAATCTGTACCAGACTGTCAAAGGGATGTCAGCTGCGCATTCAATTACCGCACCGGGCGGTCTAATTATTACCGCAGCCCGGTGCAATGACGGCTTCCCTGAGCATGGCGCCTTTAAGAACCAGGTCCTTCGGTGGGAAAGCCCGGACGAAGCATGGCGGGCAATCAGCAGCCCTGATTTTAGTGAACCTGACCAGTGGCAGACACAGAAACTGCTTCAAATTGTCCGGACATGCCGTGTCGGTTTGTTCAGCGAGCTGGATCCTGCACTCGTTCAGCGCGCACATTTGACTCCCGTTGTGGATGTGCGGAGCGCGATTGATGCCGAGCTTGCGTGTCTGGGGAACCCTGCTGCCCCTGTAGCCATAGTACCTGAGGGACCTCTTACGATTCCGTATGTGGCCTAAGGCTCCAGCACTGACTGTAATTGCTGCACCATAAAATTGGCTACAAAGCGATTCCCGTCTGCATTTAGATGAACGCCGTCGGAAGTAAGTATGCCCTCGTATGCCCTATCGGGATTATTTGCAGTCAGATATTCTTCAAAGGCTACCCGCAGGTCACAGAGGTGCGTACCCTTGTCCTCTGCTACGCTGCGGCTGATTTGTGCGTATTCCTGAAGACGAATATTGACCTCAGAATCACTATCTGTGTCTTCTCCAATCACGCTAGGCGTGCATAGCAATGGCACAGCATCTGCTTGCTCAATACGATCAATCAACTCTCCCAACCCATTCTCAAACGTCTCTGGATCGGTGCCCGTGACCTGATCAAACTCAAAATGATGCCAGACATCATTTATGCCAATGTAGATCACTACATGGGTCGGCTCATGTGCCAACACGTCTGCATCCAGTCGCCCAAGGAGGTCAGGGACCTTGTTACCGCTGATTCCCGCTCCTTGCACTACTATGTCTGCACTGATCTTTTGCAGCGAATCGGCAACTAGCGAAACATAACCTCCTGGATTTGCCCCCGCTTCCGTTATGGAATCGCCCAGGAAAACGATACGGTGTTGTGCCTGCGCAGAAGTTTGTGTTACGGTGAGGAAAAGAAATAGCATCAAGAATGTGCTCCGTGTCATGATTAACCTCAAAAGGTGAGTTCAGAATAAATTGCGGAGAAAATCAAAGATAACACTGCTACACTTGCACCTAACAATAACCCGCAGACGCTGAAGCTATCTTACATTCGCAGAACAGCAGATTTGGGACTTCGGCATGCACGAAAAGAACTTTGAGCGTGATATCAGTCCGACTGATTTTAGAATCTCTCGTATGCCCCCTGACTCTACACGCAGGCGTTCTGTGAGGCATGTACGGGGTCTTGGCTGGCCTCCATTTGTCCTTTACAGAGATATCCGCAGTGATCGTCTACCTTACCGTAGGCCCCCCTTTTTCACATCACCGGGTCTTTTGCTGTTCTGCGAGTTTGTCCGTATGTTCGTCCGGGAAGTGTTCAATTTGTACCCCGATAGTAGGGGCTTTTGCACTATCCCATGAACTACCATCAGGTGTTTTTCTTTTTGAAGGTTAGTAATCCATGCTACTTGTCCCGATACTTTTGAGTACCCTCCTCTTGCCTTCTCCTGATTACATATTTGTGGGCGGACTTGAAGGGTACAACTGCTACAGGATTCCCGCCGTGGTCGTAGTCCCCAACGGTGATGTGTTGGCCTTTGCTGAGGGGCGTAAGAACAGCTGCTCTGATACTGGTGACATTGATCTTGTATACAAGCGCTCAACTGATCAAGGACGCACGTGGAGTACGCTGGAACTCCTGTGGGACAAGGAAGAGCATACTGTCGGCAACCCAGCTCCCGTCGTCGACGCCGAAACAGGCACGCTGTTCCTCTTGGTTACCCACAATCTGGGCACTGATCATGAGCGAGAGATCATTGCACAGACCTCAACAGATACGCGACGCGTATTTGTGCTTTCATCCATGGACAATGGAAAGACATGGAGAGAACCCAAGGAGATCACACAGAACGTCAAGCAGCCAAACTGGACCTGGTATGCCACCGGTCCAGGATCGGGAATACAACTCACGCGCGGACCACATAAAGGAAGGTTGATGGTGGCCTGTGATCACATAGAAGCGTCGACCAAACACTATTACTCACACGTCATCTACTCTGACGATCACGGCAAAACATGGCAGCTCGGTGGAACTACACCACAGCACCAGGTCAATGAATCTGAAGTAGCCGAATTGAGCGATGGCCGCCTGCTACTCAACATGCGCAACTATGCACCAAGCGAACGCTACCGTAAAATTGCTCACAGCAGCGACGGTGGCATGACCTGGAGCAATCTGGTGGCGGACTCCACGCTGGTTGAACCCATATGCCAGGCCAGTCTACAGCGCTTCTCCTTCGCCGAAGAAGGTCAGAACGTGTTGTTGTTCTCCAACCCGGCCAGTCAAGTGCAGCGTGAACGTATGACCCTCCGCGCCAGTTTCGATGACGGAATCACATGGCCTGCCTCACTCGTTGTGCATGAAAGCATGAGTGCCTATTCAGATATCGTGCGTCTGCCCGATGACACCATTGGGCTGTTGTATGAAGCCGGTCCCGATCACGAAAACAGCTACTACGGAATTGCTTTTGCACGCATTGCCCTGAATGAGTTGAAATAGCGTGGGACTCGCGAACTGTCCGTTCCCGAATCATGTGATCCGAGGGCGCGAATTGGCGCAACCTTCGCTGGTAGCGTACATGTTCGCCTCATCCATCGAGAATGCAGACCTTCTGCCTTTCACGCAAAAACTACCATCGTGGTCACCGATAATTGGATTTCTTCGCTTCCGACACGGATTTTGCAAGTACCTCTTGCAGGAAATAGTTAAATTGCGGGTTGTCATGTTGAATTTTTCTTAATGCGTTTCTTTTCGCTCGTGCTCATACTGCTAGTAGGAGCCTGTTCTTCTGGTACTGAGCTGGATTCCGACACGCTTGCCCGCCTGCCAGAACGCGTCGATTACAACTTCCACATTAAGCCACTTTTATCTGATCGTTGCTATGCATGCCACGGGCCAGACGACAACGCACGCCAAGGGGATCTGCGGCTCTATACAGAGGAGGGAGCGCTCTTAACAAAATTGGAGTCCGGTGGACATGCCATTGTCCCGAAGCGGCCTGGACGCAGCAAGGTGATGCACCGTATCACCTCCACGAATCCAGAAACGGTCATGCCGCCTCCTGAATCCAACCTGACGCTCTCTGAATACGAAATCGCCCTGATTGAGCGCTGGATCAAACAGGGTGCCGAATGGAAACCTCATTGGGCCTTCATACCCCCTGTCCTGTCCCCTGTCCCCGCAGTGGAAAACGTGGACTGGCCGCAAAACAACATTGACCGCTTTATCCTTGCACGCCTTGAGCGGGAGGGTTTGACTCCCGCCAAGGAAGCAGATCGCGAACGTCTGCTGCGCCGCGTCACGCTGGATCTTACCGGGTTACCCCCAACGCTTGAACAAATAGATGATTTTCTGACAGATATCAGACCCGGCGCATACGAACGCGTCGTAGATCGCCTGTTGGCCTCCGAAAACTACGGTGAACGCATGGCGACCGAGTGGATGGACCTATCCAGATACGCAGACAGTCATGGATATCATGCGGATGGTATCCGAACGATGTGGCCCTGGAGGGACTGGGTGATCAAGGCCTTCAATGAAAACATGCCTTACGATCAATTCGTGACCTGGCAACTGGCCGGTGACTTGCTCCCCAACGCTAGCCGGGAGCAGATATTGGCAACGGGATTTCATCGCAACCATCCCATGACCGCGGAAGGCGGGGTGATTGACGAAGAATACCGTCTGGAGTACGTAGCCGACCGCACAAATACAACTTCACGGGCCTTTCTGGGGCTGACAATGGAATGTGCGCGATGTCATGATCACAAGTTTGACCCTGTATCCCAGGCGGAGTATTTCCAGCTCTCTGCTTTCTTTAATAATGTGAATGAATTGGGGATGACCGGCGATGATGGCAATGCCGGCCCTCTACTCATGCTGCCTACACCGGAAGAAGAAGCTGAGCTTGAAAAAAAGCGTGATCGAATTGAAGAATTGGAAGCTGCACTGATCGCTCATGAAGAGGATGTCAAACGTGTGGGGACTTACATGGAGGCCCAAGTGCCGGAAGATGGACTTGGCCTGGACCTAGTCAGCTACTTTCCGTTTGATCAGACCACAGGTGACTCGACGCCAAACAGGGTGCCTGACGGCAAGGAGGGTAAGACTGGTGGCGGCACACTGACGCTGATAGAGGGGCCATCGGGAAAGGCAATAAATTTTGACAGTGATTACGACTTTCTGCAGGTCGCCGAAGCTGGTAATTTTGAGCGCAGTGATCCTTTTTCCGTCACCGTATGGCTTCGACCAGATACGTCTGGAGCCTATACGCGGATTGTCGGCAATGCATTCCACAAAAACACGTACTGGCGCGGATGGGAGGTATATCTGGACAGCCTCAATCACCTTTCGGTTCGTCTAATCCATGCTCTTCCACACAACTACCTGCATGCGCGGTCCACGGACCCCATAGCCGCAAAAGATTGGACGCATATCGCGGTAACCTATGACGGCTCCAGCCGTGCAGGCGGGGTTCATCTTTATGTGAAGGGACTACGCGTTCCCGTTGTGATTGAATACGATAAACTCTACAAGAGCATTCTCCCTGTAGATGGGCTCTACCGCCTCACAAGCCGGCCGATGCGCATTGGTCGAAGCTATCGTGCATTTGGGGGAGACGACGGTATATTCCTGGGCGATATGGACGAACTCAGGCTATATACGCGAACGCTGACCACTTCCGATATCACCACACTGGCTGATGTGCCGGCCCGGGAAGAGGATGAGTTGGCGGCCTACCTTCACTATCACGATGCACGTTATGGACGGCTACTTCGGGAGCTCAAAGAGGCTCGAATGGAGGAAAATACGGCCGTCAATGAAGTGATGGAGGTTATGGTTATGGAAGAGATGGCCGAACCGCGCCCAACGCACATCCTTGAGCGCGGTCTCTACGATCAGCCACGCGATCAAGTGCACCCCGAAACCCCCGAGGTGCTTGGATTATTACCAGACAGTCTACCCCCTACCCGTCTGGGTTTGGCACAGTGGCTCTTCAGTTCTGAACAGCCGCTGACTGCACGTGTGGCGGTGAATCGGTACTGGTTGATGTTTTTCGGGCAGGGACTGGTCGTCACACCGGAGGATTTTGGAAGTCAGGGTGCCCTTCCCTCGCATCCGGAATTGCTGGATTACCTGGCAGTCACTTTTATGGAGTCCGGCTATGACGTTAAAGCGTTCATCAAGTCTATTGTAATGAGTGCATCGTACCGCCAGTCCAGCATTGCACCTCCTGCTTTGCAAGAATTCGACCCTACCAATGTACTATTGGCTCGGGGACCAAAGCATCGCCTGACCGCAGAAATGGTCCGGGATAACGCACTTGCAGCCGGCGGTCTCCTGGTAAATCAGGTAGGTGGTCCGAGTGTCAAGCCGTACCAGCCTCCAGGGTTATGGATTGAAAAGGGCAATTTTTCGCAATTCTTGCTACACTACAAACAGGATGAAGGAGATGCTCTCTATCGTCGAAGCCTATACACCTTCATCCGGCGAACATCGCCACCGCCGACAATGCTGGTCTTTGATGCACCCGATCGATCTACATGTTTCGTTCAACGCCAGAATACCAATACCCCACTCCAAGCGTTGGTACTCTTGAACGACCCGCAATTTGTCGAAGCATCGCGGGCGCTGGCTGAGCGCGTCCAGCATGAAGCCCCCGAGAATGTGGCTGCACAGATTCGACGAGGTTTTCGGCTTGCAACCGGTCGTACTCCCAGTGATCAGGAAGTGTCACTCATGGAAAATCTGTACACGCAAGAAAAAGAACGCTTCGCGGCACGACCTGCGGATATTGACTCGCTCTTCTCTGTTGGAGACCTGGTTGCGGATGCATCGCTGGACCGCACCAACACCGCCGCGCTCACTATGGTCACACAACTTATACTTAACCACGACGAAGCCTACACCAAGCGCTGAGGACAGATCATGCACGAATGCCACAATTATGATCAACAATACACGCGGCGGGATTTTTTAACGCGAACGACGCTTGGGCTTGGTGCTGCCACGCTGGCTTCGCTGCTGAATCCGGTCTCTGCTAATGGAAAGCACATCAGCGGGGATCCTGTTCCAGGAATTCTTGGGACTACGCACTTTCCCGCAAAAGTCAAGCGCATTATTTATTTGCTTCAGAGCGGAGCCCCGTCTCAGTTGGACCTTTTTGACTATAAGCCTGCCCTAGAAGCGCATCACGGTGAGGAGCTTCCGCCATCGGTACGCGGCATGCAACGCCTTACCGGCATGACCGCGGGCCAAAAGACCTTCCCAATGGTGCAGTCCCCGTTCTCCTTTGCACAACATGGAGCAAGCGGTGCATGGATCAGCGATCTGATGCCCTATACATCTCAGATTGCGGACGAACTCTGTTTTGTTCGTTCCATGTATACAGACGCGATCAATCACGATCCTGCGATCACATTTTTGCAAAGTGGGTCTCAACAACCTGGTCGCCCATCCATGGGATCATGGCTGAGCTATGGTTTAGGTAGCGAGAATGCTAACCTCCCTTCCTTCGTTGTCCTGGTGACTAAGGACAAAATGGGGCAACCCCTGTATTCCCGGCTATGGGGAAATGGCTTCCTGCCGTCACGACACCAGGGAGTGCAGTTCAGGGCAGGCAAGGACCCTGTTCTTTATTTGAGCAACCCTTCAGGAATTACACAGGCGGACCGCGAAAGACATGTTCGCGCACTGCGGGAACTCCAGGAGATCCAGTTGCAGAACCTGCAGGACCCAGAGATTGAAGCAAAGATCGCCCAATACGAAATGGCCTTCCGGATGCAAACCTCTGTGCCGGAAGTTACTTCCCTGGAAGATGAACCTGAATCAACCTTTGATCTCTATGGGGATGACGCAAGAGTAGCGGGCACATTCGCGGCCAACTGTCTGTTGGCACGCCGTCTCGCCGAGCGTGGTGTACGGTTCATTCAGCTCTACCACCAAGGCTGGGATCATCATGGAGGACTTTATGGTGCCATTCAAACTCAAGCGAGGGAAACTGACCAAGCCTCTGCGGCGCTGGTCCTAGACCTTAAGCAACGTGGCCTACTGGATGATACGCTTGTGATTTGGGGTGGTGAATTTGGAAGAACCAACTACTCACAGGGACGCCTGACTCAGGAAGGGTTTGGACGGGATCATCATCCACGATGCTTCACATTGTGGATGACCGGCGGAGGTATAAAGAAGGGGGTTTCATACGGAGAGACCGACGAGCTTGGGTACAATATTGCTCACAATCCCGTGCATGTACACGACTTTCAAGCGACCATTCTTAACCTCTTGGGTGTCGACCATGAACGTCTGACGTTTCGGCATCAGGGCCGGCGGTATCGACTGACGGATGTGTTCGGAAACGTTGTACACGACCTGTTGGCGTAAATACGTTTGTGCGAGCCTGACACGTTCTATTCAGGTGTCGAGCCCTAATAAAATGCGGAGTCTTCTTCTCGCAAAAGATTGTTCTAGCCTGAATGTTGGGGACAAAGGGCAGTGCGATCCCTATCAAAGTGTTCCTCAAACATCTCTCCAATCTTGATCGCTTCCTTCATGGCCCACTCTTGCACCTTGGCGGGCCAGAGTTCGAAATAGGTCTTTGCTTCGTTGAAGGATTATCACTCGAAGAGTCCGTTGAACTCCCCCCGTAACCGCCACATGAGACTGACTTCCAGGTTAGCCTCCTGAACGACTTTGAAGATCTCGCCTTGCTTTTGGCGCGATTCTCTGCATTCTTCAACAGTGTATAGCACGGCCATTCAATTTGGAGGCTCCTGTCGCTTCGTTTGTGACCTGAACGCTAGTTTGCAATTAGAGGACTGGTATAGGCTGAAACCAGCGGATTGTGTGCTAATTACATGAGATCACTCCAGATACGATTAGACAGGTCTGTACACACAGGTTCGACAGATCAAGCGCTACGCTGCATCGAGGCCGCCAGACCATCACGAACTCCACGCAAAAGCAGGAAACGCTGGCCAAGAGAATCGTGGATTAGATGCCATTACAAAACACATTGCCCGACGTGCATTTGGCCAGCAGCAAAGGGGTTTCTGGCGCAACGATTCGGCGCGATTCCATATATGCGAATGTCTAGCGTCAATTAGAATTTAAGTCGGCGACAATTAGAATTTAAGTTTT
>JAPPGC010000051.1 GCA_028875125.1 Bacteroidota bacterium | reverse complement strand
AAAACACTAATTTTAACTGTCGTCAACTGTAGTTTTAATTGTCGTTGGACAGCATACTCCTCAAGCGCATGAATAACTTGCTAGGTGCACCACGGTATAGCAGCACGGGTTTCGAAGCAGATCTGCCAGCAATACTGAGGTCACTGGAACATTAGGAGAAGGGTGCTGTAACGAGCCGCATGATCAATTCAGTTAATTCCTTTCCCTTACGATCAGGGAGTAGATATCTTGTTAGAGCAAAGACACTCGGGTGGGTGCGCCCCATTATTGTGGTGGGTCTGCTGGTCAATGTGGGTCTTAGCGGGTGTTCAATGGCACCACGCCTAGAGGACCCAGTGCAACCACTTCCCGAACAATTTGAAGCGGCCGCACTTGCTGATCAGAGTGCACAGCATTACTGGTGGCACGGTTTTGGAGATCCGTACCTGAACCAGTTAGTGGATTCGGTTATCGCACGAAATCTCGACCTTCGTGTAGCTGTGGCTCGCGTGGCAGAAGTGCAGAATCAATTTCGTATCGCACGGTCTGAACAATATCCTTCCATGGAATTGTCTGCACGGCGTGATCAGCAGGATATTCCCTCCAATGTAGGTATCGGCGGGCAGATAGGCGATCGTTTCGACGTGCCGGGAGCACCTGCATTTCCAGACCGGTTCGATTATACAACCTATAGCGCTTCTCTAGGGTTTGCTTACGAAATAGACTTTTGGGGGCGAGTACGCGGGACGAAGCAGGCGGCGCTACAGGAGTTTTTTGCCACGCAGTCTGACGTGCGTACCGTACTTCTGGGAGTCATTGGAGAGACCGTTGCGACCTATTTCGAGATTGCTTCCCGTCAACGCACCCTTGAGTTGACACAAGAAAGCGTTCGTATCCTGGCTGAACGTGCACAGATTCTGTCTGATCGGTATCAACGAGGTCTGGTGTCCCCGTTGGAGTTTCATGCCACACAGCAGCAACTTCATGCGGCAAAGGCAGACCTGCCCGTGCTTGAAAGCCAACTGGATGCAACCCGAGGGCGACTGACCCTGCTTTTAGGACGCTACCGGATGCCAATGGATACCATGCTTGTCCCCGAAAGCACCTATGTCTATGCATTGGAGGAAATACCGAGCGGGTTACCTTCAGATTTACTTCAGGAGCGGCCGGATGTGGTTGCGGCGTTTCAGCGTTTAGAAGCCGCCCGTGAACGCATTGGAGCCGCACGCGCCGTTCAGTTTCCTAGTTTTTCACTGACCGGAGCAGCCGGCACACAAAGCAGCGTGCTCTCCGATATTGTGCAGACTAGTCAGAACTTCTGGCTTTTTGGCTCTGGCTTGACGGCCCCCATATTCAATGCAGGTAGAATCCGCGCAAACATACGGGTGGCTTGGGCCCAGTATGAGCAGTTGGCACTCCAATATGAGAAAACCGTGCTCATGGCCTTCCGGGACGTCGAGGCAGCACTTATGAACTACGGCAAGTTGAAGGAACGCCATGAATCCCTTACAGCCGCTCAAGCTTCGGCCCGTGACAGAGTCCAGATTCAGGAGCTTCGCTATCTCCGGGGGACAGGCGACTATCTAGGCCTGCTGGACGCGCGGCGCAATCTTGTCCTCTCGGAAATCGGGTTAACGGAATCCCGTCGCAGCTTGGCCGAGGCCCGCTTAGCGGTGCATCGATCCCTTGGCGGGACCTGGATTCAGGAAGGGTCAGAGCGCAATCTTGAAGCGCCTTAGGATTTTTCCTCTGGCACGGCCCAGACATATGCAGCGGTCACAAAACGAAGAAGACTCGTAACCAGATCCAGTTCAGGTGCCGATAGCATCGTTTCAGATTCTGGCTCTCGCCGGAAAGTACAGCACCTCCTCACTCATCCTTTGGGTACTGTCCTAGACACTACTCCGTTTAGTGCGCATTCATGTGCATGCGGCGGACCGGTTGACTTGAATGACTGGGAATCACTCTATTTCACTTCGAGAACGGTGGTCCGAAGTAGTTTGATGCCTGCGGAATCTTACCTCACTCCAGAGGAACCTCGGGATGCACATGGGTAGAATAGACGGCCTAATCTTATAAATGTGAACACGCCTGACTTCTGGATTATCACAAGATGTCAACGAGCATGATCAGATTTCCTGCACTTATTGCATTCGCTGCCTGCTTGATTGGAGGATGTACTGCCGAAGAAGATATGGACCCTGGAGCGACGGCTGAAACTTTTTCATTGACTGAGTCCTTACGAATCGGCGATGAGGCCGTCGTGGATACGGTTTATTTTGACTATATCAATGACATTGAAGTTGACGCACGGGGGAACATCCTGGTGACGGATGACGCATCTCCTGGTTTCCGCATCTTTTCATCCGACGGTACACTCACTCATGAAATCGGCAGCGAGGGTGAGGCCCCCGGAGAGTTTCAGGACACTCCGCTGCTTACAGTCGGCGCAAAGGACTCCGTATTTGTGTTTGATGTCGATAACGGCCGATTAACCGTGTATTCTCCAGGCGACTACCAACTAACCCGCATGGTAAACCTGGCCACAAAACTCCCTGATCACGTAGACGCTGCGGATGTCCTGGCTATACTACCCGAAGGCTTGATTGCCCAATTCGATCATTACCCAGACGAGGACACCGCGGACGAGAAAGGTTGGCTTACGGAAATCATGTTTCTGGATCATTCTGGTGACGTGTTGCGAGATTCGATCGTACTGATTCCATCTATGGAAGTAACCTTGATTTCAGACGAAATTGTTGAGAATTTTCCGTTCACCCGTCAATGGGGACGGGAGTCCTTCATTATCTCAAGTTCAGATGGACTCATCCACGCTGGATGGAACGAAACCATTCAAGTTCGCATCGCCTCTCTTAATGGAGTAGTTGGCGAATTTGTTATCCCCCATTCTCCCATACCCATCACTTTGGGTGAAAAAAATGAGGAGGTGTCCCGATGGCCAAAAGAATGGCAGGTTCAATTACGCAGAGATGTGCCGGACACTAAACCTGCATTCAATGCAATGGTGCTAGACGACGAGGACCGATTGTGGATGCAACTCAATTGGCCAGCGGATTCCACAAAGGCTGAGTGGCTTGTAGTTGAATCGTCAACAGGTGACGTAGTAGCCAAAACCTCGCTCCCAGTGACTGCAACAATCATGAAGATTCGTCAGGGAAAAGCCTATGGCGTCGTGGATGACGGGCAAGACGTGGTGACGGTTTGGGAAATCAGTAGCTCACCGTCACACGGGGGTTGATATGAAGACCGTACAGTTTCAGCGATGAAGCACGCAAAACGCAGGTCAGGAAACTTGTACCATTCGTGTGAAATACATGCTGCCCAACCATCTGGAATGACGCGTATGATTGAGCATCCACAGAGGGGCTGATTCGCGGATGATCCTGCGCATAACAAATTGTGGACTCATTTGAGCATTTCTTCAGAATCTTTTTGTACAGTAAATTCCTTGGCAAGCAGTGCATCAATCACTATTGAAGTAAAACCAAAAGACTAAACCATGAATGACTCCACCAAATCAGTCACTTTCACGCTCCTGATCATCCTGTTGGCTACTGGATGTGGCACCGAGACTCCTCGCTCTATCACAGCAGTGTCTTGGGGAGGCTCATATGGACAGGCCGTCAACGAGGCGGTGAACATTCCATTCGCCGAGGAGATGGGCATCAATGTCGAGGTCGAAGACTATAACGGAGGCCTCGCCCAAATCCGCGCACAGGTGGAAATTGGCAACATTCATTGGGATGTAGTAGATCTGGAATTCGCCGACGCGGTGCGGGGATGCGACGAAGGACTTCTGGAACCGATCGACACCGACATATTGCCGCCTGGCCCCGATGGAACACCTGCAATTGAAGATTTTGTGGCAGAAAGCCTGACCGAATGTGGTGTGGGCAATCTCTATTGGTCAAGTGTGTATGCTTACAGTGAGGCAACAATTACTGGTCCCAAGCCCACTACGATGGCTGACTTTTTCGACTTGGAGACCTTCTCTGGTCGCCGGGGAATGAGACGAGCACCGCAGGTGAATCTTGAGTGGGCATTGATCGCAGACGGGGTACCCCTAGATCAGGTGTACGCCACTCTGGATACCCCCGAAGGAGTTGAGCGTGCTTTTGCCAAACTCGAAACCATCAAGGACGAGGTAATCTGGTGGGAGGCAGGTGCCCAGCCGCCACAAATGCTGGCCGACGGGGAAGTGATCATGACCACAGCCTATAACGGTCGTATCTTCAACGCACAAGTGCTTGAAGATCAACCGTTCGTAATTGTATGGGACGGACAGATGCTTGATGTGGGACAGATCGGAATTGTCCGAGGTACTCCGCGCCTGAGTGAGGCATTGGAATATGTTGTCTTCGCAACCAGTGCTGAATCATTGGCGCGGATCGGGAGGAGGATCTCATATTCCCCCGTGCGGAAGTCCGGGATGCCACTTGTGACTACCCACGTGGTGGCTGGCGTAGACATGCAGCCACACATGCCCGCGAGTCCCGCCAACACGCAGCGCGCCCTACGTTTCAACTCAGCTTGGTGGGTTGACCACCAGGACGAAATGAACGAACGGTTCAGTGCATGGCTGGTCAATTGAGATTAACTACGACTAGTGGCGCCGCGACTGCGGGGATGTAATTGGGCTTCCCGTATGCCGAAGCCATCACCTGCGTTTACTACGGCCTATTCCGCAAAATCTCCGCATTCAATCAGGATTTCCATTCACGGATTCTGACTCCGGGCAGGTACGTGTGAGACGTATTTATTGGGAATAAATACTCGACTGCCCAAGACATTCAAGTCCTTTTTTGTGTTTCACTTTGAACAGATACTGAAGAGCAATCGCTAGGTTGACAAAGCCATGAATAAGCACTGTTGGGGCTGCACATGATCTACTCCCACGAAAAACCACGTCAATTCTGGAAGCCAGAAACTGTATCTACGGACTGCTAAGCGGGCTGGTCCGAGGGTCTTGGGCGAAGCAAGATGTCCAGACGATGATGCAACATCATTAGCGCGGGTACCAACATCATGAGGATTACCGTGGCAAACAGCACACCAACACCAAGGCTTACCGCCATCGGAATGAGAAATTGTGCCTGTGTACTCCGCTCAAGTATGAGTGGGAGAACGCCTAGGAACGTGGTTACGGATGTAAGCAAAATTGGACGAAAGCGTGCCTTCCCGCCTTCCCAAATGGCTTCCTCCATAGGTACCCCGTCCCGCCTCCTTTCATTGATGTAATGGATGAGCACCAACGAGTCATTGATTACAATTCCACTAAGTGCCACTATCCCAAAAAGGCTAAGCATGCTCAGGTTCAGTCCCATGACGATATGCCCAACCAGAGCCCCAACAAATCCAAACGGAATTACGGCCAAAATTATGAATGGCTGGATATACGAACGGAAAGGAATGGCCAACAGCGCGTACATCACAAACAGTGCGATGACAAAACCTCTTGCCAGTGCATTCACAGAATCGGCCTGCTGCCTCTGCTCTCCTTCAAAGCTTACACGGAAACCTGGAATATCTGACTGAATGGCCGGTATGATTTCAGATTCAATTTGACCAATAACCGCATCCAGCGTATTTTGGTCTTCATTAACATCTGCTGTGACGGTTACTACGCGGCGTCGGTCACGTCGATGAATGGCGGATGGCCCGGTGCCAAAGCGTGCTTCAGCGACTTCGCTGAGCGGGATTTCGGCTCCAGCAGGTGTCCGAATACGGAGCCGCTGCAGGTCGGCTGGGGCATTGCGTTCATCCTCGGGCAGGCGAACCATCACTCTGACATCGTCCCTGCCCCTCTGAATCCGCAAGGCTTCGGCACCAAAGAAGGCATTGCGTACCTGCAGGGCCATATCTTCAAAAGTCAATCCGAGAGGGCGTGATTCTGGAAGCAGTTCCAACTGAACTTCTCGCTTCCCCCTGTCTTGATCGTCGTCAATATTGGAGGTGCCTGCAATATTCGTCAGCTCTTCTCTGAAGCGCGTTGTTGCTTGTTCCAGTTCCTGGGGGGTGGGCGCACTCAGTTCAGCCCGGATACTGCTTCCGAGGGAGAGCAGTGCAGCCTGGAAAACGAGAGAGTTTACACCTGGAATCTCGCCAACCTTTTGACGCCAAGCTTCTTCGAATTCAAGTGCAGGAAGCTTTCGTATTTCAGCATTGACCAATTCAAAGCTGACCTCACCCAGATGGGATTGGACAACTCGGTGTTGATCAGCCGCCATCGGATCCAACGCGAGGGAGGGCTGGTCACCGACTAAGGTCAGTGTATTCGTCACCAAAGGCGGGTGGTTTTCAGGAAGGGTGGTCTGTAGTTCGGCAGCCGTTTCATGACCCATCACCTCCAGTAATTCGACGATCTGCTGCGTTTGCTGAACTGGGGTACCCAACGGCATCTCAATCCGTGCCGTTACGACTTCGCCTTCGATTTCGGGAATAAAAATGAATTGGACCAATCCACCTCGCACCAACGCGAGTGACAGACCGATGAGAGCCACCGAACCAATCAACACTAAGGAATAACGCCGAGTGGTGAGCCGCAGCACTCGGTCTAATGGACCATGTATGAAGCGTTCCAGGGCCTGCGTCGTAGCAGACTGTATCCTTTCTAGACGCCGCACGACCCTGCCAGGGTTTGCATTCTTCTTCATGTGCGATAGATGCGCCGGCAGGATAAAGAGTGATTCAATCAGGGAAAAAACCAGAACGGTGATGGCAACCGTCGGAATGGACTGCATGAGCTTGCCCATTGATCCAGGTACAAACAGCATTGGCGAAAATGCTGCAATCGTCGTAAAAACCGCAAACGTCACAGGCACACAGAGGCGCGTGGCTCCTTGAACTGCAGCACGCAAGGGGGGGACGCCACGTTCCTGTTCCCTGAATATGTTTTCCCCAATTACGATAGCATCATCAACCACAATTCCAATTGCGACAATGAAAGCAAACAGAGAGGTCATGTCTATGGAAACCCCCAGTAATGCCATTACCGTAAACGAGCCGATGAAAGATACCAGGAGCCCTAGGGAAGTCCATAATGCCAATTGGATGTTCATGGACAGGACTAAAGCCAGCGTAACAAGTATAAAACCGGCGATTCCATTTTTCATCAGAAGGTCGAGACGGCTTCTGAGGTACGTGTGCTCATTTCGCCAAGTATCAACAGAAATCCCTTCTGGTAAACTCATACGGAAGCCCGCTAGGTACTCTTCAGTTGCTTCAGCAATATCAAGTACACGCTCATCACCCGTGCGGGTAAGCGCCACCAGAACCGCCGGCTGTCCCTCAAATCGTGCGATGAGGTCATCATCCTGAAACCCATCCGTGACGGTGGCGATATCTGCGAGCCGAACCGTAGCACCTGCTGGAGTCGCCAGAATGATAATTTCCTCGAAATCTCTGGCTGAATAATTCTGACCCTTGGACCGAACCAGGATTTCTTCACTGCGCGTCTCCAGGCTGCCACCGGGCAGTTCTAGGCTTCCACGACGCACGGCAGTTGCTACATCAGAAAGACGTAGCCCATAGGCGGCCAATGCGTCTTCCGAGACTTCAATTGATATTTCATAGTCCCGCACACCTATCAAACGTACGAAGGAGATTTCGTCAAGTGCCGTCAGCTCATCTTTGACCTGCTCTGCCAGTGCCTTGAGTGAATGTTCATCGGCGTCCCCGTAAATGGCAATCTGCAGTACATTCCTGCGATTGGTCAACTCTCGCACTACCGGCCGCTCTGCCTCAGCGGGAAATGTATTAATACGATCCACATTACTCTTAATGTCATTGAGAGCCTTATCAACATCAGCGCCCAACTCCAGATTTACCGTCACCACACCAACATTTTCTGAAGACACGGACGAGATACGATCAATGTCATCTACGCCATCAATGGCTTCTTCAATGCGCCGCACGACTCCGTCTTCTACCTCTTCAGGGGAAGCCCCACGATAGTCCGCGCGAATCTCAATAGCATCAAGGCTGGCTTCCTGAAAGACTTCCTGTGGAATTCTTGACCCATTGAGGAGTCCCAGGAAAAGAATCAGCAACATCAGCAGGTTCGCTGCGACGCTGTTGCGCGCCATGTAAGCAATGGCCTTCTTCATGTCGGTGAGCTACTTGCTTCTGCCAACTAATTCACTCCGGTCCGTACACGCATACCATCCGTTACGACGTTCAGCATATTGCTAACCACCTGGTCCTCATCCGTAATTCCATCTAACACGTAGAGGGTATCCTCCACCTCCTGAATGATCTCTATGGGTTGCACATACAGGCGGTCGTCAGGAACAACCCAAACCACATCGCCTTCCCTAAGAGTTTCGCGAGGTAGCGTGTAGTATTGATCAAAGTGCCGGCCTTCCAAGTATGCGGAAACGAAAGTTCCCACCAGAAGAGGTGGCCGCACATCACTGCTATCGTAAGGTTTCTGTACTCGGACGATCACATTGAGCGTTCGTGTAGACTCATCCAGAGTACCCTCCGTGCGATGAACAATCCCGATCCATTCATGCTCCCCGTCGGCATTACGGGCAACAAGTCTGGCATGTGTAGTCCCGGCCCCACTGACCAGCAAGTCACCAAGGAGCGTTATATCGCGGCCTGCGATGGGAACACTGATCTCAACAATATCCGTCCCATAAAAGGAAGCGATCACATGCCCTGCCCCAACAAATTGCCCCAAATCCGCTCCCTTGTTTCGCAATCGTCCGTTATATGGGGCAGTGATACGTGTTCGTTTCAGACGCGTCTCAGCGTCCTGTAACCGTGCCTTTGCTCCTTGAAGTTGTGCGACAGCAGCCCTCCAATGCGGCTCCTTGAAGACAAGACTGCCGAGTTCAGTGCTGTCGGCCTGTCTTTGCAAGCCGGTTCGACTTTCCAGAAGCCCCCATTCCTGCCTTGCAATCGCCATCTCCTCTTCGGCCCTCAGTAAATCGAATTGTCGCTGTATTACCTCGGCCTGTGCGACGGTAACTGCATTTGCGTAATCGGTGGAATCTATCCTTAGAATCTCTTGTCCCTGACGGAAGGCACCACCGGAGACAAATTCGTCTGCTACCCAAGTGATCTTTCCTGAAACTTCCGAGATAAGTGTGACTTCCCGAAGCGGTCGAACCGTTCCATTGCCGCGTATCGTAACACGCCCTTCGTGCGCTGTAGGTGCCACAGTGGTGACAAAAGGAAGTACCTGTTCCGACGTTGATTCTGGACTACCGGAGCGTAATTGTGACCTTAAGATGGCTAAGACTGCGGCGCCTGCAACGATGACACCCACAATAAATAAGAGTTTTCCCCGCTTCATGACAACTATGCGTACTCGGACAGTGGTGTTGGCAAAAACCTAAGGCGCTTCCAAATTGAATTGCGGCGCTTCGTGAATCCAAGTCCCTCCCTGGGATCTATCGCTGTCAGACGAGCATCAGCCAAGCCAAATTGAGATTCCGTTGATGTCATTTATGACATGCCAAATGGTGCAGGGCATCTAGAATGCCTAAATCGTCGCCCGTGCTCCGAAGATAGTAAAATTCGTGGATACGAACTCAGTCACGGGCCGAAGACTGGTGTCTGAAAGGAGCAAAGTAAACGGAATTGGCATGTGCCTTCGCTACTGTAACCTTGTTCTAATGTTCAGCGGCGCATATATTCGTGCAAGCTTGGATATTATGGGAATTTGAAAAGACTAATTGTCAGGGATTGGCGTGAATCGATGCGGAGCTCGACTACTCGGACAAAGATTTGCCCTGTGGGTGTCGTTTTTTGGGCTATAGAACAAAAATAATAATTGCTAGTAACTGCCGTGCTGCGGGCTAGAGATCCGGATCAAATAAACTGGGTGATTGCCGTATTATTACCTCGCTACCTTGGGATGCACAATTAAATGAGAGAGCCCTCTCGCATTCTCGTTCCAACCAGTTACCAATTGGGCTACGCAAGGGCGCAGCGTGAGGACCGAGCTTTGGCGGATCTGTATGTTCGTCATACGACTATTGGTGATCCCGATTTGGATCCGGTAATTGAAGAGTGCTCGGAATCGTTGCCCCCTGATGTTTTTAGCCGGTACATACGAGCTGGTATTTTGCAGAAAGAAGATTTTCTGGCGGGAGCCCCTGACAGTTTGCGAGAATTCTTTCACAAGGTAGACAACACCAACCCACCTTGGCTGTATTACGAATCTTTTCGGCCCGCAGGCCGCGCAGTCTATAAGAATGCTAGCCTGGTGCTTGCTGCTTTTGTCGCAGGCGCCCTTGTAGAGGGACTTACAACCATGATAGCCAAGTCTTTTCGGATCACGGGGAGAGTTGGATCAAAGAATACTAAGCGTCGCCTAGGGTATAATGCCCGGCATATACTCGAGATCTTTTATCCCAGTGGCATGTACAGGGAAAACGACGGATGGAAAATGACCATGCGCATCCGCTTCGTCCATGCCAAGGTCCGCTACCTGCTTGATCGCTCCGGTGAGTGGGATACGGACGCATGGGGATGCCCCTTGAGTGCGGCTCACCTGGGTTTCGCCATTTCGGTCTTTTCAGATCGTCTGCTGCATTTTTGCAAAATGCTTGGTGTGAGATTCACCAAGGAAGAGCAAGAAAGCGTCATGGCCGTCTTCCGTTACGTAGGATACTTGTTTGGTATCCCCGACGACATACTGTACGAGAGCAGAAAGGACGCCAAGGAGATCTTCAAGATCGCCCTGTTGTGTGAACCACCGCCAGACGATGATTCAGCAGCTGTAGCCAATGAACTGGTTCGTGCCGTACCACGGGTGACCGATGTTCAGACTGAAGAAGAAGCCGAGGAACAGATGAAATTAGGATATGCGCTCTCGCGCGTGCTTCTCGGACGGAAGACGGCAAAGGATTTACAATTCCCCGAATACAATGGCTTCATCGCCCTCCTCCTGTTTCGTGGCAGGATCGTGCTTGAGAGCATGCTCAAGGATGCACAATTTATCAAGAGAAAGAATTTTACAGAATTATTAGGAATCTCCTCCTATGACGAACTCATAGGCATCAGTTACAAGTTACCAACCCATGTTAAGGACGCTTTGTCCCAGGATTGGTAGATTATTAGACCTTGGGGCTATCCCGGCGGTGAGCGCCGCCACACGCTGAATCTTCTACCCACAGATGCCTGGCCAGAGAGTTGATTGAATCTTGGCAGTGATAGTCGGTTGGTTGATGTCCACACGTAGAGTCTGCCAGAAAATACCTGTGCAATGCTCTAATCCCTGCCACCGCCAACTGCCGAAATCAACACAGCAAGAAAAATGGTCGCCTTGACGCGTACAGGCATGATATATCCCCGTAAGATCAGCATTCCTGAACTGTCGGCTGGGTTGCGTTTGAATAAACACAGATATCTTTTCAGCCGACCAACTCTGAGCAACAATGGGACCTACATGGATTACACTGGGTCTATACCCTGGCCGTCCGATGACGATCACGCATTCGCTCGCGTTGTTCGCGAATCTGTCTTACTGCGGCTTCAAGAGCCTCGCTGATTGCCCCGCGAACAGAATCCTGTGTGCGTGTTGCCGCGATGTTTGACGGCTTACGGTACACAACCAGGCGCACCCTGTACTCCGCACGCCTATTGGCACCACTCACGCATTCTACGGCAACCGAAGCCCCCGCTATGTCACGGTGGCCCTGTGCCAACTTGTTGAGCCGCACCTCAATAGCATCTTTTTGCCGCTGGCTAAGATGTGTGCCCTCTACGTAATATTCGATTGCAAATTCAGACATATTTTGCTTGTTGTTTTCGTTGGAACCCGTCTGGGAATGTTCCAGGGAATATTTATGAATCTGGAACAAGAGATCCGTAAATGTCTCCGTATTTTTGGCGTACATAGTCAAGCCAGGGAGCCGCACTGATTTCCCCTTTTGTCATCCATCCAATGATTTCATCGGCGGACAATTTGCGTCCCCAGTGATGTACATTCGCCTGTAACCATTCACGAAGTGGAGCAAACTCCCTTGACTCAATTTGTTCATCCAGATTCCCCAACTCTGATTTAGCGCACGCAAACACCTGAGCCGACATCAGGTTGCCAAGCGTATAGGTTGGGAAATACCCGATTGCCCCAAGTGCCCAGTGTATATCCTGAAGCACGCCATCCGTGTCACTCTCCGGCCTAATACCAAGATAACCCTCCATCCTGTCGCCCCAGAGTTCGGGTAATTCCTGGATAGTAATTTTTTCTTCTATAAGCAGCATTTCAAGCTCAAAACGGAGCATAATATGCAAATTGTAAGTTACCTCATCCGCCTCCACCCGAACAGGGGAAGCCTGTACGCGATTGATTGCCCGGTAGAAATCTTCCAGTGATAAAGAGCCTAGATTCTGCTTAAAGCGACTTTGGAGATCATGGTAATAACCTGCCCAGAAAGAACGACTCCTTCCAATCTGGTTCTCCCAAAGTCTGGACTGTGATTCATGCATGCCCAGCGATGTCCCCTGGGCCAGAGGAGTACCTTCTAGTTCTGGATCAATACCTTGCTCATATAACCCGTGCCCCGCTTCATGTAGGGAACTGAAGAGCCCCGAGGTTAGATTCCGCTCATGAATCCTTGTAGTTAGACGGACATCACACATCGAAAAGGATGTGCTAAAAGGATGGGCTGACACATCCTGCCTCCCTCGCTGAAAATCAAAACCAATATCCCGCAGGACCTCCATCCCAAAATCCCATTGAATATCGGCGTCATAGGAATGGAAAAGGAACGCATTTCTTGGCTGAGGAGCGCCTTCAATTGCACGTACAATGGGTACTAACGATGTGCGCAGATCATCAAAAATTTTTTTGACCTGCGCAGCAGTGGCGCCAGGTTCGTATTCTTCCAGTAGCGCGTCATAAGGGTGCTCCGCGTAACCGACCGCTTCAGCTTTTTGAATACAGAGCCCCACAATCCTTTCCAGATCGCCCGCAAACCTGTCAAATTTGTTTTCGCTGTACGCATGCCTCCACGACACCTTTGCTCGAGTCGTGGTTTGCGCAATTTCCCCAACTAGTTCCGGGGATAACTTGCGGGCACGGTCAAAATTCCTGGCGGCCACCCGAACAATACTGGCCCGAAAACTCATGGAATCCTCGTACTCGTCCTTCACACGCTCAAGAAGTTCACCCGTACGATCTCGAACGAATAACTCATGTGATGTCGACCGGAGCGTGGCTATCTGTCGGGCGCGGGCCTCTGTACCCGCTTCTGGCATGTACGTCTCCTGATCCCATTCCAAAAGCGTAGCAGCGGCTTGAAGATCACACGCTGCCCAAACGATTTCCAGTAATTCCTGGAAATCAGATTCTGCTGTTGAACTCATATGAACGCTGTAACCCTCACCCGAATTTCACTTAAATATATCGCATTCTTCCCGTTGACCAACATTATGCTGAATCAATTGCTCGAATATTGATTATGAATTTCGTGTGGAATCCGCTACTTTCGCGGGGTCTGGTGTCGTCTGCCCAGATTATTGCAGAAACCAGTAGGCGGAATACGCGTGAAACCCGCTTCCCAGCCAACGTAGCTCAGTTGGTAGAGCAGCTCACTCGTAATGAGCAGGTCGCCGGTT
>JAPPGC010000059.1 GCA_028875125.1 Bacteroidota bacterium | reverse complement strand
TAGGGGATAGGGAATCTCAGTAAAAAATCCACTACAATGTCGAACTTGCGCTAAGAAAAGGACTTGGAAAGGCGGACGAACACAAGTTCTGCGACGCCTTCCGTGCCGAGGAACTATAAACCCAAGTGCTATACTCTTCTCTGAAGAGTGTAGCACACCCATTTCGTGCAGACGGGGCTACCTGTGACACATATTAATGGACTTGCTTCAAATTAGCGGCAATAACGTCTCGGCGGAACGGCGCACATGCATTTCATAAAAATCGGAACTGAATACACTGCTGCCATGATCCTCCAGAAACTTACGTTCTGAATCCGATATCCCCTCGGGGTTGGAGTCTACACTGCCCGGAAACCGATTCGCTGGCGTACGATCAAGTGGAGGACAAAATTCAATCGAGATCGCCCCGTCGTAACCGACCTCTTTTAGCGCCTGTACGATTGCCGGCCAATCCAAACAACCCATGCCACAGGCCATGCGGTTGTTGTCTGCAACGTGAAAGTTCACCAGACGGCCCTGTGCCTCGTGAATTGCTGCAATCGGATCATCCTCCTCAATATTCATATGAAAGATGTCTAGACATACCCCACAATCCGGGGCCACCGCCTCAGCCAGTGCCAACGCCTGTGCACCCCGATTAATGAAATATGTCTCAAATCGATTTATGGGCTCGATGCCAATCTTCACCCCATGCTGACGCCCATGCTCATTGATCTCCTGCAAAGCAGCAACACACCAGTCCCACTCCATCTCCGGAGTTGAGTCTGGAACGATTTTCCCGACCGTGCTGGGCACCACCGAGATAACCTCCCCACCCAATTCACCCACCATCGTGATGCAATCCTTTACATAAGTCACTGATTCTGCTCGCTGATCCTCGTCTTTTGCAAGGAGATTGCGCTCATCAAGCATCAAGGTGACACTGCCCCAACAACGCACCCCATAGCTATCCAGAAGCTTGCGAACCTTACCGGTATCGTATTTGTAGGGCTCGCCCTGAATTTCCAGGCTCTTATAGCCGTAATTGGCTAACCGTTCAACGGTAACCTCTATCGGTTCGACTTTCATCCAGTTGTGTATCGCAAGGTGCATTTGATTTTCAGATTAACAATTCGTGTGTGTCAAAAATACAACGCGAAAACTAGTCCTCTGCATCTATGTGCCACGCGTTGTCTTTAGTTCATGGCGTGCCGCTAATCGGCGCACGATCTCATCTGTGCTAACGCCCACGAGAATGACCGTGCCAATGATAGCGAACTCCAGCTGTGTTGGAATACCCAAGATGTTGATTGCATTGTAAAGGAGGCGTAGTACAGTTGCCCCAATCACCACACCGAAAATGGATCCCTCGCCCCCTCGCAGACTGCATCCTCCAAGAACCGCTGCCGCAATCGCATACAGCTCGTAAAAATTGCCATGCACGGCTGGCTGAATAGAGTTCACATCAAGTGAAAACAGCAGCCCCCCAAATCCAGCGGTCATCACACCAATCACATAGGCTACCGTGATCATCCGACTCGTGTTGATCCCACTGAAGCGCGCGGCTTCCTCATTGTATCCGAGTGCCAACAGGTAGCGGCCCCAAACAGTGTTGTGCAGAAATCCCGCAGATAAAAAAGCCAGAACAATCAAGATCACGAACGGAATCGGAAGCCCAAAATCACCGGCAATGGGGATGCGACCAATAGCCAATTGCCGCAATCCGTCAAAAGCCGAACCGAACCCCTGTGTCTGATCACCTGCAAGCCAACGCGCAAGCCCCCGGTAAACCAGTAACCCACACAAGGTCACAACAAACGGCTGCAGGTTGAGCTTGGTCACCAAAACTCCGTGAAAAACGCCCATTACCAGGAGAACACCAAACAGGATCAGCAGAACGAGTACCAGTGGCATGCCAACATCAACCAGCAACATTGGCACGAGAACACCGACAAGCGCAATGACTGATCCCGTGGACAGATCAATACCGCCAGTAATGATGACAAAGGCCGCTCCAATACTGATGATTCCGAATAGACCTGTCCATCGAAGCGTATTCTGCAAATTGTAGGCGGTCAGAAAGTTGGGCTCCAGGATCGCTGTGAGCACAAACACGGCGACAAACACTCCGAGTATGCCGAATACTTTTTTCATGCAGCTTCCCCAATTTTTTCTTCTCGAATGTGGGAATCGTGAGCCGTCCCCGTGGCCAGTTGCATTAGCGCCCTTTCGGTGAGTTCGGTATGATCCAATTCTCCGACTACGGTGTGATCCTGCATTACCAGCACACGATCAGAAAGTGCGATGATTTCGTCAGACTCACTGCTAACCAACAGTATCGCCATCCCTCTGGCAGCTAGTTCGTCAATAGCTTTGTAGGTCTCCTGTTTCGCCCCCACATCTATACCACGAGTAGGCTCATCCAGTAAAAGAACACGAGGATTTAGCGTAAGCCATTTACCTAGTACGACCTTCTGTTGGTTACCACCGGACAAGTGACGCGTTGGTTTACTCGCCTGGACACCCTGGATATTCAACTGGCTAACCATTTCCTGTGTCACGCCACTCTCCCATGTACGATCCAGCAACTTCCAACCCAGATAATGTCGATACAATGCTCCCAGGCTAAGATTAGGCTGTGTGGACATTTCCAGTATCAAGCCCTGCTTTGCCCGATCTTCGGGTACCAGTGCAATACCTGCCGCTATGGCGTGGTGAGGGGATTTCAACTCAACGGGTTGGTCGGCTACGGTGACACGTCCACTCATTGGCATATCCACGCCAAAGAGTATTCTAAGCAACTCTGTACGCCCTGATCCAACCAAACCTGACAATCCCACGATCTCGCCTTCACGCAGGCAAAAAGATAGGCTTTGTTTTTCTTTATTCCTTGTAACAAGACGTTCCGCACGCAAGACTGGAGGGCCTGGCTCATTGCGCTTTCGAGTATAAATGCGATTCACACTCCGTCCAATCATGCACCTCACCATTTCATCCCGTGTGACAGATTCCTGTGCCAGTCTTCCGGTGATTCGCCCGTCACGAAGCACAACTACACGATCAGCAATTGACATCACCTCCCTTAGCCGATGAGATACATACAGTATGCTCACCCCCCGCTCCTGCAACTCGCGAATCACATCAAATAGTACCTCGGCTTCCTCCTCCGCCAGACTTGACGTCGGTTCATCCATAATCAGAAGCCTTGCGTTGGACGCTAATGCACGGGCCACCTCTACCAACTGTCGCTGCCCTATTGGCAGTTCGGCAACCAGGGTTTGTGGATCACACTTGAGGTCCACCCGCTCCAGATATCTTAGTGCCTGTGTGCGAAGTGTGCGTTTGTTGATCCAGCCTGCACGGGTTGGCTCACGACCCAGATACAGATTCGCGGCGACAGTCAAGTTCGGAAGCAGGCTAAGCTCTTGATGAATCAGGGCAATGCCTGCAGCATGTGCCTGCTTTACAGAAGTAAAATGTTGAACCTGATCGTCCAGATGGATCGTACCCTCGTCGGGCAAGAGCACACCTGCCAGTATGTTCATCAGTGTGCTCTTACCAGCCCCGTTCTCGCCAATAACCGCAACGACCTCCCCGTACCCAACGCGCAGATCTACAGAATCAAGTGCGAGCGTCCCTGGAAACCGCTTTGTGATCCCCCGAACCTCAAGTAGCGGCGTCTCCCCAGGCACACGCATCTTTCCTAGTTGCTGAGTAGTTCCCTCAGCTCAGCCTCGAAAACATCAACGTTATCAGCGGTAATGCGCCGTGCGGGAATGTCTATAAACTGGTTCTCGGGAATTACCGACTGATCACCACGCGCAAGTGACGCCAGTACACGAACAGACTCATACCCGTACCGATAGGGATTTTGAACCACAGTTCCAACAATTTCACCGTCACGGATGGCCTGTAACGTTACATCATCCTCATCAAAACCAACAATGGTAATCTCATTCAACTTTCCAGCCTCACGTACAGCTTCTAATATTTGGGGTGGATTATACACGAAAAGGCCAATCATTGCATCCAGTTCCGGGTATCGGGCCAATGCGTCTTCTACCTGCCCCTTAGCCCGCGCAAAATCAAACTGATCAACGCGCGTATCCAGAACTGTGTAACGCTCGTTTGCTACAACCCGATCAACTGGATCGCGTCGAGTGTTATCATGACTGCGGTCCATGAGTTCATCAATAACCCCCTGACGTCGAAGATCCGCGTTAAGTTGGCCCAACAAACCAATAAAAAGCACCACTTCGCCCCCCTCAGGCATTGCTTCTTTCAACAACTGGCCGCACATCCGCCCAGCCTCATAGTTATCCATCCCCACATACACTAAACGCTGGCTATCTGGAGCGTCCGAGTCATGCATGATTAGGTTAGTGTTTTGTGCGATTTCATTGAGGAGTCCCGCTTGATTCTCGGGATCAGACGGGCTGATTGCAATCCCGTCCACGCCTCGGGCCAAAAGGCTCTGGACCATCCGGCTCTGCCCCGACGGACCGTCCGGAGGCATCATGACCGATACCTCTACATCAAACGCTTCCGCGGCTGCGTTAGCACCGCGATCCGCAATCGTCCAGAAAGATGCAATACCATTTGTGACAAAGCCAACTTCAGGGCGATCTGCTTCGTCCGAGGATCCACAGGCGGCCAGAAAGAGCACCAGTAACCCGGTCACCGCACAATAAACATAATTTCTTGCTTGTTGCAGCATTGGAATCTTGTGTATCATCAACTATAGACCAAAGGAGCGGCCGCCATTCACCGTAACGAATTGTCCTGTTATAAAAGCAGCCTCATTACTTGCAAAGTAACAGGCTGCAGCAGCAATATCATCTGGAGTTCCCCAGCGACCTACAGGCACTGTCCGCAAATAGCCATCCTTCTTTGACTGTGACTCCGATTGGTGGCGCTCAACCGGAATCCAACCGGGAGAAATCATGTTCACCGTTATCCCAAACGGTGCGAGCTCGGTCGCAAGACTGCGCGAAAACCCCACCTGACCTCCTTTAGCGGCTGCGTAAGACGTAAACGGCGCAACCCCCAACGAAAAAACCTCGCTGATGATATTAATAATGCGTCCCCACCGCTGTTGCTTCATATGGGGAATACAGGCTTTCGTCAGCAAAAATGGACTCTTCACAAAAAAATCCAGCATCCGCTCGTAATCCTGCCACGAATAATCCTCAATCCGCCGTTGCGGCTGATCGGGGGTGGCATTCGGTATCAAGATATCAATGGGACCTAGTTTCTTAGAGACCTGCGAAACAAGCGTACGAACACCTTGTTCTTCCGATACATCAGATCTGAATAACATCGCCCGGGTTCCCGCAGCCTCAAACTCAGCCAAGGCACGTAGCGCCCGCACTTCATTGTTCGCATAGTTGAGGGCAACGGTGGCTCCCGAACGAGCCAGTGCGTGCGCCATCGCCTTACCAAGACCGGCTGTACTGCCCGTAACCAGTGCTACACGTCCTTCCAGTTTCATGTACGAAGTATTCTGTCTCTTTCTCGGGTAAACTTATGCAATATTACCATCTTTGGAGCCTTTCGGTTGTTACGGCCCTGGAGTGGTTATCACTTGAGTTGGGGCTACACGAATCCTACAGACTAGACAGAGCCGCGCAGAGAGCGGCTTGCTACTGGCACCTCCATGACCCGTGAAATTAGCATACCTGCTACCGCGAGGTACGGGCAGTGTCGTATATGATTCTCTTTTCAACCTACTTGTACCGTTGCAAGCCAACCTCAGGCGAGAATCCCTCTGATGACATTTCCACCTACATCTGTGAGCCGGATGTCGCGTCCACTGAAGCGATATGTGAGATGCTCATGCTCCAGTCCCAACAGGTGCAACATGGTTGCATGTAAATCATGGATCGTGGTCACGTTTTCAATAGCCCGGTAGCCATACTCATCGGTAGCGCCGTACACTGTACCTCCTTTGATTCCTGCCCCCGCCAGCCAAATGCTGAATGCCGAGGGGTTATGGTCTCTTCCGTTGGTACCCTGTGCAAAGGGCGTTCGTCCAAATTCACCGGCCCAAATCACGAGAGTATCTTCAAACATACCACGTGCCTTTAAATCCTTGATCAGACCTGCTATGGGCTGATCTACGGCAAAGGCGTTGCGCTCATGGCCGTCTTTGAGGTTCGCGTGCTGATCCCATCTATCAGCCTTCACATTTGGACAGGTTAACTCAATAAACCGCACGCCGCGCTCAACCAGTCGTCTGGCCAGCAAGCACTGCGCAGCGTAAATACGCGTATCAGGTTCACTTGAATCCATCCCATACAGCCTCTTGGTCGCTTCCGTTTCCCCTGAAAGGTCGGTCAGTTCTGGAACCGAAACCTGCATCCGATAGGCCAACTCATAATTGGTGATCGCTGATTCCACCTGATCAGAATTACCAATACGACCAAGCAAATGATTGTCCGTTCGGCTCATAAGATTCAACTTGCGTCGCTGTAGCTCCGAAGTCGGCTCTTTGGGCTCAATATTCGCCAAGGGAGTATCACCGGCCCTGAAAATTGATCCCTGATACGACGCAGGCAGGAATCCACTGTTAAAATTATCCAGACCCCCCGGCGGAATCAGTCCACCATCCAAGACTACATAACCTGGCAGATCCTGGTTCTCGGTTCCAAGCCCATAATTTATCCAGGCACCCATGGAAGGGCGTCCTTGGATCCCTATCCCTGTGTGAAGAAAATAGTTGGCATTCGTATGCTCTGGAAAATCCGCTACCATAGATCGGATGACAGCAAGATCATCCACGCATTCACCGACATGCGGGAAGAGATCACTCACCTCTATACCACTCTCGCCATAGCGCCGAAAATCCCAGGGACTTTTCAGGATTGTGCCAATGCTGTTGAATTGAGTGGCATCAACCGTAAACTTGTCGTACGGGCTGTCCCCATGCTCTTTGGCAAGGCGCGGTTTGGGATCAAAGCTGTCAACCTGTGACACACCACCGTCCATGTACAGGAATATGATGCTCCTTGCCTTGGGTACCAAATCGCTCGGGCGCGGAGCCAACGGGTGAGGCCCTGACGGGGCAGCCTGCTTAATGATCTTGCCAAAGGCAGAACTTCCCATAAGCCCCATTAGTGCCACACCGCCGAATCCGTTGCGACACATGGTAAGCATTTCTCGACGTGTCATTCGACACGTTAACCGGTGTGGACCTTTCATCAGATCAAGTAAATAAATTCTTTTTGATTGAACACCACATGGCAATACGCCGCCCAGAGCTCTGCGGCATGCATGATCTCTGTGGACTGCAGGCCAAGTGCCTCGGCCTCTGCGCCTATAAAGGCTTGAGCTTCCTGCAACTCATTCGGGTCTGGAAGTCTGGACAGCGCCCGTAAGTAAATATGCCTCACACGATCCGCAATGTCAAGATGGGGCTGTTCCACCAGTGAGTCTCCCCAGAGAACGGCCTGCTCGGCAACAAACGCGTCATTGAGCAACGTGAGGGACTGTGCAGGCACATTGCTGGAGTTACGAGCCCCGAACGTAGAGAACGGGATCGGCATATCAAAGGCGAGCATCATCGGTGAGAGAAAATTTCGGCGTATAGCAATGTAGATACTTCGCCGACCATCTCCATCCAATGGTCCGTTAACAGCGGGTTGTCCTCTACCCTTCATGAATTCCGTTAAATGGATCGGTATCGGCGGACCATACATGGTGGGGTCTAGCGCTCCCGACACCGCCAAAATACCATCACGTATCGCCTCGGCCTCCAGCCTCCGTACAGGATAGTGCGATAATAGTAGATTCGAGGGGTCAAGTTCAGCGGCATTTTCAGGGACCTGAGTAGAACGCTGAAAAGCCTCCGAAAGCAGGATCTCCCGGAGCATGGATTTTATTGACCAATCCAGCTCCACAAAGTGCAATGCCAGATAATCAAGCAGTTCTGGATGCGTCGGAAGACTCCCCTGCCCCCCAAAATTGTCTACGGTCTTTACTATCCCTCTCCCGAAAACATGATGCCACAGGCGGTTTGCCATAACACGTGCAGTGAGAGGATTGGCAGGATCTATAACTGCCTCGGCGAACTCCAGTCGCCCGCTGGACGTCTTGTCAAAAGTACTACCGGTAGGATCAAGCGCGGTCAAAAATCTATGCGGTACTGGGTCCCCCACAGGGGTTTTATAGTTGCCGCGCCCAAAGACCGCACTCGTAACCACGTCCCCTTCAGTCATACCGATGAAGAACTCCGCGGCGGGCATGGCCTGTTTGATCTCCTGTTCCTGACGAACCACATCAATAACTAGTGGCCGCTCCAGCTCACCGGATTCCAAAGCCTGGTTAATGGCTGACACCTGTGCAGGACTAGCTTTCTGTGCAGCCCAGGCACTTACAGATTGCGGGAGTGGGGCCTCGTCAAATTCCCGGCGCGGCAGTGTGGGAGCAGCCTCATTGTGGGCTACGGCATAAGCAATTTCAAAGTAGGACGAATCATTAACAACCAGCATGTGCTGATCGGTAAGAAATTGTTTCCTGTCATAGGTCCCGACAAGTAACTCTATATAGGCTTTATGCCCCTGCCATAAATCTAAAGGGAACCGATAGGGTCTCAACTCATCACTGCTGATTACTTGATCAAGCTCGCCATGAATCGGAGCTCGTATAAGCTGAAAATTATCAACCACAAGTCGCAACGATGACTTAAAGCCTTTTGCCATGACCGTGATCGTATCATGGGCTATTGTGAAAGTGGGTGACCGCAGTGCCCCTGGAATACCCTTTGATATATGCCGGCTGCTCGCCACTCCCTCAGAAAGCTGCACCAAACGGGCATCCTCTATCACTGGGAGACCGTGAGAGGTGCCACCTTCAAACGCCGCACCGTCCGCGAACCACGCATCAATCGCTCCGTCCCGAAAATCGCCCAGTAGCTCCCACGATCCGGTTGTGTCCCGTAAGGTCGGCGGATTTATTGTCATACTAGCCGGAACGGCTGGAACCACGCCTAGGGACGACTGCCACCGGTTCGCAATATCCAGGCGCGACGTCTTATTGAAATCAATCAGCGAGCGCAACCCGGCCAAATAACCTTCCGACAGAATGGGAACAGGCGTAAATCGCGCACTCTCAACAATGCCGTATAGCGAGTAGAAATCCGTAGTCGGAATTGGATCAAACTTATGGTCGTGACAACGCGCGCAGGCTACGGTTAGCCCCTGAAATGTTTTGGTGGTCACGTCAATAATGTTGTCTATGCGCTCAGCTTCGTCAATGCGCGTATCAACCGGACTGTGCTTTCCTTCACCGAGTGCGAAGTACGCGGTCCCAATAACAGACTCGTTAAACCCCTCTTTTGAATTGCGTCTGGGCTCCTTTAGAACATCACCCGCAAGGTGTTCCAGGACAAACTGGTCGTAGGGAACATCCTCGTTGAAGGCCCGGATCAGGTAATCCCTGTACTGCCACGCACCCTGAATTGTAAAGTCAAATTCATGCCCTCTTGCCTCCGCATATCGTATCAGGTCCATCCAGTGACGTGCCCAGCGCTCACCAAACGCGGGAGAATCCAGGAGGGTATCCAATACCCTTTCATAGGCATCAGGAGATTCATCCTCCTCAAATGCCTCAACGGCCATTGGTGAGGGAGGCAACCCGGTCAACACGTAAGACGCACGTCGAATCAGACTGGCCTTTGACGCCAAGGCCGCAGGCTCTATGCCGCTTTTTTCGATGCTTGCCTGCAAAAATGCATCAATTGTAGCCTCATCCGGCGGACTTTCCGGCGGAATCAATGCCCAATGAGTCTTGTATTCTGCCCCCTGATCAATCCATTTGGAAAGAAGTGCGACTTCGTAATCGGTAAGTATTTTGTTGATCTTAGGCGGAGGCATGCGCTCCTCCGGATCGTGATGACTGACGCGCTGGATGAGCAAACTGCGTTTTGCGTTGCCCGGGACAATAGCTTGCCCGCCTTCACGCCGGGCAATGGCGCCATCATAGGTATCCAGACGTAACTCCGCCTCCCTGGTGCTAATGTCAGGCCCGTGACACACAAAACAGGTATTGGACAGAATGGGCCGTACATGATAATTGAAATCTACCTTGTCAGGTAGATCGTGCCCCAAGTCTGAACGGGTACACCCCTGCAACAAAACTGCAAACAAGGCAACAATGCAGAAGGCGAGGCGGTAAACTACTTGACCATTCATGAGCGACTCGCTTAATGCGCACACCTTTATAAATTACGGCGGAAAGTGATGGGAGTTATTATCAATTGTAAACACTTGAGATTGTTTCTTTTTCTCCTTTGGGCCATACTTGCTCTTAGTTGCAAAGACAACACAGTCGCGGTACAGGAGCCCGAACCCAGCAGCGAATACACACCACTGCGCTCTGTGGCCCCCTTTCCTGTGGGAGTTGCACTCCAATCAAACCGATTGAGCTCTGGACCCCACTCACAGGTTGTCCGCACTGTATTCAGCAGCGTGACTGCTGAGTATGAGATGAAAATGCGGCATCTGACGGACCCTTCTGGAAACTACGTCTGGGGACCCACCGACGCATTGGTTGCCTTTGCAAAAGAATACGATATGCAGGTCCACGGCCATACGTTGGTGTGGCACCAGTCCACCCCATCCTGGCTGGAAAATTTCAGCGGGACCGATGCTGAGTTTGAGGATGCTGTCGAAGATTACATCACTAATGTCGTTGGACGCTACAAAGATGATGTCGTAAGCTGGGATGTGATTAACGAAGCCTTTGAAGATGGATCAGGAGCGCTCCGTAATTCAGTATTCCGCCGAAGAATGGGGCCAGACTACATAGCCCGGTTGTTCCAGTATGCCAGGAATGCAGACCCCGATGTGCTGCTTTTCTACAACGATTATGGTACGATCTGGGATGCCGCCAAGCGAGATGCGATGTTTTCCATGATCGATGACCTTCAAACTCGCGGCATACCGATTGACGGTATCGGGCTGCAGATGCATATCACATATAACACCCCTTCCTTGAATAATATTGTTGCAGTGATGGATGCCATAGTCCAGCGAGGTCTTCTGATTCATATCTCTGAAATGGATGTCCGCGTCAACCCCCAAGGTGATTTGTCTGAACTCACAACTGGACGGAGTGAACTTCAGAAGCAACGTGTTAAGGACATCGTAATGGCCTTCATGGATCTGCCCGAAGCCAATCAATTTGCAATCACATGGTGGGGATTACGTGATCCAGAGAGTTGGCTGATTGATTTCTGGGGTAATCCGGAGTGGGGGCTACTGTTTGATGCGGAGTACAGACCCAAGCCCGCCTATGACGGTTTCCTTGAGGCACTTACCGAAAATTGATATTCCGTCCTGATTCCCTCTGATGTTACCGGGAGAGTTTTTCGTGTGTCCCATTAAGACTGGACTTCAACTTTTACCAATGTCGAGATAGCCTGGAGCATGCAACAACCAACGGCTATTTGGACAATCGCCAGGGACAACGCATGATGGATTTCACCTCTCCCCTGCCACATAGTTCAACGAATACTTTTAGATCAAGGTGTAGACACGATGAAAGAGGAGGTTGCAAAGCTACAAAAGGCCATCAGGGAACAAGTGTCATAGCCAAGAACAGACCCAATTCCTACCAGTTGAACCGGTCTATTTTCAACAAGGATTGAGACAAGCCCCTTCTAAAAATGATTTTGCGAAAGGCTCAGAAGACAGCACTTAGGGAACTCTTCAATGAGATCAAAAACAGTGATCTTTCCGTAAATATTGATGATCCTGATGGCGTCTATCTTGTTGGGTTGACGATTGCCGGATGGGCCGTCCGTTTTAGATCCTTGGCGGAATCTTTTCTTCCCCGTGAATCCATCGCACGGTTGAAAATGATTGAGGCTAACGATATCGCTGGGGATCTCGCATCCACTCATGAGGCACGGATGGAAATTGAGTCGCTCATTCCAGTTGTTGAAGACCTTTTGGATGAGGATTCTGCTGCTGATGTGATTACCCCTACCAGCGTGCGGAAAATCAATAACCCTGAACTGAATCGCCTAACCGACAAAGTGGTCAGCAGAATCAAAGCCAAGGATTATGATGGTGCTATTACCGTCTGCAAGACTCTCACTGAGGCACTACTCAAGGGAATCCTTAACGAAGAAAACGTTGACTTCAAGGGGGAGAAAATACAAACTTTACACAATGAGGTGAAAAAGTTGCTAAATCTGAATCCTAGACCAGAGCACAAACACGATCCAGTTAATCAGGTATTGAATGCGTTAATAAAGATCCTTTGTGGGCTTGATGAGATGGCAAACACGTATGGCGATAGACACCCCTCTGGCCCTAATCCTAGGAGGCATCGTGCTAAACTGATGGTAAATGCAACTTTTTCATATTGCGAGTTTCTTGTAGATGTACGGGAATATCAGAGGCTTAGAGGATCTGGAAGATAACCTACCTCTCCCACACTTATGAAGAGAATCCGTTCTGAGTGTCTGTTTTGTATGTCGTGGGACACGCCTCCAGCCCCTAATAGCATGAAACCTTAAGCTCAGCACAGGCCATCTTGAAGACATGTGGTACTAGTGTATGGGTGACAGATTTTCTATCCGGACACGGGCACTCTCTCCTGGTGTTGCACGTTAGGCAGGAAATGCTTTACATGATCGGACGGGTAGGGAACTGTTCCGAGTGGTTTGTATAGTGGGTCGGTTCTTGGCTGTCAGCCTTGTACAGTGCCACGGCGACTGCTGGGATAGATGCTTTTGGAGTTCCTCATGCAAATGCGGCATAATCCCCTGGATGTATCCAGATGCGCAATTTGATTTCACGCCGCAGAAGAGTCACTGTGGAGGGGCTATCTGTTTTGCTCTTTTATCACGCCTACTCGGACTGGTGTGGTCTATTGTGCCACCGTAGTTAATGGTTGAAAACTACAAAGGCTCCAAGAAAAATTAGCCCTAACCATAGCAGCACTAAACTAGCCCAGTTGAGAAAGGAGAGACAGAGTGACTGAGGAAAATCGAGTTGGTCAAACGGATTGCTATGATTATCAATTTTCTCGATTCTTTGTTTGACCTGCTCCTTGGACACCTGAAAACTAATGGTCGTTACAATAATTGTAAGTATTAGCGATACTGAAGCCGCTGGCAGCATCCACCCACAGACAATTTCATGGTTGGAGTCCAGCAATACAGATAGGATGACGGCTATAAAAGCAATGCCACCAGACGATAAAGTAATCAAGACTTTGTCGCGAGTATCTTGACTCTTGACAAATATTTCTTCCAGTGTATTCCTGTACTCTCTGATATGCTGTTCCATAGATACCTGTGGATTTAATCCATTTACGAATTGGTTTTATCAGGAGGGGCGGGGCGGGGAGGCGGTGGTGCCTCGGTCCCCTTGGTTGTCTTCCCACATAGAGGGGGATAAATGCAATACAAACGCTCCGTAGATGAGATGTCTAGGTTTATCATGATTTCGGCAACTAATTAAGGCGGATCAAACTGGGGGTGTTCATTGCCCAGCTAACTCAAAATGAACACTTACTGTCTGGGGAAGAAGCAATCGCGAATCCCGTAACCTTATGAGGAAGAAACCTGAGAAGATGAACGCGAACTTCTACCAATGCCAGTGTAATATGTTCCATGTATGTGGCATATGTCTGTTCGTCCGCACTATTTTCGGGGATGCATTAGCTCTAGTGGGTCTTCGCCCTTAATTGTGAGATGAGTCATGAATTTAGGTGGTTCTCCAAAGTTTTCCGAAGGATTGGGTCATTTCCCCATCATTACTGCGGGGCTTTCGCGTTAACTATCCACCTAAATCTTGATTATAGCGTGCCAACGACCTCGGCGGATAAGAGGCTGGGCCTCCGGGCGCCCTGGAAGATTTTAGAAGACACGTATGATGACAAAGCAACACGGAGAACGGTGGCGTTGACGTGTACAGATACCTCTCCGTTGAAGTGCAAGAATGTGATCGGGTGTGTCCCTTTTACGATCTGCGCACTGCGGGCAATTACGTCACCTGGATTGCTGTGAGTGTCGAACCATCACGGACGCACGGATTCCTCGGATCAAGTGTTCTAAACATGGGATGAAGACGATCCCGGTTCCCTGGGCTGATCCGACTTCCCGGAATACGAATGATTTTGACACGTATGTGATTGGGTGGACCAAGTAGGCGAGCATTTTGGCGGGGGCTTGTTTCAATCATTGGGGAAACTTGATCTTTCCAACTGACAGGAATTGGG
>JAPPGC010000121.1 GCA_028875125.1 Bacteroidota bacterium | reverse complement strand
TCCTCCGACTTAAATTCTAATTGTCGTCGACTTAAATTCTAATTGTCGTTCAACAAACGAGTATATTTTTTGGCGAATAATCCCCATGAGTGAGACTGTCACGACGCGACAGGAGCTCATCAACCAGTCGACCAATCGGTTCTTTAAGTGCGGGGTAACGCGCGATGAGGTAGTGATGAAAGGGGTCTATGCGGAGTTCATTAAAAAATGTGATGTCCTCAAAGGCTGACCAACCGTTGGTTGCCAAGCTCCTCTCTTGAATTTGACGCAGGATCAGGCCAACCGAAAACCCCACTGACGCTTCAAACTTCCCGCTCATCAGGAGCTCTTTCCACGAGACTGCCTCGGCAGGCGCACAGGTCATCACACATATATGATGTTCGCTGTCAAAGTGTATGATTTCCGGTACAGTTCCTCTTGGCAGAATGGTCGACAGAAATCGTATGCATGCATGCTCTTGTTCAATCCGTCGGATATCTGAGAACCATTCAACTTCCGTTGCCAGCTTGGGCAGCGGTTGTTTCAGAACCCAGCGCACTTCCGGGGTAACGACCTTCCAGACATAGTTCGATACGCCTCCCGGCAAGACACTAACACGAAGCGAATCTTCCGGGAACGCCCATCTACGTTGGCGCAAATAGGCCTTTACGTGTTCAGGATTTGATAAGCGTATGATTAGTTCTGTGACGTGATTCCGTCCTTGGTTACCGTGTAGAGATCTCCTTGGTAAGCAATGTTGCGCAGGCTTGCGCGCGGGTCAAACGATGCAAATTGCGGTTTGGCAGTCAATCCGTTCGTGAGGGATGCCCGAAGACCGAAGATTCCTTCAAGAATTACTGTCACCCAACTTCCACTGGAAGAACAGGCCCAATCGGTGATGTAGGGGGTATCTGAGGGGGCCTTGCGGGCGCCTCCCTCTTCCAAGCTGACAACCCCGTCGGCAAAATGTGCCTGTGCAAAAGGTCCCTGGTTGGCGCTGCGGGCCAAGCCTTTTAACCAGTTGAAGGCGAGATCTGCTGCGCCAATGCGATACAGTCCGCGTGCGGTTTCAGACGGCCAGGCCGGATAGGCTCCAGTCCATTGATGGTCCGGGCGTACATCAAAGAGCACGTTTTCATCGGCGGGTGAAAGGGCACGCATCCAGGTGGCAGTCTGAATTTCTCGCTTGAAAAAACTGACCATTTCTGCTTTTTGCTGCTCAGACAAGTCATCAGGAATTGTATTGAGGACCGTCAGCAGATCATAGCAATGTCTCACTTCGTACATCTCGCCATCGGGGTGTCGAGCTTGCCAGTACCCCTTGGTTTCGACGTAAAGAGACTGGACCGCTTCCAACAATCTCTCTGATTCCTGATGAAGCTTATCGCATTGGGGACCTCCTCGCCCTGAGGCCTCCATTAGATCTGCGGCGACCCGCATGTTGTGTACATTGGCCACATTGAGGCTCGCCACTTCATGTGTATAGGTACTCACACATTCAAGGAGGTTGTTGATTCCGCCGTAATCCGCCAGTTCGTTCGCACTCTGAAAATTTTTCCATTGTTGGGCATAGTCGCCCAGAAAATCTATGACCCGTTTGTTTGTGCCGGCAACAGGTTTTTCAAGCCAATCTACGTTGCCAGTCCAGCGAGTGTACTCGCGCACCATACTCACCATCGCATAATCATTTACTGAATACCAGTTGCCGACCGGTCCCCCGGTCAGGTATTCTGTACCAAAGTGCTTATAGGTATCCGTACACATCCAGTGCTCCAGATACTCTCGCATCACCCCGGGGTCTAGGAGAGCATGCACCTGCATGCTCAGGAAATAATCCCAGATAAAGGTGACGGTCTGCCAGTAGCGTGGCATCAGGGTATCGTACGTGCGCCCCAACACGGAAAATGAGCTGTCTCTGCGGAAATAAATGACGCCAAGAGCCCCCATCCAGTACAGCTTTCGGATTTCTGTATCGGTGGTATCCAGTTCCGGTAAATGTCCTGCGTACCGGCCGTTACCTGGTGTGTAGGTTGCTTTTAATTCGGCGTTCCAGTTTTCCTGTACACGGCTCAATTCCCCGGTCACATCACGGAATAGGTTGTCGTAGATGGAGCGAGCTTCGGATTCCGTCTCTGCAACTGAGTTAACATAGCTGATCTGCTCTTTTTCCCCGGGATGCAGGTTGAGACCATACCAAAAGCCATTTTTTCTTACGGAGTCCGCCCGAGGGTACATTCCCTGGATTGAAACAGCACGGCTCTGCTGTGCACTGAATACAACGGCACCGCGCTCATGATCTACCCGGGCCGTATTGTTCAATTCCTGTGGTGGCAGAAATGCAGCCCAGCTGTTTGTAGACTTCGTAACGCGACCTTGTACCCGCAAGCCTACTTCGATTTTTCGCGTCTCGCCACTTCGGTTTTCGATCGAAATTTCCGTCACCGCTGCCATTTTATTCCAGGCTAGTGCAGTGACCGAAGTGAAGTGGAATCCCTTATAATTTGCTTCCCGGACAATACGGTCAGGGTACCAGGTAAAGGTGACCGGTATACCCAAGGAGGGAAAATGTCTTCCGTCAATCACAAACGTCCCAGAAATAGTATCGGAAGTGCCGAACGGAGGGAAATTGAGACAGCGCAAGCCGGTCAAGTCCACGACTGCTTGAACTACACCGAGAAAATTGGTCAATCCAGGCGGGTTAAAACAATCACCGAAGCGATGTGTCATCGCCGAACTCTTCAGATCTCCCACTTCGGGTATCATGTGCACATGGTCGTGGTTGAAATCAGTCGAGTCCCCATTGAAGCACGGGAAACATTCAGTATTGCCTGCGATCCCGAAGTTGCTGATTCAGGGCGATGCCAGGGTTATTTCGATGAGATGGGGGAAATATTCCTCAAACTCGATGTAAGTAATGTACAGGACCCGCCCGCGGTCTTCTGATAGTTCGGGATGCTCTTTACCCGCGTAAATGAGTCGCGGGTAAGGGATTGGTTTTTCCGGTGGCTCAACAGTCCACAAGGAGGTGGGTTCGCTCCAGGGACCCCATGGGTTCGGCGCAGTTCGACCTACGATGGCACCACTCAGCCCCATGGAATGCACGGACAGATATTGTCCCAAGTATTCGTTGTATGAGACTGACATCTCATTCGGCATACCGGAAAAGATGACATTGGCGGCATAAACGTCTTTACTCCATTTTTCGGGGTCACCGGTGAAGTATTCGTACTGATCAATACGCCCCATATCTTCGGCGCTCACCCTTGCAACATAAGCATGGTGTCGAAAATCCGGGGCCTGCAAACTTCCATAGAGATAAACCCAATCCTCCTCTATAACCACTGCTGCTGCGAACTGCGGCTGGTCGTTTGGCCAGATAACGGTTGAACCATTGTACTCGATTCGTTTGAACGTCCAGTCTGTATCAGATCCGACTGCCAAGCCTGTACCTATGATTTCGAATCCCACTGGCAGGGGGTCCCCACCCTTTTCGAGCATCAGAATCTTCATGAAGAAGAGATACAGCGTATCATTGAGCTTGCAGCCATGCATACACCAAATCCGGTCCTTTTCAGGATCTTCACCGGGGAGGGAGGGCACCAGTTGCTTGAGCCTGCCATCAGGATTCAGGATGTAGGAAAAATCGTTCAGACCTTCACGGCCAGACCGATCTTTCAGGATCAGTCCGGTATTGGTGATCATCTGATCGAAGGGGCCCTTACCGCTTAAATCCTGGCCACCCACGGGCTCGCCAAAAATGTACCACAGACTTTCTTCTGGTCGTTCGCCGATCAGCGTATCGCCGAAATACCACAGCAGACTCCCGTCGCCGAGTGGAATGGAGTAGGCTCCGTCCTGCCCCACCATGCGGTGGGGGTTATTGACAAACTGCGGCCCTAGGTCCCTGGAAGAAGCAACCTGTAATGCAGCACTACGTCCGGTCATTGCCTCCGAGGTGGTGGAAACGGCAGATATCGGAATCAAGCATTCACCGGAACAACCCGCGGTTCCATGTTTCGGATATGCTTGCTACCTGTTTAATATCATACTGCGCGTTTCTGAAAACTCGCCCGCCTCAAGTCGATAGAGATAGATACCACTTGGCAGGTTATCTGCTTCAAATTTGGTTTCGTACACGCCCGGTGACTTTGTCTCATTAACGAGTTGGGCAACCTCCCGTCCACCAACATCAAAGACCCTCAACCTTACGGGCGTAGCTTCTTCTACCGCGTACCGGATGGTGGTACTGGGGTTAAAGGGGTTGGGGTAGTTCTGCTCGAGCACAAACTGCGAGGGTATGCCCTTTTCGGTCACATCTTCAATCCCAGTAGTACCCATTACCGTAATCATGTTGTTCATAGAGGAGTCTGCACCGTTAAGGGAGCTGGACCCACAGGTCATGAACCAGTCACATGTGGGAAAATAAGATTCCTTGGTTACTACGTACCCGATTCCAAAATCACCGGTAGTCTGCCCGACCTGCAGTCGCATAATTGCTTCTGCGATCAGGGTATCCGCATGCAGATAGCCTTCATCAGAGATGGTCCCGATCCATTTCATCCCACTTGGAGCTGGAATTGCTTTTTCCGTAGAGTCGGTCCATTCGGGTGAAACATCAAGGGATCCGCTCCCGACATCGCCATTCATATCACTGGCGGTGTATTCGGCTGAGACAAAATCCCAATCTTCCGGCACCAGTACAGAGAAAACTCCTTTCCAGAGAGTGCTACTCTCAGCCACATTTTCCTGCGCGACAACGCGCAAATCGATTACCTCTCCCGTGTTTGCCGTACTTGGCATTTCGATTTCAATGATCAGACAGGCCGACCATATCAGACATATGCACAGGGTAATCGTCCAGAGCACCAGACGATTTCGATTTCGTATTTGGTTCGGGGTGTTTGGTATGGGTTGTCTCATGAGAAGTTTGTTTTGAGGGTTGTTGACTGGTGTGTCTATTGCGTGAACGATATCCGCGGGACTGGCTATCTCGGGGGTAGTTTGAATCCAAGCGTCTGGATCATCCCGGGCGCCAGTGTTACGCGGGCGAGGTTCTCGCCGACTTCATAGGATATGCTGTTTTCTTCTAAGATGGACAGAGTTGTTCCACTTTGAATATCAAACAGGGATGAAAAAATTTGTGCTTCAGCGGGCATTTCAGGATCCATGTTCATCAAACGCAACACAACACCGTTCCGGTCGCTCATGGGTTTCAAGGACAAAAGGACTACCTGATGGCCGTTAACCGTTAGAAAGCTTTCCTGTGCGGGTATGGAGCGCAGCCAAGTGTAACGCGTTACTGGTGGAGTGTTAATTTCCCACCCAAACCGGCTCGTAGCTGCGGGTTGAAAACTAATATCATCGGAGGTAAAACTGAACCGGAAGTCCAGCGTGCCTTCGTTTGGTTCCCATCGGTTCCAGTTTTCCGGGAAGTTATTAACGAGATTGGCGTAGATAGTAATCCTATCCCCAGGGGCCTCTTTGCGCAGCCGCGCAACCCGGCTGTCAACAGCAGCCCAACTTACTGTTTGTGTGCTGTTGTGGATCGCGACGCTACGTCGCGGAGCGAAAGCGTCGTGCTCAATACCGGGAAAGCGGTCCGTCTCAGCTTCCAGGAAACCGCCTAGTACCTCTACTGCCGCCTCTTGATTTGATATCGCAAATGGAAATGCCACACTGTAGTCCTCAACCTGCGAAGGAGAGACCAGTAGCTCGAGATTGACCGTGTGCTGTACATCCACACGATCCAGGTTTTCCCAGAGTACGTATTCGGATCGTGCAAATAAGTGGTCTTCACGCTCGGCTACAAGCACCAGTCGGGCCGGACGTTCATCACGGACATACAGTTTTACTTCATCGACATCCATAGTCTCAAAAGAAAGTGAGAACAGGGAATCGGCTCGCAGAGGGCGGCCAAAGGTTGATTGTTCGTCATTATCAATCAATGTCTCACCACTCTCAAGATCAACGATATGTGCAATGCGCCCGGTTTGACAATCCCCACCAATTCGATAATAGGTGTTTGCAATCGTGCAATCATGTGTCTGCAGAGCTTCACCAGGATTTGATTGAGGGTGGGTCCTTCGTTCCAGTCGAACTTTTTTGTAGCCCATTGGAGGTAGATCACGGGCTACGAAGCGTAGCGTGTAGCCACCGTAGTGACTGGGTATCTCCATTTTTGAGTTCAGGTCAATCACACGGTACTGATGGGTATTTTCGCGCGGAAACTCAACCTCAACCGGTGCATCGCGTGACCAGTTCAGTGCATTGAACACATATAGGCCTTCACCTTCAAAACTTTCCTCGCGCGCAGAAAGCCTGTACGTTGCGCGCTCCAGAACTTCTGTGGTGGCCAGCAGGGCATCTTGCACATACTGCTCCCGGTAGGCCATCGTTGTCAGGTTATCCTTGGGCGACCCATAACCATACTCAAGTCCGCTACCCTGACCGCTGAAATGAAGTAGATTATCGTAAGCAGAATCAATGATATCGGAGAGGGGATCATGGTTCTGGTCCAGCAACCATGATAGTGTGGACATTTTTTCGGCCGTAAGCAGTTGGTGTTGTACCCATCTCTGACGTACCATACGGGCAGGCTCTCCCTGATAAAGCACATCCCAGGTTGATGTCCAGTCTCCCGTCAGCGTGGGGAGGCTGTCATGGCGCGCCTGAAATGATTTGGCAAAAGCGTCAAGGTTGCTGATTTGAATTCGAGGGTACGCGTATTCCGCATTCCAGGCTTTCGCTGTGGCGGGGGCGTTGAGAGGAATGCCGCCATTGTCTCCAAAAGTGTGAACAGCAAGGATCAAGTGATACGGGTATCCTTGTGCCTGTAGTCGGTGAAGTCGCTCCCAGAGACGAAGAGGTACTGCATCGACACCTTTCTCCAACCCCAAGGTCTGTCCCTCATTGTAGGCCTCAGTGCGATAGGTAAGAACACGTTCGCCCCCTGCGCCTTTCCAGTAAAACACTTTGGGCAGGTTGCGCTGCATTCTGTAGTCATTATAAACTTCGTTGATTCCCGTTGTCAGGAAAGAGATGCCTTCATTTTCCAGCACTTGCGGTATGAACCATGATAGGCCAGGCACATCATTGTAAATAGCGGTCCTGAACTCCAGATCGTACTGGCGTGCGTAAGCGTGTCCTACGTCAAACGAACGAATCATTTCCTCTGCACTTATCCATCCCGTGAATGGGTTTGTATAGATGGGCGAGACTGCAACCCGTCCCGTTCTCACAAATGTCATCAATCGATCGAATTTTTCTGGTGATCGGGCCTGTCTGTATTGTTCAAGCTGCCACACAGTTTCGACAGTCCATGCGAAGGAGGAATCCTGTTCTAGCCGGGCCAGTACATCGTCCAATGTGCGCAGATGTCGTTCCTTGACGACGGGCTGTGTATTTGTGTAGCCGATGTCGGTGTGCGACATCATAGCCAAGTGAATTTCATATTGTGGTTGTGGGCGAAGCACCGTGTCCCAGGTCAAGGTGTCTGTATCGAGGGCTACGGTAACATGTGCCGCAGTTTCGGCCGTGAGTGCTGGTAGATAAACGATATGACGGCTCACTCCGAAGGGGATTCTCTCCAGTGCGGTCGAATGCTCCGTGGATGCCGTTTTGATGCGCAGTGCTCCTGCCTGCTGCTCTTCTGACAAAGAGGAGATTACGAGATCAAAGCGCTGCTGAAGCCCTTCCGGGGATTCCTTGAAAAAGAATGTAGAAACGAGCTCCGCACTGGTTATTTCTGCTCCGGTCTGGACCACTACGCGTACGTTCTCGACAGGAACTAATTCTGGACTAAGCAGCCTCGCGTAGAATCCCCATTCGAAACGAAGCGCTCCAAAAAAGTCGGGTGCTTCATTGCGGTGTGTCTGTCCTACCTTGATTAATAGCGCATTTTTTCCAGAATGCAGGCGCAGGGGGACGGTATCGGTGTCGGGTTCTGCGTTACGGTCATGCGTGCTGATGTGCACGGTCTCTCCATTCAGCAGAATTTTGAGGCTGCTATTACTGCCAACCTTGAGTATGACTTCTTGCTCATCTGGACTGTCAATGTGGGTGAAGGCGTAGCCCGTTTTTGCTTTCCATATCTTCTCTGGCTCGCTACCGGGATGAACCCATCCCAAAGACGTATTGAAATCAACGAAGCCGTTCGGGCTACTGTAGAGAGGTTTCCACGCTACTTCCCCATCTTCAACCAGCGCAGTTCGTTCGATTTTTCCCACTGTGGGTGAGATCTCAGCTTCACCAATAACGTCTGCATCGACGGCTTGTCCAAATCCGACTAGGGGTTGCTCGAATGGTCCAGCTACTAGCCATGCGGGAATGAATCCCTCTTCGGTCAAGCCAAAGGAGACGCTGTCCCGATCAAATAATTCGCGAACAACAGCTTCGTTTGGACCGATCTGCCCGGCGCCGAATGCCAAGCCAAGAACCAATAGGAGATAAACAGTACGAGATTGGATCATTCTTATAATTATCCTTTCATCCCGCTCATGGCGAATCCCTTGATAAAGTATCGTTGAAAGAAAAAGAAGATGGCTACCATAGGGATCATCATGATAATGGATGCCGCCATTAAGATGCCCCACTCCGTCTGATGTTGTCCAACAAAAAGCGCAAGTCCTAAAGCCAGCGTATTCTTGGCCTGATCAGAAAGATATATCAGGGGTCCAAGAAAATCGTTCCATGTAAACATGAATGTGAGAATGGCTACCGTGATCAAAGCGGGGCGGGCCAGCGGCATGGCAATCTTCCAGTAAATGTGCCACTCGGACAGGCCATCAATCCGCGCCGCATCAAAAAGCTCTCGAGGAATGGTCAGAAAAAACTGGCGCAGCAGGAAAATATTGAAGGCCCCGCCCCCTAGAAAGGCGGGGACAATCAGGGGTTTGTAGGTATTGAGCCAGTGTAATTCCTTGAAGATCACGAATAGTGGGATCATGATGACATGCAGCGGTAGCATCATCGTAGCAATCACGAAAATGAAGATCTTGTCTCTTCCAGGCCAGCGGAGGCAGGCAAATGAGTAGGCTACCAGTGAACTTGAAAATACGGTTCCTACGATCGTCAGAACGGTGATGAATGTGGTGTTCCGCAAGTATGCCAAAAAGGGCATGCGGTTAAATACCTCTGCATAATTTTCCCAGTGGATCTCTTTCGGGATCCAGGTCGGCGGGATGGTGAAGATCTCTTCGTTGCCTTTGAGGGATGCCGAAAGCATCCATAACAGCGGTATGATCAAAACGGCAGCGATTGCAACCAGAGCAAAGTAAATGGTTGCTTTCTTCAGCAGTGTTCTATTGATGGAGTGTCTGATCATTCGGGCGCTCCTCCGGTATAGTGCACCCAATGTTTGCCAAGCTTGAACTGGAGCAGTGTGACTGCCAGCGTAATAACGAGCAGAATCCAGGCCATTGCCGAGGCATATCCCATTTCGTAATCGTCAAAGGCTTTGAAATAGAGGTACAGGTTGTAGAACAGCGTGGAATCTAGCGGGCCGCCCTTCGTCATTACGTAGGCTTCGGTAAAGACCTGGAAGGAGAAGATGATTTCCAGAACGCTCCACAGAAAGATGACAGGGGAGAGCATAGGTACTGTTACATGCCAAAATCGCGCCCACCAGCCGCCTCCGTCAATCTCGACCGATTCGTATAGGGACGAAGGTATCCCCTGCAGGGCAGCAATAAAGACGATCATACGTGCTCCACCAACGCCCCATAGACTCATGAGTGCAATTCCGGGTTTTGACCACGCAGTGCTTTGAAGCCACAGTGGACCAGGCAACCCAATCCACCCGAGTGCGGTATTGACGAGTCCGATTTGGGGGTTAAACATCCACATCCAGATCACCGACAGCACAACACCGGTGATGATAGACGGGAGAAAATAGACTGTGCGAAAGAATTTAATCCCTCGCACCGCCTGATTTGCAAGGATGGCTAATATCAGGGATCCGCCTATGGCCAACGGAACACGAAGGATCGTGTAGACGAGTGTGTTCCATATGGAGATACCAAAGTAAGGGTCTTCAAAGAGTAACTCCCGATAGTTTTCCAGACCGATATATTGTGGTATGCGGAGCACATCATACTGGCACAGACTGTAGTAGAGCGACATACCTATCGGATACAGCCCAAACACCAGAAACCCAACTGCCCACGGAGACAGGAAGGCATACCCGGTCAGGGTCTCTTTTATTCGGAGGGAGTTGGGTTTGATTTCAATCGGACTAATTCAGGTCTTTCATTCTGGATTGAACATAGCGGTCATAGCTCACTGCCCGATCAAGCGCAGACTGGACGGTTGCTTCGGCCTGTTGAAACGCATCCTCTGGAGACTGCTCCCCCCGCACACTGCGCTCTAGTGCCCCGTAAAATTCACGCCAGAACAGGCCATGGACCAGTGGGACCACCGTCGGCGAATGGGCGAACTCCATTTGTCGAACAAAGACATCTACCAGTGGCTTGGAAATGAACGAGGAATCGTAAGCTGCATGGATGTTTGCCGGAAAGAGAGGATCATCGCGCGAGGCAATCTCTTCAAGTTGTATATCCTTTTGCACGTAGAACTGCATGAAAGCCCAGGCCGCCTCTGGATGCTGAACACCCCGTGGCATGCCCAGCCACCAGCTTCCCGCCATTGACACAGTCGGGTCTCCCTCAAAGGAGGGGATCTCGGTAACGCCGAAGTTCATTTCCGGGCGATATTGAGAAATAAGGTCAAGAAAGCTCATATCAAGGACCAGCATGGCGAGTTTATTGGTCACGAATCCGTGCTGATCACCTGTTCCGAGTCCACCGATGAAAGCCTGCACTTCAGCAAGGTCATAGTCTTTGTAGTAGTCTATGGTCCATTGAACGCCTTCAATAAGTTCGGGAGCATTCATCGTTACCGTTGCTCCGTCTCCGGACAGGTAATCCACGCCCTTTTGCCAGGCAATCAAAGCAGCAATGGACATATTTCCAAGAAGGCCTTGGTGAGATCCACTGAATCCAGGCAGAAAGCCAGCCTGGAGGATTTTTCCGTCGGCGTCAACCTCGAGTAGCTGGCGGGCGTACTGACGCACATCATTCCAGGTTCTGGGTGGATTCTCGGGGTCTAATCCGGCTTCTTCAAAGAGGTCTTTGTTGTAAAAGAATGCATAGGATGCCGTGTTAACGGGCAGTGCATAGGGGCGTCCCTGCCAGGTCACTTCGTTCCACAATGCAGGGAAAAATATGGTCGTGTCAAACGCGGAGGCAGCGATCAAGTCATCTAGTGGAAGCAATGCCTTTCGTGATGCCCAGCGGACGACCGGCACAAACTGGCTGACAACATCAGGAGGGTTACCGCTAAGCACGGCGGTTAAGATTTTCTTTTCGTGTTCCTGCCAGGGGATTGGTGTGGCATGCACAACGATACTGTCCTGAATCTGATTGAACTTGCGGACGGTGTAGGGTACATCATTCTCCGATCCGACGATATGCCAGTAGCGAATATGCGTTTTATCATCTTCAGGTGGCTTGCGATCGGTAAGATCCCAGAAAAGAAGTAGGAGTATTGCCGCACCCAGTATTCCGTACACGACCCCTCTAATCGTAGTCCTGTGGTCGGCATCAAAGAAAGTGTTCCACCAAGCCATTAACTAGCTGCGATCAAAAATAAGATTCCGCTGGACATAATAGCCTGATTTGTGCACTATTATTGTCCGCTGTCCATTCAAATACTGAGTGCAGGTTCTAGGTCGAATATCTTCGCGCTCGGAACATACTGCTACCGCATATGCATGCATTCTGTGCATGCTCTCCACCATACTCAATGTAGTTTATTCGGATCCTCGGAGTACATATGAGCACAGTTATCTCGGCAAAAAGGCAACTTCTGCTGATAACTGAAGAAGCGGACGACGGCATCTTATGATTCTGCGCTAGTCCTGGTATGGATGATATCTACTTGACGACTGTCATCCGTCGACCAGCGTGATATACCTTTTCTCCCACGTGCGCCGTGACCTGATAGACGTACGTGCCGGAGGACAAATGGGACACGTATAGGGGCAGTGGTTTTGAAGGACCGGCCGTCACAACCGGAAAGTCCTCCCGATGGACTCGTTGGCCTAGCACGTTGAATACCTCCACCGATACCGCCGCCACTTGGGGTACATCCAGTAGAATGGTCGTGGATGGATTGAATGGGTTGGGATAATTCCCAAGTAGGGCAAAATCCACCACGGACGGGTGCTCCGTTGTATTTGTAGCCGTAGCAACACGTACCGTCACCCAGTCAGGGTCAGAGTTCGCGTACCCAAGGGATTCATCGGGCGGTCCTTCATGTCCTGGAGTCGCCACCAACCTGAAGTGCAGGTCTCCTTCCGCCATTGGCGCTGCAAAGCTGGGCGTGGCCGTGTCGCCGCCCGTCAAGGGCAACGGCTCTGATATGGGGATATCTGAATCCAGACCGTCTACCTGAATCCACTCCCACCGTACAAAATCACCCCATGGCCCAGTGACACTGCCCGGAATAGACACAGTAGTTCCCGACTGTACCATTAGATCTGCACCCGCGTTGACGACCGGTCTGAAAGGTGCTCCCGGATTATCGTTAAGAGATAATCCTATGGAGGAACTGATACTCCATCCAAGGGGCAATTGGGTAAGGTTTTTGAAGATGCCGTCGGGAAGCGTGTGCAAATCATTGTACGCCATACCAAGCCGAGTAAGCGAGGTCAGTTGATCAAAGATGCCATCGGGAAGCGTGCTGAATGCATTGGCGGACAAAGAAAGCCAATTCAGCGAGGTCAGTTGATCAAAGATGCCGTCGGGAAGCGTGCGTAGATCATTGTACGCCAAAACAAGCGAAGTCAGTGAGGTCAGTTGATCAAAGATGCCATCGGGAAGCGAGACCAGATCATTGCCCCACAAATGAAGCGAAGTCAGTGAGGTCAGTTGATCAAAGATGCCGTCGGGAAGCGTGACCAGATCATTGCCGTCCAAACGAAGCCGAATCAGCGAGGTCAGTTGATCAAAGATGCCATCGGGAAGCGAGACCAGCTCATTGATGCCATCGGGGAGCGTTGTCAAATCGTTTGTTCCCAAATGAAGCGAAGTCAGTGAGGTCAGGTCATCAAAGATGCCTTCGGGGAGCACCGCCAAACGGTTGTTCCTCAAATCAAGCCCAGTCACCGAATTCAGGCCATCAAAATCTCCCGCCTGTAGACCTGAGAGGTTTCTGGAACCTAAATTCAGGGTACCTGTGATGGCCGCCAATTGAGTACTCCTAACTTCGGAACAGTCATTTGTAGTTGAGATTCGACTCAGAATAGCATCTACTACAGCAGCCGTTCGATCGCAGATCGTCACGCTCACTTGCGCGACCGGTTTTACTGCTGAAACTCCGCTCACTGGCCTTTCTGGGCGTAATCTGTCATGAAAGCGTCCAGAAGCTTCTGACTTTAGCCAGAAACGCTTAGCCCGAATCATATCATCCCGATGAGATACGGCCCTCGTTGGGTTTGTTTCCCATCCTAGGGTCTCGATTTTCTTGAAGTCCGCCTCCTTGGAAGGCGAACGCTCCGGCGCCTGCGCGAGAGCCAGACCGGGCAGAAGCAGGAATAGAAACGAGACCAGAGAACCGAAATAGGCTAACCGGCAATGAGCATGTCGCACCACGGGACCAAGCGGGCAAGATAGGATGTCACGGTTGTTGTACGTAGAAACCATCCGCTAAAGGACCATTTGAAAACCGAGAACAGGACTCTCATTTGCTCGAATACCGGTCCCTGCACCCATGTAGGCCGAGCGTTTAATTTGGATCAAATCTGTTGACCAAATTCTGGAATCCATCAAAGCATACTGTAAAAATATGTACGGTACGCTACACTAGTTTTTCGGTCATGGAGCCGATTCTGTTGACGACATCATTTACGTATCATTCAGAAGCATCAGTTGCATCTTGATGGAACCAGCTCAAATGCGGACCGGCAATAGTCTTGATGTTGGTAAGTTTTTCCTTGCTTACCTCCAACACCTAGCTTTCTGCTTCCTATGCACGACACCTGGCTTGCCTACCAGCATTCATCATCTTCTTATGAATTCACCGGCGGAGCGGCAACTGCATCATTGTGGAAAACTACTTTTCTTGCAACGTTTTTAATAATACGCGTGAGGTTTTTCTGATTAGCATCCGGTTAGTTACCTGAGTTGGAGTAGTAGAATTCGGACAAATTCTCTGCTGAAATGATCCAAATAACACAGCTCTTACCGAATTAGGATCATTGTCCGGTTCTTCCATGCGCGATTGCCGTCTGGTGTAGTGGCTTCCAGTGTATAAAAATAAACGGAATGATAAGTTATGGGCTTGAAGATTCAGAAAAGATCGTATTGGCTTGA
>JAPPGC010000050.1 GCA_028875125.1 Bacteroidota bacterium | reverse complement strand
AGATCAGGTCAAAAAGTCAGACACGACGGAAGGGAAATGTCGAAGTCGCGTTAGGATCTATTGGAAGGACCATATTTATTGCCGTCCCGGGGCACCTTCGAACTGTTGCGAGTCGGTTAAGCACGAGCTTCAACACACCACGATCCACACGGGGAATGTGCACCCGTTATAGGGGCAACCACACTACCTGCAGACGAAAGGCCACTCAGCCCCTTCTATACAAAAGCACTAGGATGCCACAAAGCAGCTGAGCCACCTGAAATGTGCTACTTCACTAGTGTCATGAAACCAGACTTCTCATACCTGCGCTCCGACCCTATCGCGATCACCCGATAGATATAGGCCCCCGATGAAAGGTTTACCGCATTCAGTTCAATCGTACGATTAGCACCCGCTTCAAACGCCATCACGGGCAGTTCGACCACTCTACGGCCTAGTAAATCCAATACCTGCAGCGTCACCTGCGCCCTCTCAGGAAGATCAAACTGGATCCGTGTTGACGGATTGAACGGGTTCGGATAGTTCCCGTGAAGCGCGAACTCTGTCGGAATTTCTGTTTCTGCACCCTCTACAGAGGTTACGAGACTCGGAAAAAAAGAACCTGCGAGAATATACTCTCCCTGTATGCCTTCGGGCATAAGAGAAACCGCATAAGTCGTCCTGAGAGTTCCCCCTGATCATCGTCTGGATCATCAGGATTATCCCAATAATAGTCAACAAATCCTCCTCCGGACTGAGCTTCCTGAATGATCCTTCGTACGAAAGTAGTATCACCTCTAGCATCGGGGTTGTTGATAACTATCCGACCTTCGCGCCATGGATCCAGTGCGTGAAAGACTACATATCCGTCGGGAGCAATGCTGTACAGCAGTGTTAGACCGTCTTTGAATAACCCTCCATCTTTGACATCTCTTCTGAATTCAATTTTCCAGTGAAGGATCGCCGAAAATCCCAATGCCTTAAAAAGTGAATCGGACCACTGCACGGCACCTTCTACAAACTGCTTCAGAGTTTCCCGGTCTACCACATCGGCAGCGGTAACGGGGGCAATGGTATATTAGGGAGCGGTGTCGCTAGCGCGCTCAAATCCTGATAATATCCACCGACAACAACAAGCTCGCGGTTGATTGTCGGTGCAAAGTAGCGCATGGCATAGCTGGGCTTGCAAGTAGCACCCGGAGCATTGTCAGAATCATCAATCGGGTCATTCCAACAGTATTCCACTCTCGATGGCTCGTCTGTGCCCGCAGCCAACATCATCTTAACTACTTCATTGCCTTCATCGTCGGTAACATTTTCTGCTGGTATACTCTCTATAGCCCGATTCCCAGGATGAAAGAGGATCGTGCCCTGATAATCTGTGAAGTATACGAGAAAGATCTTATCGCCCGATCTATAATCACCGGTGGAGTCATAAATTGCAGCTCGCAGCTTATTGCCTTCCTCGATAGTCGTTATTTCTGCAGATACTGCCGTAGCCCAGGTGACAAAAGCCTTTAGAGAATCTTCATTTATCTTTCCATCCGCACCGATGACGGCATCGGCGGTAACCTTCGGCACCTGCGCTTGAAGTGCGGTTGAGTCAGATAACCCTATCCCTACGCCCAAAAAGAGGACTGAAATCACGGTTACCGACAATTTCCTGCTGACTAAATACATCATGCTTGGTTGCTGCGTTTATTACAATACTAATATAACGAATACGCAAGGAACCATTGCAGTTACGCTAGCGAGAAAAGCGGTTGATGTTTCATCACCACCACTTCTGGATCAAGATCGTAGCTCCAGGTTTATGATCCCGGAAGTACAATTCTGAATGTTGATCCCTGACCAACGACAGATTTCAACAATGTCAGCGACCCACCATGATAGTCTACTACGATACGCTTGGCTAAACTGAGGCCCAACCCCCAACCTCGGGTCTTTGTGCTGTACCCCGGCTTGAAAATATTGGACCATTCGCGACGATCTATACCTTTGCCGTTGTCGCTTATGTCGATGTATACTCTATTGCGATCCGCCCCGGCAGTTATCTCAACATGGGCCTGCCTATTCTCTATGGCATCCAGGGCGTTCTTGAGCAAATTTTCTATCACCCAGGCAAATAATTCTGCGTTTATGGGTGCTTCAAGTTCCCTCGATACACTCACCGTCAAAGCTGCGCCGCGGCGTGGCAGACGTCTACGAATATAATCTGCGGTTGTCTCTATAACGGGAAACAACTCCTGATCTTCTAACTTGGGCATTGAACCGATATCATTAAACCGATTCGCAATCAGACTCAAACGCAGAACATCTTCGTCGACTTCTTTCAGTACGTCATGGTCTGCCTTCGGGCTCGTACGCATCACTTCAAGCCAACCCATAAGACTGGATATTGGAGTCCCAAGTTGATGCGCAGCTTCACGTGCCATGCCTACCCACAGGTTGCTCTGCTCACTCCGGCGAGCATAGGAAAAGCCCAGATAGCCAATCCCTATGAACAGGGCTACAAAAGTAAGCTGCAGGTACGGATACACGCGTAGATCCCGAATGATAACACTCTCATCGTAGTGTACCCTTTGGACCAAAGGTGCGGTAAGAGGATCTGATTGAAATTCAATCAAGATCGGATCAAACTTCCGGTCCATACGCGCAATACTCCGCGCGATAAGCAGCGAATCCTGTGGGCTCAGATCAATGGAATCCGGCACCCCCAGATATTGCCATCTGATCGGGTTTCCCTCATCATCAACAATCGCCGCAGGAACATCAGGAGAGTGCTCGGAAATAATATTGAACATGAAATCAATATGATCCCCCTGTGGCAACCTGCCAGCCCAGGCCAAGGCCAACCGATACCGCTGTGAATTTGGATCCGTCGGATCCAGGTTTTCTGCCATGGCGCGGAAATCCTGCTCATAGGGATTTTGGGCTGTGGCACCCGCCACCTGCTCAATCGCACCTGCCCAAATGGTCATGCTAGTGCGTTCCCGCTCTTGCAAATGACGAACAAGGTTGCTGGTATACAATAGGGACGCCGAAGCAATGCTCACAGCGAATACAATGAGCACCAGTTTTAGCTTGGGAGTTGTTATAAAGGCTCGCATGAAACTGGATAGTCTGCAATGGGGACCATTGATTACCTACTCAGCTCAACGGTTTGAGCGCGATTTGGTCCCGTAGAAATGGTTTTAACCCGCACACCCGTGAATGAACTTATGCGATCAATCAAGGCCAGGGCCGCAGGCGGCAGCTCGTCTGCTTGAGTGCAATTGCTTATATCCTGCGTCCACCCCTCCAGCACTTCGTAACGCGGGGTAGTCATGCCCAGCGCTCGGGTATCGTTGACGAAATGAGATTTTGTCGTACCTCCCTGTTCATATTCCGTGCAAACCTTTACGGTATCCAAACCAGACAAAACATCCAGTTTTGTTACGACCAACTCTGTGAAACCGTTAAGTCCGCAACTATATTTAAGTGCAACCAGGTCCAGCCATCCACATCTGCGGGGTCGGCCAGTCGTTGCCCCGAATTCGGCACCAACCTTACGAAGATGCGCACCCGTTGCATCCGTTAACTCAGTGGGGAATGGCCCATGCCCAACTCTTGTGCAGTACGCCTTCGTGATTCCGATCACCTGGTTAATTGCAGTTGGAGGCAGCCCCAGGCCCGTACAAACACCACCTGCTGTTGGGTTGCTGGACGTTACGTAGGGATAGGTCCCGAAATCAATGTCCAGCAGCGCCCCTTGTGCACCTTCTGCCAGAATTTTTTTACCTGCGCCCAATGCCCGATGCAACAGTTCCGTGGTGTCTGTGACGTATCCGGCAAGCTCAAGTCCAAGGTCGACATAGTCGGCCAGTATTTCTTCCGCATCCAGGCCGGGATGCCCGTATGCACCACATAGAACTGTATTCTGGCGGGCCACCTCACTCCGTAGGCGCTGGCCGAATAAATCGGGATCAACCAACTCACCAGCCCGGATCCCAACACGCGCCACCTTGTCGGTATACGCTGGTCCGATCCCCCGCCTTGTTGTTCCAATCCTGTCCGCGGACAGAACCTCTTCTATCGCCTTGTGATACGGAAGAATACAGTGAGCATTCCTGGAAATCAATAACCGCCCAGTCAGATCATACCCTAACTCCTGAACCTTTTGCATTTCAGAGACGAGTGCCTTTGGCTCAATTACTACACCGTTGCCAATAACACACTGAACCCCTGGGGTAAATACTCCGCTCGGCAGCAAATGAAGAACCTGAGTCTGGCCATCCCATCGGATGGTATGCCCTGCATTGGCGCCCCCCTGGTAACGTGCAACAATGTCGAACTGAGGCGCAAGCAGGTCTACAACCTTTCCCTTGCCCTCATCTCCCCATTGACTACCAACTACTACCGATACCGCCATTGAGATGCCATTACGTGACATACCTCACGCGAAGCCGACACCATAGATGGAGCCTGCTGTAAGGAATATGTAACCAAATTCTCCTAGTCTTCCTTGAAGCTGTCAGCCGCTTCCTCCACAGAATCGTAATGTTCAAAAACAGTCACCAATCGGGTCACTACAAGTAACGATCTGATTTTTGAAGCCGGATTCGCAAGGCGTAAGTCTCCACCGGCATTCCGCATCGTGGTCAGTGCACTAATCAGCATGCCAAGTCCACTGGAATTCATGAACTTTACCTTAGCCAAATCTACAATTACATTCAGCTTGCCCTGCTCCTTGAGTTCGTTCAGTGATTCGTGGAGTTTAGCGGTGGCCGGACCACCCATCACGTTGCCCTTGAATGTGATGACCACTGCGTTGTAGGTGTCTTTGACGGTGAAATTCATACTACCAAATGTTAACGGCGGACCGCCCTGCGGGCCGATCCAGACCGACTATATAACTCGACCACCACAGGGGTGGCCACGAAAACAGACGAATAAGTCCCGATAATTACGCCAATGATGAGTGCAAAGGTGAAGCCGCGAAGAACCTCTCCTCCGAATATAAACAGTGTAGTTACAACTAACAACGTCGTTCCGGAAGTTATGACAGTGCGGCTGAGTGTCGTATTCACTGAACGATTAACAACGATCTTATATGGCTCCGTTTTGAACAGGTTCGTATACTCACGGATTCGGTCAAAAATTACAACCGTGTCATTGAGTGAATAGCCGACAATCGTCAGGAAAGCTGCAATGATCGCTTGGTCAATCTGCAGCGAAAACGGCAAAAAACCCTGCAACAGGGAGAAAATCCCCAGCGTAATCAAAACGTCATGAAAGAGTGCCGCCACTGCACCCAGCCCAAACCTCCATTCAAAACGCAGCATCACATACAGAAAGATCACCAGCAACGAACCGAGGACAGCATACAGTGATCCGCGCTTTAAATCTTCCGCGAACCTCGGCCCAACGACATCTGTCTTGATCACCTGCGGATCACTGCCAGGAAAAGCATCCGAAATTCCTTGAACCACCATGGTCTGAATCTCGGTAGTCTCTCCTTCAGATGGAGTTCGAATCAGCAGGGCGTCCCGTCCACCTGCCCCTACATCGCTGTAGGTCTTGACCTCAGGTGATGTTTCAAGTACCGAGGTGAGGGCAGTACGTACGGCCGTCGCATCCAGTACCTGGCTGCTCTCAACAACAAACTCCATACCTCCCCTGAAGTCGATCCCTAGCTCCAACCCACGGGTAACTATTGCGCCGAGGCTGAGCAGAATCAGAATTCCGCTCAGAATATAGCCGCGCCTTCGGCTGCCTACCAGATTGAAATCAGTGTTCTCAAAAATGCGCATGGCAAAATGCCTGAATTCAGATTATATCGCGGCCGATCAACCGAAGTTGACGGACATACGACGACCAATCACTGCGTAATCAAAAATGATTCGGGTAAACACAATTGCACTGAACAGCGAAGCCAGTATGCCTGCCATCAGCGTCACTGCAAAGCCCTGAATTGGGCCAACCCCGAACGAATAAAGGATAAGACCTACGAAGAAGGTCGTGATATTGGCATCAATAATAGCGCTGAGCGCCTTACTGTACCCACCATCTATTGAGGCCTTCAATGTCTTTCCAGTGGACTGCTCCTCCCGGATACGTTCAAAGATGAGCACATTTGCATCCACCGCCATGCCGATCGTCAATACAATTCCGGCAATACCAGGCAGCGTCAGGGTAGCATTGAACCCCGCCAGAATCCCCATAATGAAGATAATATTGATGATCAGCGCCATATCGGCCACCATCCCTCCTGCACGATAATAGACAATCATGAATAGGACGACAATAGTCAGTCCAACCATGAGCGACGTAAAGCCAGCTTTGCGGGCAACTACACCGAGGCTGGGGCCAACTGTCCGCTCTTCAACGATCTCTACCGGCGCCGGTAAGGCACCACTCTTGAGCACCGTTACGATATCCTCGGACTCTTCCTGTGAGGCCAGCCCTGTGATCTGAGATCTCCCTCCGCTGATCTGACCAATGACCGTTGGATACGAGTACACAACGCCATCAAGTACGATGGCGACGTTCTTCCCCACATTTGCACCGGTAAGACGTGACCATATGCGCGCACCTTCCGAATTCATCTCCATGTCAACAAGGGGTTGATTTGTCTGCGGATCAAAATCCGCCCGCGCATCCGTAATCGCCTCACCAGTCAACTCAATGTTCCTGTTGACTGCCAGTACTGGGAAGTACTCCGACCCACTAACACTGCTGGGATTAGCGTCATACCGTAACTCAATATCGCGAGGGAGCATCGCCTGAACCTCAGGATCCGCTATGAGTGCATTGAAGGCCGCCGTATCCTGTGCTGCAACCTCTCCGAAAGCAACTGGGTTCTGCCCCGATGGAATCAGAATCAGAACATCCAAAAGGGCATTTCCTGCGTCATCAAGGTCGTCCGTTTCAGCAAGCAACTGGCTTACATCAAAAGAGGTATCAGATTCCGCCTCCTCATTGATTTCTTCCTCACCGACATCTAAAGAGTCTGCGGGAGGCGCTATATCGACCTCATAGTAACTGATGATCCGCTGCAGAGACGAATTCAGTTCGCCGGGATCCGCCATAAGGTGAAAGCCCAATCTTGCCGTACCCTTGAGCAACGCGCGAACGCGTTCGGGGTCATCTATACCCGGTAACTCAACAACAATTCGCCGACTGCCCTGAGTCTGAATTGAGGGCTCGGTAACCCCAAATCTATCTACGCGGTTGCGGATCACCTGCATGGCACGCTCAATCGCGTCTGCACCCTGGACCTGCAAATACTGCGTTACTTCCGAATTGCTGGAACGACGTGTGATTTCTTCACTGCGGAAATAGCGTGAAAGGCTGGCGTCGGGATCCCGGTTTTCAAATTCGTCAACGAATGCATCAATCAGAGAGATGTTCTCTGCTTCGCTGCGGGCATCTGCCGCCGCCAGAACCTCATCAAATGCCTCATCCCGGCGCTCGCTCGCCAACTCGGAAATTAATTCCCTGAGACCAACCTCCATGGTTATGTGCATCCCACCCTGGAGATCCAATCCCAGGTTAAGTGATTTCTCCTTGATTGATTCGATCGTGGAGAAATTGTCACGCTCATAATCAACCCTTTCCTCCTGACTCATACCCCCCAGCCGATTGTTCAGGGATAACCCCCGGAACGACGGGAACAGGTACCAGGCAGAAAGTGCCAGAAAGAAAATAACCGCTCCGACCTTGAATCCGTTTCCTTGCATGTAAGCTCTTGACTATTGTGTTGTCACTTATAGCTGGGCCTGCCAGCAATTTTATCACAGCCTCATGGAACGCCATGAATCTATAAAAGGTGCCAGACTTGCGCCAACTTAACCAATCCAAATTCACGAAACCTGGCATTCAGGTTCTAGATACGGCTTAACTCGCTGTCAAGATGCAATCATACTAGCAAAGTGAATAGATGGAGATTGCTTACCCAGAATAATATCAAGCCTTCAAAGTTTGGTTTGCCCCTGCTGCTGCGGAACCACTGGCTACCCGTGTTTCTGGATTACTATTGATCGAAGTGATGCCTGCTACTTGCAAGGGCACCGAGTCCCCCTCACTCATCAAACCGGAAGCGTGGTTTCCCGTACGCGACTTCCTGTTCGAAGCATCACTGCGTGTTCGGAATACTCCACTCTCAATCAATTATTACTTCGCCTTGTTCATCCATTCAAGGGGATCAACCTCTAATTGAGAGAACATGTCAATATTCAAAAGTGCTGTGCCCAGACCATCACAAAACTATCCAGAAATATGCCGGTCTGCGATGAGGGAGTTCGTAGTCAATTAATATTCCAAGGACTGCATAGACGCGTCCTATCCACGTATGTAGATGATAGACTCCCGGGCTAGATTTCTTGCGCGCGAAGACAAGTCTACTGTAGACTGGATATAGGAGCTCCTCTGTCAACCCAGTTCCGTATCTGACTTATACCTAACTTGCGGGCAAGCATTACACTCTCCCTGGCGTTCGTGTCCTTGCCCCCATAAACAAGCTTTCGGCACTCGCATACCAATACCCACGGAGCGGCCCGAGTCCCAACAATCCCCTCCTCGACAAACTGGCGTGCCCTAATGCTGTCCCACTTACGGCCCACGATAAGCTCATCAAATGCCCCATACTTGCTCAAATGCTTCCATCCATCAGTTCGCAGCCAGTCAATACCTACCCCCACAACCGAAAAGCTAATGTTCAAATCAACCGACCTTCGTAAGAATTCATCTTTCAGTTCTTCAAACAGTCCAGGAAGTGCCGGATCATCTAAGGCATCACTAAATCGCGATCCAACGTATCCCAACAACAACTCCCTGCTCTCATCTATCCTGAATAATGGCACATAGGATGCCCTGTATATTGCAAGAGATGCAATTTACAGGGGGGACTTTCATGCTACGCCTGGCAGCCTCCTGAAAGGGGCAATGTTTCAGGATCGCTGGACGTGGGAGCGGGATGTGCATGAGGAGTGGACGGATCAACTACGCGATGACTATCCGAATCTACTGGAGGTGATTGAGAGCGCCAGGAACACTCATTCTGAAGCGAGAGCAGCGTACCTATGTTTTATGGCGGTATGGCTGATTGAAATGCGCAGGGTATTGAAACCTACTGGAAGTATCTATCTCCATTGTGATCCTACGGCAAACCACTACTCGAAGGCTGCGCTGGATGCGATTATTGGGTGGAAGGATTTCAGGAATGAAGTAATCTGGCATTACACAGGACCTAAGTCTCCGAAGGTTCGCCAATTTAATCGCACGAATGATACGATCTATCGGTATTGTAAGGGTAATGAATGGGTTTTTGATGCGGATGCTGCCTGCATAAACCATCATGGAAAATCCCAAGCCAATTTTAAAGAGTGGTTGCGGTGCAGGGTTGATTCCGCGGTGACGAAGACGCATGTACATTGGCCTACGGACGTCAGTCTGCTCAGGGATGCGGGGGGTTGTTTACTTCGGGAGACTGCGCGTCTGTGCCGTTCGCACGGGATACCGGGTTGGCGGAAGGAGGCCGATTGGGCAGCATGGCTTTGTAAGCTGTTTCAGGGTGTGCGCAGGTGGCGGGGCTAGCGTCGTCTTGACCACGTGCGCGCATATCTGCATCACTGCGGAAAGCTGGTCACAAAGGTGCAGGCCTCGCGCGAGCAGTTGGGCACCGCATTCGATACAAAGGGACAGCACTACCTGGACTGTGGCTTGAAGCTGATAAATGAGGTGGATCGGCGGTTGCTAAGGGGCGAAGAGATTCCGCACTGGGAGAAGATTATCTCGGTTCACGAGCTGCATACGCGCTGGATCAACAAGGGCAAGGCGGGGTGCTGGCGGGGTTGGGGTTGCCCGTGTGCGTATTGGAGGATCAGCATCAGTACATTGATCGCCACCAGGTGCTCTACAAGGGGACGGATTCTTCCATGATCGTGGATTTTATACGGGAGGCCCAGGTGCGTTATCCGTCGCTGACTTCGTGCAGTATGGATACGGGGTATTCCTCGGAATTGAACCGCAATGCCTTGGCGCAAAATTTGGAATTGGTGATCATGCCGAAGAAAGGTCGCTGAAGTCAGGTAGACAAGGACCGAGAATCTGACCCGGGCTTTCCGCGGGTTCGTCGTCAGCAGCCGGCCGTGGAATCCGCGATCAACAATTTGAACCAGCGTGGACTGGACCTGGTGCGTACGCATGGTAAGGAGGGATTTGGTCGTACGGTGGGCCTGTCGGTGGTCGCGGCCAATGTGCATCGTCTTGGCTTACAGTTGAAGCGGAAAGAAGAGCGACGCAGGCGCTGGTATCAGGCCCGAAAACGGGCGGCATAACACCGCGGTAATCCGACCGAAGGGATTTGGACAGGCCCCGCCATAAGCGGAGGGGCGGGCGGGCGCCAAGTTGGTACACATTACCCCGTCCCAGCTGCATCAGAACGCGAAAAATGCCTCCCAGTGGCAGTTCAGCAAGCCCAAAAGCGCACCATCCCTCCGAAACTCCGCTAGACACACCGCAATTGTGCGCCCACATCATTACCAATGTACCTTGAACCGCGAAAAATGCCTACTCTCTGTCAAGCACTAGCTACCTTTTGCCCAATCACTGCGCTTGCACCTAGCTCTGCAGCGAAAATTGCGCCTCTTTGCTCCGGCTTTTGGTACGAAAAGGTATTACTTGCGGGGAAGCAACCGCCCCCTACCGCCACGAATTCAGCCTCACCGATCTTCCCCCGATGGGAAATCATAGAAGAGAGGCAGAGGGGCATGCGTCCCCATAAGCCATCCATCCTTCTCATACGGTTCGGACACATTCGTATCCGAATTCCCTTCACCGTTGCCCCCCATGAAATGGACCGAATCCACATAAACCGGATCCGTGAATTTATCGTCACGATTGATATTCAATTTTCAACTGTAACGGTAAAATCGGGTTAGAGGCCGACTCGAGAGTAGGCGTAGATGGGGAATTGGAGACGTGAAAAGCTCCTCGACAAGTTCATTTACATGCGAAGGGCCCCCGACGACTGCGCTCCAAGAAGCGCGAGCACCCTGGCTATTCCTCCTATCGCACGACCCCCAGCGCAAATTTTCGCCGAAACCCATCCCGTCTTTTGTACCCGAAAGACGTTGCTTGCGGGGCAATTCGCAGCCTACAGCCAAGTAACTCCAGGATTGGCGAAGAAGTGCGCAAGCCTATGGCCTTTTGCACATTAAGTGGATTGGCCGAATGCGCTCTGGCTCATTTGCAAGCAGTAGTCTCGCATACGTCACCATTCATGCTACAGTTAGTCTGCCTGCTTTCTCCAAATGGCCACCATCGGTCTTCGCAGGTCATATACACATACCCAGTAGCATCATCCGATCCTCTCACGCACTTATCCCTCTCACATCTTGCCTCTTCTTCTGCCGCAAGGGTATCAACGGCAACAGTGGCAGCCCCTCCTAGATAGCCTAAGATTGCGAGGGCGATGACCAGAGCGAACTTCGCGGTGAAACGCATATACTTCATTTTCATTAGTCTGTTAACGTTAAGTTTGAACTTCCGGCAGCAATATAAGCAATCCAGGACAATTTGCCAAATTGTGCGACTGGGCATTGTCCTAAAACTGGTTAGTGTTTCGTCATCCGATTTGGGGTAGGTCTCGTATCCTGTTTCTGTACCCTGAATTTCCAACCACCTAAATGAAGCGATCCCAAAATACGCTTAGCCCACCTTTAACATTGCGCAAAAACGCAAGCGAGCACGATTTGCTCAAAAAAATGTACGTGTCGGGTTCGTTCAGACCTTAATTATGCAAACTGAGCGGAGAGGCATCAGGGAGGGCGGGTTTTTTGGGGAGTGGAGTTCCTTGCTCCAGCCAGTTGGTAATGGAGACAATTCCGGTTTTACGAACCAGAACTCTTTCGTTCGATATGCTATAGTTCGGGTTGAGTTGAGTTGGAGTGGTAACGGTTCGAGCGACCACAATTACTTGTGGAGTAGCCCTTAAGGTGCTCGGCAAAGATTCCCAAAAATATTGACGACCTCCCTGGCCCAGCCACTTTCTACCTGTCATGATTTCGTCAAATAAACCAAACTTTGAAAGATGGCGGAGCCCATTGTCTACGTTCCAGTCAATCGAAACGCCTATTGCCGAGAATGTGGCGTCCCTCGATAATGCCTCCTGCCGTAACGCAAGCTTTGTACGCTCAATCAATGCAGGCACATCCGGGCCGTTCGCAAACCCGCAGGTAGACGATCCTACGTATACCATTACAATTTCATCTCCGCTGACAGGAGCATAAGAAGGCAAATATCCCTTCGTACCAGCTCTGTCCATAAACCTGTGTTCCACAGGAAGGATTGCCGTGGTTGGAACCCTTCCCAGAATGAAGGCACCCAAAAAAACCAAGGGAGCAATAATGAACCAACTCCGTTTGTGCAGTGTCTTTTTCATTGAAAAAACACCAGATCTCGCTTAAAAATCCCAATCACAGGAAAAGGGAAATGCCGTACTGCATACGCATAGTTTTCATTCAAACTTACTATTCGAGGGGGGGCCGGATGCTGAAACCGTCCAGATTCAGGAGTTCCAAGGTAATGCTGTCCCAAATATGTTCCGTGTCCTGACTCTGCGGGGACCGAAAAATAATGTCGTACGAGTGCTACCGTACAAATTGACGCGTTCGGGGATGCGAGAAGCGGGTGAGGATGCCAGACGATGCAATGCAGTCCTTGTGCTGGAATTGCATGTCCAAGGGGATGACGGGTGGTGGGGATCCGAATGTGCGGAGACTCCGGGAATCGACGCTGGTTAGTGAGTGATTCAATTCATCCCACCCTCCACTTGTTCTTCTTGGAGGAGGATTACCAAGTCGCCTTCAATGTCATGACCCTCCGCGTATTCGGCACGCCTTCGCAGATACCAATCGAGATGTATGACAAGATTGTCGTAGAACCGCTTAATTCAGTCGGACATTCTGTCCGACTTTATATCAAGGCTCCGGAATGGTCCGGATTTCCCGAGATCTCGGAATTGAATGAGACTTAAGTCTTCTACCGTTACATTGGCAGCACGCACCCATACTTGAAACATGAGTCTGCCGTGCCCCCATGGCGATTTTTCAAGAATCGTAAACCCCGTAAATTGCAAGAGATGCAATATACACAGGGCGTCTCGAAACAGAGGGGATACAAGGGACCAAGCCCATCCAATACCTAGTCCCTGATTCGACCCTTTTTGACGGGATTCGATATGTTGAGGAAGATCCAGGTGTGCGGAAGGGCATCCCCCAATGCCTGGAGAGTGTTCTGGACGATCGACGAATCTCACGCCGCCCGCGCCATTTACACCGGTGACTTCCCCTACTTCTCTACCTTGGCGACGTGTGCACGTCTCTCGTACCGGCGGGAGCCAATCCCGCCCATCGGTACGTTGCGTCCAGACTGACTACGTACCAAGGGTGGCGCGGCCAAGATGGGAGCGCCACCAGACCCCTCGCGGATCCGGAGCCGCCTTCCCGGTCTGTGGGCGACCCCGCCCTGATTCCCGGTCAGACGCTCCTGCCGTTTCCCGAACCGGAGCACTCGCTGTCCAATCGCGGAATCCACTGTCATCCCCACCGGTATGACATTTTTCGGGGTGGACAGAATTCCTGAGGCGGGACCCGGGATGGCGGATCTGGGGGAGGCAGACCGCCTATGCACCCCGATCCCAGTGAGCGCCCGTTCGGAGCCCCGTTTGCGGGGTCGCCGCAGTTTTCGGGACGCCCGATTACGCGGGCATCCTTTTCGCGTGAGCTGCCCGAGCGGGTCTGGGTGGTCAATAGAGGGGAGCTGTTCTGGAGTGACGACTACAGCGCGACCTTCACGAAACTCAACAGCAGGGATCACTTCGCCACCTCTACGCCGGGGTTCCAAACGATTCACGCGCACGCCGATTCCGCGGACGTGGTGTACACCGACTGGGCCGTTTCCAAAGACGGAGGCCAAACCTAGGAGGCGCGCGATATTGCAGACTCACTCTGGATTGGAATCTGGGACCGGGCGGTTCGCATCCTTCAGATAGCGCGGTCGTCTACTCCTGCGGCGTAAGTGGCGTGCGTAAGTGGGAAGATTATCTTCATACGCTATCCAATTTAGCCAGTACGAGTGCGTATGGTCCCTGTAGGGACCTGTTCGTGTTTCCGAACAACCCGGACCGGATGTGGATTGGTACCGATACCGGTCTCTGGGAAACCCTGGATGGCGGGGAGTCGTGGAACCGGGATAACCGGGGGCTGCCCAACGTGCCGATCACCCGCATCAATCTCTCCCATGATTGGGAGGAGCTCCTGGTAACCACCTTCGGGCGTGGACTGTTTACGGCCCCTGCAACGGCCGTGGACGTCATGCTGGTCTCCACCTCGCCTAGCGCAGAGTTCCCTGAGCGCTCAGCGCTGTTGACGAATTATCCAAATCCTTTCGCCGGCGAGACTACACTGGAGTTTACGACCCCGAATCCGGCACACGTGCGTCTGGACGTGTTCGATGTGCTGGGGCGCCGCGTCGAAACCGTCGTCGATCAGCGCTATCGCATGGGAGTGCACCGGCTGCGCTGGAACGGCCAAGCCCTGTCGCGCGGGGTGTACCTCGTGCGGATGGCAGTGGATGGCCAGCCGATGAGGGCGCAGAAGATGATCCGTCGGTAAAGAGCCGGGAAGGGGAGCACAGTCATGCACGATTTTAACTATGGACCTTGAATGAGACGCGTCATATTCTTTGGGAATTATAAGGAAAACTTGACAAATTGAAAAATATACCGTATTTTAGGAGTAG
>JAPPGC010000092.1 GCA_028875125.1 Bacteroidota bacterium | reverse complement strand
CCCATACCCTAATTTTAATTGTCGTCATACCGTAATTTTAACTGTCGCTAGATACACAATGGTGCTGCCCAGGCCTTGGTTGTCGCTGCATACTATTGGAACGTTGTTGACGATCTGCGCGGAGAGGCAAAACTCAGATTGCCTTGCACGCAGATTCCAACTAAGAGAGGCACCAATTTCGCTCGAATTGGTGGCTCACGTCGCCCGAACTAGTGGCTCACTTCGCTTGAAATGGTGGCCCACTTCGCTCGGAATACTCACTTTGCAAGTTGAGCTTTCTCCAGTCTGTACTTGATCTACGGTTATTACCTTGCGGATTAACTGCAAATCTCATTGGAGCTTCAATGGGCTTGGAGGTTGAAACTACAAGTGGCTAGTGTAATCAACTATGAACCTGGAGTTGTTATCCGCCTCTGTAGCGCAACATCCTACCTTAGAGGGTTTATTATTTTCCGCAAATCGCACCCACCATGTCAGCGATAAATTCCACGGAGCCTGAGTGCATCCTCTTCACCGCGTAATGGAGCACCTTTGGAGTCATATGAAATCGGACACGGCCAAAACCCTCCAGTGTCTGATTACTCTCTACATGAATAAGCGGAGGAGCGTCTCGGTCAAGCCCAAGTGTGTTTACCAAAATGTCCAGCTCCCATTAATGTTGACTCTTTATTTTTCCAGTGCGCAATACCCATTCGCTAGAAAATGAAGAAGCAGGCGATGCTTGAAAAACTGGAGAGATTCTTTGAACGCCTATTAACTTGGTCGAGCAGTGTGCCCCAGATTCTGCAGTTCAGAACGATAAACCTTCAACTCTTCCTCGTCCAAAGACAGGTGGCTACTCGGCGATCGTGAATCGGACAAGATCAATCCGATTTCGGGAAGCCTTGCGGATTTCAACCCGAAATCTTCCAAGCGTGAGGCGGTCGTTCTCGGAGGGAATCGCTCCGCTTTGATCAAGGATAAATCCAGCTATGGTTTCGTAGTCGCCAGTAGGTAGGTCTAAATCGAACCGCTCGTTCACTTCGTCAATCTCCGCTCGTCCACTGAACAGGTAATTGCGCGGGGCAGCTTCGATCATCATCACATCCTCCGTATCAAACTCATCCTGGATGTCACCGAAGAGTTCTTCCAGGAGGTCTTCACGCGTAATGAGACCGGCAGTCCCCCCATATTCGTCAATAACGATGACTATCGAACGACGATTGTCCCTGAATTCCCGCAGGAGCTCTTTTGCAGGTTTTGACTCTGGAACAAACCGGGGCGGCCGCACAATCTCCTGTAATGTTTGCGGCGTGTCGAAGAGATCATACGCGAAGGCGATACCAACTATGGTATCAATATTATCCCGATACACAGGCACCTTTGAATACCCACTTTCAATGCACAGCCTCCGAAAATATCCGAGAGAAGTGTCCTCTGAAATCGCTATGATCTCGGTCCGTGGAGTCATACAAACTTTGACACGTTTGGCATGCAGGCCAAAGACATTTGTCAGCATTTCTGTTTCCTCAGCATCCAGTTCCAGAGATCCGCGCTCAACGTTCTCTTCAATCATTTGCTCAAATGTGCGGCGGGAAAATTGAGCAAAATGATTTGGTCCATCGCCAAATCCCTTTAGAAGAAGCTGTGAAGTCCAGCCTACCAGCAGAATCAGGGGGAGCAACAGCACATATGTTATGACCAGCGGGATTATGAGAAAAAACACGGCCTTGTTCGCAGTTTCCCGCATGAGCGTCTTGGGCAGTATTTCGCCAATAAGCAAGACAATGGTCGCCGCGATCAATGTCTGAACAATTACCTGTGTTGTTTCGGTGGAAAAGTACTGGGACAGGGGCTCGGCCAGCAGGAGGGCCAGCAGCGTAGAAAACACAACCAGTGCAATATTATTGCCGACCAGAGTGGTTGTCAGCAATTTTGCGGGGGATTCAAAAAAGGTGATTACGAGACGCCCGAGGATGCCACGGCGGCGAGCACGCATTTCGACACGCAGGCGATTTGCGGCGACGAACGCGATTTCTGTACCGGAAAAAAACGCGCTGAGAAAAAGTGCGGTGATTATTAAGGTGAGTGCCATGCACGAAGCAAGCGATCAATAACGGGAGCTTGATCGCAATACCGATGTACCCCTTTCGTCTTCGTTATCCTCGTATCCAAATACCGATTCTATTTGAGAGATCGAGGCCTCTGTTTCTTCAACCTCAGTAAGAAGAAGATCAAGTTGATAAGTAATCTCTTCTGGATTCTTCAGGGTGAGGGATTGTTCGTGGATGTACTTTATCACATCTTCAATCGTAGCAACCTGAGCTTCGATCATTTCCAATTGCTCCTTGCCCTGCTTGAATCGTTCGAGACGATGTTCCAGGATTTTCAGTCTTTTGCGCTTGATATTACGAAGCGGCTCAGAGGAATGTGTTAAGTCTGCTTCAAGTGCAGCGACGGCAGTGGCAATCTCCTGTTCGTGCTGTTTGCGTTGCCCGACTGTGATGTAGCGCTCTTGCTGAAACATGAGCTTAAGGCAGGATCGCATGAGTCCATTGACCTTATCAGAATGGCTTTCAAGCAAACCTTGAGATGCAAAACTAAACTTACGATAGCTGGTCATCAACTCTTTTTCCAGATTCCTCAGGCGAATGTATCGACGTTGATTTGGTCGGCTAAGCTGACGGTACATCTCTTCCTCAGTAGGAGGTTTAGCCCGTAGCTTGGCATATTTCGCTCGGATGATATCGCGAAAGCGTTTCTGGCGGGGGATGTAGCCCAAAAGCAGCAATTCAAATGCAATGGTGAGCGTCAGCAGGGATTGGAAAAGAATATTACTTAATCCACCAGCTATCGGGAGCATGCTTCCCAGAAACCCAAATCCCAACGCAATCGCCGTTCCGGCAGTCAGGAATGTCAGGTTCCACGGGTGCAGGAACACCTCCCGGGTATAATTGATCTCCTCTTCCCTCATGCGTCCTCGTCGGAGCGTGTGTCCCCCGGCGCAGAACCAATTGTTTTGGTCACGGGGGCAGGGGATTGTTTGGAGGATTCAGGAACAATCGCAGGTTCTTCGCTCTCCAGGGGCTGCTGGTTTTCAAGGGCTATTTCCAGGCGGGCCTCGTTCAACGCCGTTTCGGCATCAAGGCGTTCAGTGAATTCATCCACGGTACCACCAGTATCCTCCAGTGCGTCAACCATGTTCAGCAACGCCTGGTCAGCGGCCCGCTTATTGCGAGCAGTTCGGACATTCTGCAAAACCTCTTTGCGTCTGCGCAACTCCTTTATGTACTGCTTCTTAAGACGTTCACGCTCTTTTTCGGGCATGATCACACTTCGCGAGTACGTGAGCGACCCAAAGTTTTGTCATCCGGCTCCAGGTCATCAACGGAGATACGTTCACTTTCTTCAGGTTCAGATGGCTCGACAAGCCCCATTTCAAGTTTCATCTGTTCCACCAGCTCGGAAGCCCGCAGGTTTTCCGCCGCTTCATCCAGACGCATAGACTCTACATCTACCGAATCCAGCGCTACTTCAATACGAGCTTCACTACGGGCCGTTTCCTGGTCCAGACGCTGAATCATCTCGTCGTGTGTCTGATCAACACCGCCGACTTCAAATTGCTCTAAGGCATCAGCCACACTGGCTTGCCATTTGGCACGCTCGTGGGCACGCAGGGCTTTCTGAGCTTGATCAATCTTACGCTGGCGCTCACGCATGAAAGCTTTCTTGACCTGTTGTGCCTTCTCGTAGGCCATTTTTGCACCAGCGAGTTGTTCCTGGCATTTCGTCAGGTTCGCCTGGGCTGTTTCAAATCTGATCGCATGCTGCTGTGCCAAGTCGTCTCGACCACCCTGAATAGCCGACTTGATCTTGGATCGCAGAACCTGAACTTCCCCCAAGAGGCGCTTGGCTTCCTTTTGAAGTAAAATCACATTGGCCTTTACGGTCGTAATATTTTCATTCATCTTCGGAACCTGGTCGTTCAGCTCCCGAATATTTTGCTCGAGGATGAGCTTAGGGTTTTCCATAGAGGAGATTGCTCCTCCAAAGATTGATCGAATGGCGCGCTTAAAACGGGTCCAGAGGAACATTACTTACTGTATATTTTGCTTGATCTTAAAATAGCGATTTCAACTCTATAGAGTTAACGAGAAAAGGATTCCAAAAGATGCACTATGCGGCGGAATTCCACCCATCCACTGTGAGTCGATCTATAAGAACGTTGGGTTTCTCGACTGGATTATCTGAAAATGCATACGCATCCGTGATATTCCGTGCAAACCTTTCAGTCTGATCCTCCTTGCGTGTATAGAAACTAGCCAATGGAGCACCAGGCTGCACCCTTTCTCCCGGGCGAAGATGCAGTACGATACCTGCTTCAGGATCGACTGAATCTGTCATAACCAGTCTACCGGTTCCCATCTCATTAGAGGCATGAGCAATCTTCAGTGCATCTATGTCGCTCACATACCCGCCGATATCCAACGGAACGGTAATCACTATAGGTTCTACACTGCGCATACGCAGCGTAGTGTCATAAATTACCGAAGAATCCCCACCCTGTCTATCCACGAGTTTGGCAAAAACATCAAGTGCCCGCCCCGAATCAATGGTGGCTTGTGCATGTTCCCGAGCCTCCTCTAGGGTATCGGTCAGGCCGGCGAGGACGATCATTTCGCTACACAGTGAAAGGCACACTGCCACTACATCTTCAGGGCCATCACCTTTCAGACAAAGGATGGATTCTTCGACTTCAAGCCAGTTCCCGACAGCTCGCCCCAGCGGAACATCCATATTGGTGATCCAGGCAATTGTGTTCATTCCCAAATGCTCCCCAACATGCACCAGGCTTTCTGCTAGCTCTCTTGCATCCTGAGGGGTTTTCATGAAGGCGCCACGTCCGAGTTTTACATCCAATACTAACCCGTCCAAGCCTTCCGCCAGCTTTTTACTCAAAATGGAAGCCGTGATGAACGGGATAAAATCCACGCTTGCTGTTACATCACGCAACGCATACAAAAGGCGATCGGCAGGTGCAATCTCCTTAGTCGGCCCGATAATGGCAAGTCCAGTTTCACGCACCTGATTGTAAATTTCCAGCAGTTCCAGCTTTGTGCGAAAACCGGGAATAGCGTCCAGTTTGTCCAGTGTTCCACCCGTGTGGCCAAGACCACGCCCCGCCATCATGGGTACACAGATGCCGCAGGCACGGGCCATTGGAGCGAGCACAAGCGAAACTTTATCCCCGACACCCCCGGTTGAGTGCTTGTCAATTACCAGGCTGGAAACCGACGTGAAATCCAGAATCCTTCCCGAGTTAAGCATGCACTCGGTGAGGGCTATAGTTTCCCTCAGACTCAGCCCGCGCAACTGGGATGCCATCAGAAACGCAGACATCTGATAATCAGGCACACGCCCCGCAGTATATCCGTCAATGAGGTACTGGATATCCTTGTCTTCAAGCTCGCCGCCGTCGCGCTTGTGCGTTATGATTTTGACTGCATCCATGGCTTCGGAATACACAAAAGGCGAACCCGCGCTATGATTTGGTCCGCCCTAAAACCCATTGAGCAGATGAGACCAAGGCTACTTGCTGGCGGATGATTTACCGTATCTGCGGCGGAATTTTTCAACACGTCCTGCGGTGTCCACGTATTGTCTTCGTCCAGTGTAAAACGGATGATTGGTACTATCAACCTCCGAAACATGCCGATCAACCCTCATGGTTGAGCGCGTCTCAAACTCCGTACCGTCCGCCAGACGTACCGTGATGGGGCGGTAATCCGGGTGGATATCCTTTTTCATGTTGTTTGTGCTACTAGTGGTACAATCAGATCCGATCGCCCCGTTCAATTGTTTTGTTATGTCTTGGTTCCGTCTGACAACAGGCCCTCAATGCGTGTGATTGTGTCTCGGAGCATGGCGGCTTTTTCAAATTCCATATTCTCTGCAGCTTCGAGCATTTCGGTTTTCGTCTGTTCAATCATTTGACGTTTCTCGCTATCGTTAAGCAGTTTAAGCAGGGGATCGTCTAACTGTTCGGGCATGCCGGGAAGTTCTACGGGCTGCATAGAGGGGGTTTGCCCTTCCGGTCCGCGCTCTTCTGCGACCACTGTGCCGCGCAGCACCTCACTGCGATCCTTGTGCACTGTTTGAGGAGTGATACCGTGTTTTTTGTTATAGGCCAATTGCTTGGTTCTTCGGCGCGAGGATTCATCAAGCATTCGCTGCATGCTGCCGGTTACCTTGTCGGCATACAGGATGATTTTGCTGTTAATATTTCTCGCAGCGCGACCTGCAGTCTGGATCAATGCACGGTCGCTCCGTAAGAACCCCTCCTTATCTGCGTCTATGATGGCAACCAGGGATACCTCCGGCAGATCAAGCCCTTCGCGCAGCAAATTAACGCCTACAAGGACATCAAAAGCCCCGAGTCGAAGGTCACGAAGCAGTTCGACTCTCGTTAAGGCATCTATATCTGAATGTAGGTACCGTGTGCGGATGCCAAACGAATCCAGATAGTCAGTCAAGTCTTCTGCCATACGTTTTGTCAGCGTCGTGACCAGCGTACGCTCATTCCGCTGATTTACTATGCGAATTTCTTCAAGCAAATCGTCGATCTGATTCTTGCTCGGTCTCAACAGCACAGGTGGATCGGGGATTCCCGTGGGGCGAATGACCTGTTCGGCAAACTCCCCACCGGATTTTTCCAGTTCATAGTCGCTCGGGGTTGCACTCATGTAGATCGTATGCCGCTGACGTTCTTCGTACTCCTCGAAAGTCATCGGACGATTATCAAGAGCAGAAGGCAGTCTAAATCCGTGCTCTACTAGCGCAAGTTTGCGTGCGCGATCCCCGTTGTACATGGCGCGTACCTGGGGAATGGTTGCATGACTCTCGTCTACGATCAGAAGGAAATCGTCTGGAAAATAGTCCATGAGACAGTAGGGGCGCTGCCCCTCCGGTAACCCGGTCATGTGACGGCTGTAATTCTCAATACCTGAACAATATCCAAGCTCACGAATCATTTCTAGATCGAATCGCGTGCGCTGCTCCAGGCGCTGAGCTTCCAGCATCTTCTCTTGCTGCCGCAGCACAGCCAAACGCCAATTGAGTTCTTCCTCAATGGTGGTTATTGCGCGATCAATTTTTTCTTGGGGCGTAACAAAAATTCGAGCCGGATAAATCGTTAGAGCGATATCCTCTTTGTTCAGCGTTACTCCCGTAAGAGGGTCAATGGAGGTTATGAGTTCAATCTCGTCTCCCCAAAAAGTTATACGGTAGGCGCGATCCTCCATGTAGGAAGGATAAACATCTACGATATCCCCCCTTACCCTGAATGTCCCGGGCTGCAGCTCAGTATCATTGCGTTGGTAAAAGATGTTGATAAGCTGTAATAACAGGTCACCTCGCTCTATCGACTGCCCGGGCGAAAGCTGTACGATTTGAGATTTATACTCCTCAGGAGAACCAAGGCCGTATATGCAGGACACGCTGGCAACAACGATGACATCGGAACGGCCGGATACCAAAGCACTGGTAGCTCTCAGTCGAAGTCTGTCAATGCGATCATTGATTGACAGATCCTTTTCAATATAGGTGTCACTCTGGACGATATAGGCTTCCGGCTGATAGTAGTCGTAGTAGGAGATAAAGAACTCAACAGCGTTGTTCGGAAAAAACTGCCGGAATTCTGCGTAGAGCTGTGCAGCCAAGGTTTTATTGTGGCTCATGACAAGCGTCGGCTTGCCAGCGTTTTGGATTACATTGCTGATGGTAAAAGTTTTGCCGGATCCCGTTACGCCAAGTAGCGTTTGGTGCTCCTTTCCATTGAGCAACCCTTCAGTCAGTGTTTCAATGGCTTCCGGCTGATCGCCGAATGGCTTGAATGGAGCCTGCAATTCAAATTTGCGCTGAGAAAATGGGTTGGGCATTGGCCGATTTGCAACAGAGTTGAATCTAATCAAGGAAGTTACTTGCGTATATTACCGTACACTGGTCCGGGTTCGGCCTCAAAAACATAGGATTAAGTAATGAAGTATCGTTTTTTAATCGCCGCGTTGTTCGTGTTTCCTGCCCTGCAGGTCAATGGACAAACACTTCAATGGGAAGACTATTCGCCTGTTTCGACGCTTGAAGTTGAAAAGAACCCCATAACACGTGCCAAATACCGTTTTGTTGATGCTCATGCACATCACTGGAGGATTGGTACTGCTTCGGCGGAAGAAATCAAAGCAATGGTTGCTGAGATGGATGCCATGAATCTGGTGACCATGGTCAATCTAAGTGGAGGCAGTGGAGAGGAGCTCCTGCAAAAAATCCAGAACACGGAAGCGCATGCGCCTGGAAGATTTGTGCATTATGCAAACGTTGATTTTTCTCGGGCAGGCGAACCCGGATTTAGCGAGGCTGCCGTCAAACAGCTCGAGCTGGATGTCCAAAACGGCGCCGCAGGACTCAAAATATTCAAAAATCTGGGAATGACAGTGTTTGATGCCGACGGTGTCCGGTTGCCTACTGATGACCCGAGGTTCGATCCGATCTGGGCCAAATGCGGTGAACTGGGTATTCCAGTTTTGATTCACACAGCGGATCCGGAGCCATTCTGGTTTCCGCATGACAAGTACAATGAACGTTGGTTTGAGCTCAAGGAGCGTCCGGGGAGAAAGCAGGAAGGGGATCCGACCTGGGATCTAATGATAGAGGAACAATGGAACGTGTTCAAGAAGCATCCAGAGACCACGTTCTTCAATGCACACCTCGGCTGGTTTGGTAACAATCTGAAGAGGATGGGTGATAGTCTTGATGTGTACCCCAACGTATACACGGAGTTGGGGGCTGTTGTGGCGGAACTTGGTCGACAACCCCGCACTGCCCGGCAGTGGCTAATTGACTATCAGGATCGTGTACTTATGGGCAAAGATTCCTGGGAACCATCAGAATATCATGTCTATTTCCGCATTTTTGAAACGGCGGATGAATTTTTTCCCTATTACCGGAAGCGCCATGCTTGGTGGACAATGTATGGCTTGGACTTACCTGATGAGGTGTTGCGAAAGATTTATTACAAGAATGCTCTCAAAACTATTCCGGCAATTGATGAGACACTCTATGAGTCCGATTGGAATGTGGCTCATATTCCAGAGGAGGAGCCTCGCCTAAGTCCGCTGCAGTTGGCACGTACACAAGTTGGAGATGCCTATGTGAAAGTGCACTATAGCTCACCGCGCAAGCGGGGGCGTGAGATATTCGGAGATTTGGTTCCGTACGGAGAACTTTGGCGTACCGCGGCAAATGAAGCCACCGAAATCACCGTCGCCGCAGATGTTCGCGTTGGTGGTCAGGTATTGTCGGCGGGCACATACTCGCTCTTCAGTATTCCTGATCGGACCCAATGGACGCTCATTCTCAACAGTGGTTTGGGACAGAACGGTACAGGACAATACGATGAGGAGCAGGATGTTCTGCGTGTTACGGTTCCAGTGACTGAACTGGACGCAATTCGGGAAGCATTCACGATATCCTTTGAAGAGCAGGAACTTGGTGTCAACATGATTGTTGAGTGGGATCGCGTGAGGGTGGAGATGGGGTTGAGTGTGCCTTAGACTAGATGTCGAAACATCCCAGAGTGCTACCTTGATTGCCAGCGGCAGCCAATTTCTACCTACCTAAACCAAAATTCGAACATGTCTTTGCGGTTACCTGCCCTCGCAGCCGTCGCGTTCGTATTGTTTGTAACGCCCCTGCAGGCCCAGCCGTTTACGTTTTCTTCGGTAAAACCGGTTTCCCTGAATGAGCTTGAGTATGGACAAGTGGTATTCTTTGACTTCAACAGGGATGGGATGCTTGATCTGCTGGCAACAGGGAATTCTGCAAACCTGCCCCCATTTGTGCCACGAGCGTACGTAGCTCTTTCGCAGGGGGCTTTTGATTTTGCAGATGGGAGTGAAGGACTGGTCTTTTCCGAGCGAGCGCTCGGCCAGGGACTCTGGCAGAGTTCCATAGTAGTCGCCGACTTTGATCTAGACGGCTACGTGGATGTTGTGGTGTCTGGACGGATTCATAATGCTGCAAATTTTGAAACGCGACCACTGGAAGGCGTTACGCACGTATATCGCGGCAGCGCATCTGGTTCCTTTGCACCTGTTTCATCGGATCTTCTTGGTATTTATGGTGGGAGTGTTAGCACCGCAGACATAGACGGGGATGGAGATGAAGATCTTTTCATAACGGGGCTGCGCACGCAGGAAGAAATTGCCGCAGCTTTGTACCGCAATAACGATGGCACATTCGAAACAATACCACTTCCATTTGAACCACTTGCGATGGGAGATGCTAAGTGGGCCGATATAGACAACGACGGGGACCTAGACCTCGCGCTCTCAGGAGTAACAGAAAACGGAGTTCCAAAGACTAAGGTTTATCGCAACGATGGGCTTGGAAACTTCACCGAAGACAGGGTGAATATTCCCGGGTTACTATTCTCGGCCATGGACTGGGGGGATTACGATAACGACGGCGACTTGGATCTGGCATTGAGCGGAGCACGCTATCACAGGACGAAATATTTTGAACCAGTCGTCCAGGTCTGGCGCAACCAAAGCGGCCAGCTAAGTAATTCGGGAATAGAAATACCTGCTGTCTTGGATGGAGATGTGGCTTGGGGAGATTACGACAGTGATGGAGGTTTGGACCTGTTGGTGGTTGGTAGCACTGATGTGCGTAGTGGACGCTCCGGCCGGCTATACCGCAACGAAGAGGGAAACTTGGTGCCCCGCATTGCTGTACCGGGTGTCGCTGCGTCCAATGCGGTTTGGGGGGATTACGACGGAGACAATGATCTGGATCTTGTCATCACGGGCAGCAGTGTGAATATCAATCCATTGATGAGGCTTTACCGCAATGATTCACGTGCGGTGAACAAGGTTCCTATTGCACCAACAGGACTGGAAGCACATGAAGATGATGGGGTTGTAACGCTTGATTGGCAGGCAGGGGCAGACGAAGAAACCCCGCCAGCTGCACTGAATTACAACATCCGGATCGGAACTGTTACCGGTATGGATAACGTAATGCCCGCGTATAGCGACCTATCCACTGGCCGACGCCTGTATCCTACCCGAGGTAATGCGGGGATCCAAACTTCTTGGAGATTACAGAGTCTGCCGGCAGGCGACTATTTTTGGAGTGTACAGGCAATTGACCAGAGCTTCGTAGCATCTTCATGGTCGGAAGAAGGGAGTTTCACTGTTACAGTGGGCGGAGGGAAGCTCACTTCCGTTGAGAATGTAGTTCCGCGGTCAACTATTCTGGATGTTGGATACCCCAACCCGTTCAATGAACGCGTAACCATTCCCTTTTCGCTGGATGCTCCATCGACCGTCGAAATCTCGGTATATAATGTACTCGGTAGTCTAGTGAAGCGTCTGGTGAATGATTCTCTGGAACCTGGCAATCATCAGGTGCAGTGGACCGGGACAGATGAACGTAATATGCCGGTAGCCCCGGGACTGTATATGGTACGCATGAATGCCGGGGCTGCACATCACGTACAACATCTAACCTTGATTAGATGAGAGTCATGCTAATACACCCTTGCCAGAGCCGATAGTAATGTTCAAGTTGTCCGCCAGTTTGATAGTTACAGTATTCTGTGTATCTGTGGCAAGTGCCCAAGAGGCAAGCTTATTCCAGGAGTTGCTAGTTACGGATCCGGTGGAGGTTCGCCATGGAGATGCGGTCCTGGGTGATTTTGATATGGATGGCGATCAAGATCTGATTATGATCGGATATGCGGATGAGGATCCGAGGCCTATTCTAGGGCGCCCCGCAGGGCCATTGGCAGGGTTTTATACTCACGATGGAATTACCCAGGTGGAGGTACCAAATTCAGTCGGAGAGACCGAGTTTGTGGATGCGGTTGCATTCACGGAGTCCAATGCAGTAGGGCAGGAGTTGATCGGCTTGTGGTATAGTGCGATTGCTGCCGGTGATTTTGACTCAAATGGCACATTGGATGTGGCCACACTTGGGCTTGACGGGAGTGATATTGCTAGACTTTATGTGTACGAATACTCCCAGGAGCAAGGGCTCCTTGATCTTGTATATGAGCTAGAAGGGCTCTACTCCGGCGATTTGGGTTGGGGAGATTTTGACAATGATGGGGATGTCGATCTTATAGCTTGTGGACGCAACTGGGAAGGTGTGCCGGAAACGGTTCTTTATGACAACACAGGTGAATCTCTAGGTCGTTTTGAGGTCTCGACCAACACATTTACGGGTTTAGCTGAATGTGATCTTGATATTGGAGATTACGATACCGATGGAGATTTAGATCTCGTCGTAGCCGGTGTGACTGCTGAGGATGGGTTTTTAACTTTGGTTTACGACAATGTCGGTTCAGGACGGCTGATGCCGGCTTCGCACGCTTTCAGATCGCGTGGATGGCAGTCCGTCGCGTGGGGTGATTTTGATATGGATGGTGATCTGGATTTGGTGCAAAGCGGGGCAAGAATTACACCGATGATTCTCGAGGGTGTAGTGACGGTTTATCGTAATGAAGCTGGAAGTTTTGTTGAGGAAGACATATTGGAAGGAGGCTTCACGAATGATCCTACGCCCGGGCGCTTCGATGGAAATGTTGACTGGGGTGATCAGGATAATTCGGGATATCCAGACTTCGTGATCACAGGTTTTGAGGGACCGCTGTCGTCGGAGAGCACGCAGATTTACAATGGTAGGCGGGGCACCCGGTTCGCCAAATCTGTGCCTGACAAATTCGACGGAGGCGTCCACGGCACGGTACTCTGGTTCGATCATGACTATGACCTGGACCTGGACCTGTTTATAATGGGGCATGCTCCGCGCGATCAAACAATGCGTGTTCGGGTAATGCAGAACACAATCTTCTTCGGGTTGGAGTCGCCAAGCCCCCCGACTGAAATGCAGGCTAAAGGTCTTGATGCTACTTCGGTTCAGCTTTCATGGGACGGTGCGAACGACACGCACACGCCCAATGCAGGCCTAACCTATAATTTGCGTGTTGGTACCGAGCCCGGGGGAATAGATTTGGTTTCTCCTCTGGCTGACCTATCTACGGGGCGGCGCTACGTATCAAGACGAGGCAACGTAGATCATAACAAGTCCTGGATTCTATACGATTTAGAACCAGGGATCGTCTACTACTGGAGTGTTCAGGCGATTGATCAGACATTTTCTGCTTCCGAGTTTTCAGCAGAAGGAAGTTTTGAGGTATCCGGTCCAGAAGCAAGACTAGCTGAGGATCCGAATTGATCTGGTTCAGATCGATCGTGAAAGGACCAAGTATAATGCCGTGGTCTTAGCCTGCACGCCGACACCAGGAATTGACATTCTCCCCAGTGTGCTTCCGGCAAACTCCGGTGTACGCACTGCGGCATTACTCCAGCACGGAATTTCTTCGAATGGAGGCTTGGCCTATCTAACCGCTGACAGGTGTAAGCCAACCATACGGATCATTTCCTCGCTCCACGATATCCAGGAAGGCCTTCTGCAACTTGTGCGTGACTGGTCCGCGTTTACCATTGCCAATAGTGTACTTGTCAACTGACCGGATGGGAGTAATCTCGGCGGCGGTGCCTGTAAAGAACAACTCATCTGCAATGTAGAGTACCTCTCGTGGGATACGACCCTCCTTTACGGTAATTCCTGCGTCTTCCGCCAATTGGATCACGGATGAACGTGTAATCCCGGGTAGGATCGAAAGGTTTGTAGATGGTGTGTAAATCGTTCCATCCCGTACGACAAACAAATTTTCTCCGCTTCCTTCCGCGAGATAGCCGTCGGTAGTCAACATGATCCCCTCTTTGTAGCCATTGACTACGGCATCCATCTTGACCAGGCTGGCATTGATATAGTTGCCTCCCGCCTTCGCAAGTGACGGTAGTGTGTTGGGAGCAAAACGGTTCCATGAAGCCACTTGCACATCAATGCCGTATTCAAGTGCATCAGGTCCCAAATAAGGGCCCCATTCAAAGACTACGATCGCCGTTTCAACGGGATTATTCAAAGGATTTACTCCCATTTCGCCCACGCCACGGAATGCTATTGGTCGAATGTAGCTGTCGCTAAGTCCACTCCGGGAGACGGTCTGAATAGCAGCCCGTTCAAGCGCTGCTTGATCATAGGGCAGTTGCATGCGATAAAGAGTAGCAGAGTCCACCATACGGCGCATATGCTCACTGAGACGGAATATGGCCGTCCCCTTCTTTTCCGTACTATAAGCCCGGATACCCTCGAATACGCTCGAGCCGTAATGGATTACATGTGAAAGTATGTGGATTTTTGCGTCCTTGAAAGGGACGAACTTACCATTGAACCAGATGTCATGCTCCATTGTGAATCAGGTTATATGAACGCGCCTAGTACTAATGTAGGCGCAGTTATGTCCCCAAGAATCATATGTAGGACGAATTAGATTCGTGCTTTTAACAAGGGTTGGCGATTGTTTGGGTTTCATGTACAAACGGGATACGGGCTGGATGCACGACACACTCGCCTACATGCGGGAATACACTGTGCACCGAAAATATCACTATAACCGGCTCACGTTATCCTTCATGTGTGCCTTCAGCGAGCACTATGTGCTTCCGCTTTCACACGATGAAGTGGTCCATGGCAAGGCCTCTCTATGGAACCGTATGCTAGGAGATGAATGGCAGAAAGCGGCCAACAACCGTCTGCTTCTTGGGCATCTGATTGGACACCCCGGTAAGAGAATGCCCTTCATGGGGAGCGAGTTTGCGCAGGCTGAAAAATGGAATCTCGATAAACCGCTCTGCTGGGAACTGTTGTACTGCCAACTGAACAATGGTGGAAATTGTGCCCATCTCATCCTTCGGACGCCCCGTTAGCGTCGTCGTCCTCCTGCCTCCGCTTGCGTTCCTGGTGCTGGAAAAAGGTACCTAATGCGTGTTTCCAATCATATTGGAACAAATATCGTAACAGAGCTGGGGCTTGTTTCAATCATTGGGGAAACTTGATCTTTCCAACTGACAGGAATTGG
>JAPPGC010000094.1 GCA_028875125.1 Bacteroidota bacterium | reverse complement strand
CCTCCGACTTAAATTCTAATTGTCGTCGACTTAAATTCTAATTGTCGTTGAACAATATCGAATCTGCCGCTCATTGATCCGCTGCCCGTTGGAGATTGTTGCCCGGCGGGATGGACTCCAGATGTTGCTCAACCAAAAACGGCAGGCTACGCTCCATAGGGTGCGGGTACACAGGCTGCCGCCTGCCGCTTGATAGCGTCAATTTGAGCCTCAACCCAGGCTTGGTCACGCTCCAATTCCTGCGCCATGATTTGGGCGACGACTGGTGCGCACTCAAGGGCCGCATTACGGTGCAAAATCAGCACGGGCATACGGCGCACCAACACATCACTGACTGTGCGAGCCATTTCGCATCGGACCGCCCAGTAAACTTCACCTTTGAGATAAGGCAATTCAGGATGAAGAGGGACCTGTCCGCCTTCAACATTACCTATCATATCCTTGACAAAGGGCCGGTCTGAGCCGTACCGTTGTAGAGTCTCCCCATCATCAGTGGGGGCCTGCCATCCATGCAGCGGAAGATTGGCCGTGATGCACGGACGAACCTCAAGCCCGCCGACCTGGGCCGCCGTATTGATGGCGGCTTCAGCCATCTTGCGATAGGTGGTCCACTTCCCGCCAGCAACGGTGATCAGACCTGACTTTGCAATTCGGACGACATGATCCCTTGAAATGGCCGCCGTGTCCTGTTCGTCTCTCTCCTGGACCAAGGGCCGCAGTCCGGCAAAGGCACCCTGCACATCTGACGGCTTAATTCGATGCTCGAGATATCTGGCCGCATGATTTATCAGGTATTCAATTTCGGATAGGCTGGGAAATGGCTCCAACACTGTCTCTTGAACCGGAGTATCGGTAGTGCCCAAGAGCACCCGCCCTTGCCAAGGCACAGCGAAGAGTACGCGCCCGTCTGTAGTCTTGGGGATAAGGAGCGCGTGCCGCGAAGGGAATAAAGACCGGTCTATGACCAAGTGTATTCCTTGACTTGGACGCACCAATGTGGGGATTTCCGGACTGTCCATTCTCCGGATCGCGTCTACGTAAACTCCTGTTGCATTTACGACCGTATGACCGGACACGCGAATTTCCGTGCCGGATTCCAGATCCCTGGCAATTACGCCGGTAACCTTTCCGTTCGCCTTAAGGAGGCCGGCGACGCGGACCTGATTCAAGACTGCGGCTCCGTGCGTGACCGCAGTACGAGCCAGAGCCACTGCCAAGCGAGCATCATCAAACTGCCCATCATGATAAGCCACGCTGCCGCGCAGACCTGATGATTCAATACCCGGAAGATCATTTAGCGTGCGTGCCCGCGAAACCAAGTGTGACTTCCCAAGTGTTTGCCGGCCGGCCAATAGGTCATATGCCTTAAGTCCCATACCGTAAAATGCCGTCTCCCACCTGGAATAGGCCGGAAGAATGAACTTCAGGTTGTGCACAAGATGCGGCGCATTCCGGAAGAGCCGACTGCGCTCCCGTAAAGCCTCGCGAACAAGTGACAGATTGCCCTGCCTCAGGTACCGGACGCCACCGTGGATCAGCTTCGTGCTGCGGCTTGAAGTCCCTGAAGCAAAATCGCTCTGCTCAAGCAGAACCGTTCGATACCCTCGAGAGGCAGCATCCACAGCCGCCCCAAGCCCGGTTGCACCCCCACCAATGATGATTACATCCCACAAACGATCATCGCTTCGGATTCTGTCAATGAATAGGTCACGCCGCATGGATTCCTTCTGACGCTGAAGCCGACCCGCAATTCGGGCTACCAGTCGGGGTCAAGTACCGGAAAGGCCGGACGCAAGGTATGTCCTTTCAGAACTGTAAGACCTGCGCCGGTTGGCGACGACAGGGTTAGCGTGTCCAATACCGAATGGTTTATGGTCACAGGATAACGTTCCCGCAAGCGCAGGACCGTTTCCGGTACGGATTCCCTGTTGCCTCCGAGCTCATCGCGCAGAGCACGATAAACCCATTTGTCCGTCCAGAGAGCCAACTCGTGCTGTACGGACGAATCGCTGTCCAAACCCTCCTCGAGTGCCCGCCTTATGAAATAGTGGTCCCGAAGCGTGAGACCGATCGCGTCGTACAGGTCATTCTCAAAGGCCGATCGTGATTGATGGCGCAAGGGATATCGTGCTGCCGGATAAGCTGCCAGAAATTCCCTTATCGTCCAGTCATCTCGGGTAGTCGTGATTAGGATTTCATCCAGTATGACGCGGAGTGAGTCGGAAGCGTTGACATCCAGCAGCGCGTCCAGGAGGTTGTGATGGGGTGGCAACTGTGGGTACAACTGCCAAAGCATTTCTCTCAGTGTTCGGTATGGGGCCGACTTCACGCGCACACCCAACGGCCGCATCATGGAGTCAATAAAGTCGCTTGCCCGCGACTTGGCTTTCCTATTGAATACTACCTGCTCCGCAGCACGACGCGCTTGGCCGGACGCTAATGCCGGCTCCCGGCGCACTTCCAATACCTCCAGCAGCAGGAACTGGCCACGAAAAGGGATCGGCGCTGATATTTCGCCCACTGGCAAATTGACGATGGCAGCCATTAGGTCCGGATGTAAATCGTGACTCTTGACAAGGCCACTTTCAAAGTCCGACGAGGACAGGTTATACTCACTCCTGGAAAGAAACGCTTTCGTTGCCGCCGCCAATCCCACCTCCTGCGCTTCGTCGCGCATGCGCTCGACCGCCATTCTAGATGTCGCAGGAAGATAACGCAGCCGAAACGAGGTGTGCTCCTCCTGTATGGCCATCATTATGTCCTGCTCTGTAACCGTAACGCTATCATTGACATAGCGCTGGAATACCTGCCCGACCAACAATTCTTCGCGCAGATCCCTGACTAACTGTCTGACTCCCGAGTGATTCAATAGTCCTCGCCGTACTCCCTCCTGCGCTAACAGTTTTTCATCAATCATGCGGTTGAGGTACGCCAGTCTGGTGTTGCCGTTGCGGTACAGGTGGGGGTAACCAAATTCGAAATTCAGCACGTAATCTCTGGCATAGATTGGCTCACCATCTACCGTTGCGACTGCAACTCGGTTTTCACCGAAACCGGCAGGGGCATCAAGACCACAACCGGTACTCAAAGCTGCAGACATAACCAGAACAAGTCCAGCTTGTGCACATCCACGCATCTGCTATCGAACCCGGACAATGGATTGTCTACCCCGGCGCCCACCCGCATCAATAACCACGAAATAAGTGCCGGCCGCCAGGTCTTTGACGCTCATCGTCACGCGCGAATTGCCTGGCTGTTGCATCGGATATATGGCATCCATAGCCCGCCGGCCCAAAAGGTCAAATAGCTGAATTCTCACCGGAGAACGCTTATCCAGCACATAGGTGATTTCCAGCTGATCCGCCGCCGGATTTGGGAAAACCTGCACGCCCATTTCTGAAGACATGGGCGGGGTAACCGGAGGTCCTGACACACTTACCAGAAGGTCAGATATATTCACTCCGTATACAAAGGGATAAAACGTAGACCACCTGGCTGTACGTTGATAATAATCCGTACCGGATTCAGAATTCGTCCAGAGAGTCCCGTCCTCGGCGAAAGCCAGATCTTCAATTCCGTGCGGAAAGGTGATGCTGGCCTCCCAAGGGAATATCGCCCCTGGACGAAGGTCAGCACGCTTGAAGCGCAGCACTTCCGCTTCCCGGCTGTTGCGATTACGCGCCATAAAGACGTAGACTGTGCCGCCTGCGACATGAAAGTCAACCCCCTGAATCCGGCGCGGGATGGGATAGATGACAGGTGCGGCACCCGACAAAATTAGGCCGGCATCATCCAGCCCGTAGCCGTACAGGTAGGGTTGCTGTTGACTCGCGGTCCGATAATCGCCGACCCACAGGGTATCCTCGAAGGATGAAACAAAGGACGCCTTGCTCAAGACTCGTTTCGTTCCACCTGCGTCCGGCATCAGATCAACATACTTGCCATCACCCGGGGCATATTTCGGAACAGGATAGCGCTCCAGGATACCCTCGGAAGCGACATACAGGGCTTCGCCAACGAGGGCGACTCCCCCTACATGAGCGGTAGCCAGCAGACCATTGAGCCGAAAGGTCCGGCGCACCCGCCCCCGAATAGCGTCAATTTCGACTACAATGGACCGGCGGGTTTCCAGACGATTGGTGCGGGTTCGATGGTAGTAGGACACATATACGAGTTCCGCCTGCCCCGCTGCATTGCTCAGGACGGCCGTGCCCTGGGGGATGAAGGCGTCATTTACGTGGGGCAGAAAGAATTTCTGGACAATTGGTGTCGCATAGGCGTCAATCCGTTGATCCATGGGGAGATCAAACCCTTCCAGCCCATAGTCATGAAATGCGGGGAGGCCAAAATACGTGCTTCCGTCAAACGGCGGCACTGTGGTGAGATACAACGGATGGGCAACATAGTCGCGTACTACTGCGGCATACAGCAATCCCGTGATGGTGCCCTTGAGGTTAGGAGCGTCCTCCGGGCCGGTGGCTTCAGTGCCTACGAAGAACGGCCTGGAAATGACGTACGGTGTTGTAAGCGCCGCCGGGATAGACTCTTCTGCCTCCAGTTTTCCATCCCGGTAGATACTGAGCGTAAGGATATTGGAGAATGTGTACTCGGCAGTGGCTGCAATCCACACATCCTGTCCCGTAAGGACCTCTTGCGTCCCCTTGATGCGGTAAGTTATCCCGCCAATGCTGACTGCAAAGTATGGTATATGGGAATCCAGTCCCAACGTAAATCCACCGAGCGATCCGATGCGATTGCTCAGTAGCGCCTGATGTGTGTCCGATTCAAGCAGTCGTAGCCATACCTCGGCGGTTAGGCGCGGACCGGCAGGCTGGTTCAAGTCTTCCACTGGGCCGCCCCAAAGCGTAGACGACTCACCTTCAAATTCGGCTGCCCAAGCGGGCTCATAGCCCCATCCCCCCGGCCACCGCGCCGGGCGCTCATGCGGATCCAGAAACGGTCCAGCCTCCACACGATGTGGATGCATCGGTGAAGACAACTCCACTGATCCAGGAAGATACCTGAATACCACACCCGCGACCGTGGTCTGGCCAACCGGCATCAGTGCCGCCATCGTGCAGAAAAAAAGCGTATTGCGCCAAGTCCCTACGCTCATGCTTACACAAGTCAGGTAGCCGCACCAAGCCAGCACCATTTGAAGAAAGGTTACCAGCGGGCAGATCAGGTCCGCCCGCTGGTCTGATGGACTACTTGACAAACACCATCTTGCGAACTAGATGGGCATCAGCTGCGTGGAGCACATAGAAGTACACCCCGCTGGACAGGCGATCCGCCCGAAAATTGACCGTGTAGGTCCCGGCGGACACTACCTCATCAACAAGCAAGGCAACTTGCCGGCCCAGTACGTCATATATATTTATCCTTACGTCTGCCGTTTTCGGCACTGTATACGAAATCGTAGTGTTCGGATTGAAGGGGTTCGGGTAATTCTGTTCTAGCAAGAACCGCTCCGGTACTTCGGCTCTGGAATCTGTTCCAACCAGCGTGGCAGCGTCTACCCAAATGGGCATGGTTGCCATGTCGAAATTCCCGTCGCTGTCAAATCCGCCCAGAGTTCCAGTGAATCCGTTCCCAGTGGCATCTTCCGTAGTTGAACCCTGCCCTTCATCAAGATGCCAAAGTGCCAAGGTCATCGCATCAGGATCAAACGGAGCCGTTTGGAGCTCAAAACTGTCCGCACCGGAATACCTGTCCACCAGTGAGACGCGGACCTCATCTATCATCCCACGGAAGCCTTCGTACCGGTCATTCCAGAGATCAGACGCCCCATTGCCGATGGCGGCCTGCATCGTGCCTCCCAGCAGCGGCACTTGGGATTCAATTTCCGCTACTTTCTTGCCATCGATGTACATCCGCATTTTGTCAGCCACATTCCACGTTACGGCCACATGGTACCAGCGCGGGTGGAATTTTGTGCGGATATCCGTGCCCTGCTCCAGATTCGTTGTAGTTGTACCATCCTGCATAAAGAACAGCAGGCGACCTTCGCCGCGACGCCAACCCAATCCCAAATCGCCGGGATTGTTGCCACCGAGATTCTTGCCGAACAGATACGTCCAATCGGGATCATGGGTGTCATTGGTGAGGACTGAGTCGGGTCTGAACCAAAGCTCAACTGTACCTTGGTCCATACGGATTGGGAAGAGCTGCGGAGCATCGCGAATCTCTACCCGGTCACGCTCCCACCAATTGAATGCCATCGCGTACCCGGTACCCCATGGATGGGGGACATTTTTGAATTCATCCAGCCCGCCAACTCCGCCGATGGTGGTAGCAGGCGACCACGGTCCCGCTCCGGTGGTCACATGCTGCACGAAAGGATCCGGCGTAAGGATATCGCCATCCGGTTCGCGCGTAATGGAGTTGTCCATGTCCGCTTCGGCTGCCGTATTCAAGGTGAACTCCCAGTCTACCGCCGCACCGCCGCTCATAATCACGGGGGCATCCCCACCACTTGCGCTGCCAAAGGCGATGTAAGCATCATATGAACCATCGGGACTCACAAGTACCGCATGATCTCCAGTCTCATCCAGTCCATCTCCCAGCATTCCGCCGGCCGCAAACACCCGTGACTGGAGTGGATCGTCATTGTATCCCGGCACTGCTGACACATCCCCGCCCCCGAACACCGCCACCAATTTGAGCGGCGGGAGGGTAAAGCCATCCATAAATGTGAAGGTCAGCCCACCGGGGTCTCCAACACTCCAGCCGGAAAGATCCACCGCTTCCGTTTCGCTGGTGTTGATGAGTTCAATGAACTCGTCCTCCAGTTCATTGTGCATGCCATCACCGTTGGCATCACCAGCGGCATCGGCTAGGACTTCGTTGATTACGATGGTAACGGGAGGCTGAGGCGGCGGAACCATCGCTCGGCCATCCACGGTAGCACCGGGCGAAAACGCTTTGCTGCTCACCTGCAAATGCTGCACGAACGGGTCCGGTACCCCAATATTGCCATCTGGAAATCGTGTCACCGAATTGTCCGCGCCTGCCGGTGCGGCAATGTCCTGTTCAATCTCAAAATCCGTACCATCGGGGTAGGTACCTGCGGCTGGTCCTCCCGTATTGGCATTACTGCCGTAGGCAAACCAGGTATCATAGGAGCCATCGTCAGAAAGCAGCATGAGGATGTCGCCTCCGTTGCGCAGACCGTTGCCGACTGTGCTGTCTGCCTGGAATACGCGCGTCTTCAGGGAGTCCGCATCGTAGCCCGGTACATTTGAAATATCTCCGCCGCCGAAGACCACAATAATGTCACGGGGGCCAACGGTATACCCTTCTGGGAAAACAAAGGCGATGCCTTCATCATCTCCAAGCATCCAGCCGCCAATATCCACAGGCGCGTCACCCACATTGGCGAGCTCAACAAACTCGTCCTGAGTTGAGCTGCGTGTGCCATCCATATTGGCATCACCGGCATCGCCTGATGGCGGATCAGCGAGGATCTCATTGAACACGATCGTAATGGGCGGAAGTGGCTTGGGCACTGTGTCGCCGCCGGTAATCGTCTGGCCGGGCGAAAATAGGGCTGTGCTGACCGCGGTGTGCTGTACGAATGGATCGTCGGAAGAGATGTCGCCATCCGGGTTTCGCGTCACCGACACGTCTTCATTCGCTGCCGCGGCCACATGCACTTCAAATTCGAACGTAATGTTCTCAACGACAGTTGATGTTGGCGGCCCCTGCCCCGTCTTTGAATTGTAGGCGACGTACATGTCCTCATTTCCATCCGGCGACTGTACCACGATATAATCACCACCGTTGGCGAATCCGTTGCCTACCGTGCTGTCAGCCTGAAATGCGCGCGTCATGAGGGGATCCGCATCGTATCCCGGCACATTGCTGACATCGCCGCCGCCAAAAATGACCAGAAGCGCCCTGGGAGGCAGCATGTAGCCATCGGGGAAAGTAAAGTTGATCGCTTCATCATCCCCCACCTTCCACCCGGTCAAATCAAGCGTGTCGGCGCTGATATTCGCAAGTTCCACAAACTCGTCCTCCAACCCGCTACGCGTGCCATCCCCGTTGGCATCACCGGGGGTATCTCCGGCAGGATCAGCAAGAAATTCGTTGACAATCAGTCGGGGCACTTGCTGCGCCGAGGCCGCACCCGACCCGACAATAACCGAAACCAGGAAAATCACCAATGTCTTCATTTTGGCAGTAAATTTGTTCAACAGTCGAATAATATAGTGTTTTTTGGCAATGCTTGCCTGCCTCACACAGTGCGGAGCCGCAAAAACATTCGCCGCCACCTTCACTGATCACTTTTCGTACAATTATCTGGCCACAGGTGCCAAGTGTGAAGTATGGCAAAGGCGTTTAAAAGACCCCCTGGGTGCACCGCCGGGTCGTGTGGCGTGGACAATGGGCGGCAGCCGCGAATTGCGTCGGATCCGCTCCAATGATTCCGCTGCTGCGTCAGAATGGATTGCAAGAATGCCCGGACCATCTTTTCGCTGCAGTTGATCGCCTTCCAGTAGTACACATAACCGGACGCGACCCCGACTCCAAATCCACGAACCGGACCTGTTAATGCCTGGACTTGCGAAGGCTGATCATGGACTGACCAGCGTGACCGTGAACCGGTGGGTAGCATTCAATACACCCCAAGTCGCGTACGCGTAGTCAACTGTTATGCCCAGCTTTCCCAGCAACTCGTGATGGAGGCCCATACCAAATGTGTATCCACCGGTACGATCCTTCTCAAAAAACGAGGCCAACCCTGCCCGGAATGACACCACGTCCATAAAGGTGTACTCCAGTCCCGCATTGACCGATTCGCTATTGTCTGACGGGTGCAAGACATCGGCGGCAAACGTCATTTGATGCAGTGATGCCTCCACCTGGTAAGCAATGCCGAACCGGAAAAGAAGCGGCAGAGAGAAGGTATCCGTCTGCAGGTTCACATTGAGTTTGTCATTGCTGAAATTACGGGGGTCGTCATCAAACGGGCGCCTCAAGTCCCGTCCCTCCAGCCTCATGCCGGTTCCGAAATTTGCCAGCCCAGCCGCTACACTCAGGCCGGGCAGATTGGTGTGATAGGTCATCCCGAGATCAAAGGCAAACGCACGAGCCTGCTCGTTCCACAGGATCTCCTGGATGATCTTGCCCGAAATTCCCACCATAAAGCGGGGCGTAAGCCGCGCAGCATAGGTCAGCGACAATGCCAGGTCCGATGCGCTGTAAAACTCACCGGTACCCTCCGGCTGCAGGATCGTGCGTACGGGCGCCTGGTCCACAATCTGAAAATTCAGCACACTGATCCCAACAACTCCAATCCTCGGAAGATCAAGGACCGCCGCGACATATTGCAACTGGCTGTTGGCGAACCAGGCCGTATGGTCAAATGAAACCAGTATCGAGCCCTCCAAGGCGGAAGCAGCCGCAGGATTCCAGAACATTGACGAAGCATCGTGCGCCAGCGCAACACCGGCATTACCCATGGCCTGCGCACGCCCCCCTACTCCAATCTCAAGAAATGCGGCGGCACTCGTACCAGCATTTGTGACATCTTCCACAAAATTGACTGGACGATCATCTTCCTGGCCAGACGCCCAATCAGGCAGCCCCAATCCCGCTACCAGAGTCCACAATAGAATTCGGGTGAATTGCGTGACATCCCGGTAGTGTCTCACATTTTTGAAATCACCCGATACAAGGCGCCCGCTGAACATGATTCGTTACTTGATGAGGGTGAATTTGCCCAGCTTGCTGCCTATTCCGGGAGCCTCTACATGAAAGATGTAGACACCAAAGGCCACCGTGAGACCATCCTTGGATACCAGATCCCAACTCTCGGTGCCATCTTCCGGGGCACTGTCATGCTCCAGTACCTGCACGAGTTTGCCTGACGTAGTGAAGATCCTGATGGTGCACTTCGGCGGAAGGTTGACAAAGTCAATTCGGCGCTCACCCCTGCCTGTCTGGTTAAACAAGGGCCGTTCCCAGGAAGCACTCGCCACATAGGGATCGGGTACAACATAAATGTTGTCAAGGCTGTTTTGGGCCAGCACTTCATCAATCGAGGACGCTTTCGTCTTGAAGATGATGCGGTCGAGTGAGGAAAAGGGCTTGGACACCTGCAGTGCATAAACATCACCCGGCTCCGGCATGATCGCCTGCTCACCTGGCGGCCCGGTGAAAGTAAAGCGCCATCCCAGGTTAAAGCGCAGCCCGCTGATGTCAAATACAATGGTGACAATGTCACCAGCGCTCAACTGGCCATCCGGTTGGGCAGTCTCCTCAAACAGGAATTCCAGCGGCTCACCCGAAGTAACGCTGGTCACACTAAAATTGACCGGTATCCCCTGCTCAAAGGCGAATTGAACAAAGCTGGTGTCCGTTGCAGGCTGACCTATCCGAATCTCGATATCCTCAGGCAGGGCAACACTGCGGCCGGACTGAACAAGATCAATGCTGGCCCGGACATTGCTGGTACCCTGCGTCCAGCCGTACAACGTCGGTGCGGCGGCCTCAGGCGTATAGATCTTGAAGCGCATCCCCTCCCGAATTTGTGTCACCAGATCCAGGCTGTCAAATAAGGCGGCCTCATACACTAAACGGGCCGACAATTCTTCTTCGATCCGAATTCCCTTCGTAAGCAGTGAGCGCGTGGTGTCGGTAAAGGTGACGGAATACTGCGCATTGTTGCGGATGCTGTCTGGAACGACAACCTCAATATCCACACGCCCAGTACCCGGTCCAACATGTTCCAATTCCCCCTCTATATCCCCCGCAACGTAGCCGATGGCAGGTGCATTCGGTATCGTCACGGCGGTATTCCGGTCAACAAACGTAACGTTGCCGATCAGGTCGGTCTGAATGATCTTTGAACTCTCACTCGGCGCGATAGGCGTGAGTTTGTCTTTGTCACTGAGACCTCGGGCAAAAAAATCCGTGTCATATCCACGGTCATAGGAGGCAACGGCATAGTAATAGGTCCGACCGTTATCAAGCCCCTCGTCGACAAAGAAGTATCGTAGCCCGGTATCGCTTCCCGTGTTGTACACCGCGCCCGACTCGCCAATCTGAATCGGATGCGGACCCGAAAGCCCGTTCTTGAGGTCAAACTGCATGATCGGCTTCCAGAGCGTAGGATTGCCAAAGGCGTCGCTGATCGTCTTGATTGAATTGAAGGACGGATCCGTAGACCGGTAGATCAGATAACCTTCAAAGTCGCGCCCATAGATCGGGTCACGTGAGAACTCAGCCCGATTGTCCCACATTAGGGTCACCTTGCGATCCCCCGTAACCGCCGTTAGTGTGGGCTTGTTGGGTGGCCGCGCGAACGAGTAATCGGCATCATAAATACGCTGCATTGTGCGCTTGTTGCGCAGGATATCATCAAAGTCACGGCCAAAAAGATTGGCGATGGCAAACTTGCGCGTCTCTTCCCGCGGCAGTTCGAAATAGCCAGATCCGTAAATGAACGCCAGGTTGCTCGGCATTGACCCGCCAAAGCTCCCAGGTTCCATTTCGCGCCAAGTACGGGCGTCGTCACTCACGTTGCCGGCCGGACGCAACACGAAACTGGTCAGGCCAATCTGATCTGATTCATCATTGTCGGTCTTGCCGAAGTTCGGTTCGCCTTCATCGGGGATCCCGTTTCCCTCCGTGCCATCGGTGTCAGGGCCGAGATAGCCTTCCGCCTGAGGGGTCAGTCCGTCCGAACCGGTGTCATCGAGAATCAATTCTCCCGCATCTCTTAGCCCGTTACCATTAGCATCCAGATAGGGCACCCAGTCCATGTCTTCATCTCCGGTCCACCACATTCCGCTCTCGTAAGCTGGTCGCAGCGACAAGGCCCCGTAGAAACTCTCAAATTGGTTTCGGTCATATCGGGAATCTACATAGGCCTCAATCTCATCCTGGCCAGCGACCATGATGCCCCGAGGGTTGTCCTGCCGCTCGTCAACGATACCATCCTGATCATTATCTATTTCGTTGAGCGGATCTCCGGGACTCTCCAGGAAGGCGAAGCCGAAATAACCTACTCCCGGGCGGCCGCGATTGTCTATTCCGTCGCGGTCCCACATATAGACAATATCATCAACCTGCTCAAAGTCGGCGAAATCATCTACTGAATCACCCTGTCCTCCTACGGCCGGATCCACGTACATGCCAAAGACAACACGCCTCAGCAGCTTGTGGCTGACGTTCTTGATGTCGTAGCGGACAATCAGGATGTCCTCGGCCTGAACGGAAACCCACTGGTATCCGCGAACCCTTACTTCCAGACCCAGACCCCGCAGACCGGACGGAAAATCTGCCGAGTCCTGCGGGCTGCCAATGAACGGGTAGTAGTCAAACTCGTCATTGTTGCGGTCATCCATCACGTAATAGCTCTCCTGATCTGCCCGGACGAAAGAGCCAAACTCCCCATTCCACCTCCCATCCCGAGATCCTGGCGGGCCAGGGTAATCATGGGGCCACGCTCTAGGCCATGTCTCAGCCAAGTGGCTCATGGCAGGATAATTGTGCACATTGGCGGCCTCTGGATTGAAATAACCCGCCAAGGGCTCCCATCCATAGGTATGCGAACCGTCGGGACTGATATCAAAGGATCCCGGATTGGTGTAATTCTCGGATACCACCCTGATAAGTCTCCCGTTGGCATCCTGCACTTCTGCACCAGCCATCATGATGAACTCAAACCCATACCATGTGCCGGAGCCTTTCGGCCATTCCATCTTGGGAGGTTCGTACCGAGATCCCAGGTTGCCGTAATTGGAGTAGCGTGTGTATACAAGATTGCCATCATGAATGCCCGTGCGCCGCTGGTCTCTGCCCGCTTCAGGCCGTGTCTGTGCCCGCGCGTCGTACGCAACAAAAAGCAGCAGGATGAGCAATGCCCACCTGGATGGCCCCGAATACCAGCCCTGAATGCAGGATGCCGAACCTGGCACCGGCCCGTGTGCCCACCTAGTCGGGGAATTGCCACCCATTTGCCACATGCGCCTGTTTAGAAACTAAGTTCAACACCCACGACAATCCGCCGTGGTTGCGAATAAAAATCCGGCCTCAGATTTATCTCATCCACGGTGAAATTGGGGTTCTGTGCCAGTATCTCGGTTTCTCCAACCGTCCGATAAGGATGCGCGGGATTGCCGGTACTGGAATACACGCGGTCCGCATTCAGACGGTCCAGCGCATTGTACACCCGCCCGAATAGCTTCACACGCATCGCTCTCCACTGCAAGCTACGATTGAAATTAACGTCGAGACTCACCTGCGAAGGTTTCCGCTCGCTGTTCCCAAACTGCTCAGCCAGGGCACTGCCTGGATCTGTAGGCGTGTAGGGCTGGCCGGTATGGAAGCGGCCAATAAAGCTCAGCGTCCAACTGCCGGGATTGCCCACGATCAGGGTCCCATTTAGCGTATGCCGCTGATCCCAGTCCAGGGGGAGAATCTGCTTCTCACTTTCTCGCGGTGGGCTGGCCTGATGGTCAAAAAAGACCGCATTGGGATCCGAAGCATTGCCGCGGGCAATCTGGTAGGTGTAATCTACCGTCGCCCCGAGACTGCCCCGATACTGCCTAATCAGGGAGAATACGATCCCGCGCGTGTTACCGTAATCCCGGTTGATGTAGCGCGCGTAGATCTTCTTGTCGCGCGTTGTAATGATTTCCTGCCCAAGCAGGTTCTTTATGTCCTTGTAATAGACGGTAAGTTCAAACTTCCAGTCAGCTGCAACGGCCTGCTGCACGCCAACTTCATAGGCAATCGTCCTTTCCGGCTTCAGATTGGCGTTGCCCATCATTGTTTCCAGGTCACCCAGCCTCACCTCAAATTCAGAGTTGGTGAAGATGTACGAGAATCGCGGAATCTGGAAAAAATGGCCGTAGGACACATGGAGCACCCCCGATTCGGCAATAGGGAATGCCAACCCGATCCGGGGACTGAGTTGGGAACTCGTTGCTGACGCTTCAAAGTCCGTATCCAGCCGAATGCCATCCTCCGGATTGGTAATGGCCTCCAGATCTGTCGGAATGCGGCCCCTTGGATCCCAGAAGTCAAAGCGCAGCCCGGCATTCAGGATGATTTCATCAATCTCAATCTTGTCCTGCACATAGGCTGATAATTCACGCGGTTGTTGGGTATAGACATCATTGCCGGCCGTATTTTCGGACGGAATGCGAAGATTTGGAGGCTCATATACCGGACCATCGGAAATAGTCACCAGTTCGCGAGTCCTGATATTGTGTCGCCGATATTCCATTCCCATCTTTATCAGATTGAACCGGTCAACCTGACTCGTGAAGTCCACCTTCCCGCAGTACAAATCTTGTGTTATCTCGGAACGTCCGTTGCTGGTCCCGCCAAAGAGAAATCCCTGGGTCCCGAATGCCAGCCCCTGGTATCGCGGGTCCAACGGATTATCAAACAGGTGGCTCTTCCTCCGGTCACGTTGAAACGAAAAAGCCATCCTGTAGAAAGTGGATGATGTCAGGGTATGGGTCAGAGACAGGATGTGATTCTGTCCCCGGTCGGTGACCGTTGGCTGACCATCCGGGGCAAATCGTCGGCTATCCTGATAGTTCTTCCGATCCTGAACGTTAAGGAACAAGGAATAGCTCACCTTCAGCGCCTGTAGCGGGCGCGCTGAAAGCGAAGAATGCAGGGCATATTTCCTGCGATAGTTCATAGCGACCATCGCGCCATCTCCCGTCTGCAGCGAATCTGGAATCCGAATGCCTACTAACGTCTCATGATCACTTGACGTTTGACGTGCCTGCCGGATAAACTCCTGGATCGGAACTGTGTCGTCTATCTGGACCCGACGCTCACCGAACAGCCACCCGTCAGAATCAAGGAGACGTGCACTGACCAGAAATGAACCGGACGGCAGAAATGGAATCGGGCCATCAAGCGATACTTCGCCATTAAACTCAGACAATCTGGGTGAGGCAGAATTCAGGAAAACATCGTTTTTCCCCGTCAAATAACTGCCCCCGAAGAACGATGCTGTACCGCCCAGCACGGGGCGCCCTTCTTTAGAGATGACATTGATGACGCCGGACTGAGCCTGCCCGTACTCTGCGTTGAAGGTACCGCTGATCACTTGCAATTCCTGTACCCAACTGTTTTCAATTTCTATCTTGCTTCCGCCGCCAAACTGATCTGTTACCGGGATGCCATCGATCATATAGGCGACTTCGCCATGACGTCCTCCGCGCAAATGCAGGCGCCCAGATGCGTCATAGGCTACGCCAGGCTGCATCTGGAGTAGATCCTGGAATTCCTGTACTGGAAGGCTCTCAATAGACTCAGCAGATACGTAGGACGCTGAAGTCGTGCGATCCTGCTCAATGAGCGGGCGTTGGGCTATCACCAAGATCTCCTCACCCTCAATTACGGCCTCCCGGAGCTCAATGTTGACCCGCGTGGTACGGTCCGCCGAAACTTCAACATTCTCAATCCTAACCGTAGCATATCCGATCATGGATGCCACAATCGTGTATGTGCCCGGCTTGACATTGATTATCGCGTAATGGCCCTCGCTATCAGTTGCGTCACCAAGAACTGTTTCTTCAATTCTGACGGCAGCTCCGGGCAAGGGATCACCGGTGTCCACATCCACAATCCGGCCCGCAATTTTGCCTGTTGATCCCGGTTCCGCCGAAACCTGGGCGATATTCAAGAGAATTGCCATCACCAGAAGGGTGGCTCCATACCGCCCCCAACATCTATGAACTGGCTGGATCATTAAAGGCAGCTTGTCAAGGGAGGGTATCCTGTGCTGAAACGTCGGAAGCGTGGCAGCAAGCATCAGGGGGAAATCCGGTTTACGTTTCATAATACTCTAATTCCCTTAATCTTGGTGCCATGCCTTAGTAATTTACGGCAGCTTCAAACATGTTTGCAACCTTCTGGAGCATAATCGCAGTCCTGAACGCAATCAACCATTTGAGCGTTTGATCATATAGTAACGTGTTGGCCTCAACCAGTGTAATGCATTTCGGTTCAAGTGTATCCTTGCTCCTCCATTGCCTTGCGAAATATTGTACCTTCTCTTATACCCACCAATCTAGATAGGACCCGTGAGCTTGCTTGGATTCAATACCGGTTACGTCGAGGCCCTCTACAAGCGCTTCCAGGACGACCCCTCTAGCGTCAGCGAAAGTTGGCGGGATTTTTTTGCCGATTATGACCCCGGGGAAAGTATTCCTGTTACGGTTGAACCCAAACAGGATCGGCAAACTACCATAGCCAAAGAGCCACCGCGTCCGTCAGGAGACGGCCTGCCGGCCGATACCGCCGTCGCCCCCATTCGTGGGCCGAGTGCAGCTATCGTGGAGAACATGGAGGCCAGTCTGGAGATTCCTACTGCAACCTCTGTTCGAACCCTATCTGTGAAACTGCTCACCGAGAACCGGACTCTGCTCAACCAATACCAGCGCGGAATTGGTGGGCAGAAGGTGTCCTTCACTCACCTGATTGCTTTTGCGATTGTACAGGCACTGAAGGCTTTCCCGACTATGTTCAGCACGTTCATCCGGGATGGCAATAAGCCACAGCATGTACGTCCATCGCACGTGAATTTTGGTTTGGCCATTGACACCCAGCGCCGAGGACGTCGATCGCTGCTTGTGCCTAATATCAAGGGCGCGGAGCAAATGAATTTTGCGCAATTCCTGGCATCTTACAATGAAATCATCCAGCGCGCCCGCTCTAATAAGCTTACGCTGGAGGATTTCCAGAATACGAATGTAACACTCACCAATCCGGGGATGATTGGGACGAGTCTGAGCGTGCCACGGCTTATGCCCCGCCAAGGAGTGATCGTGGGGATCGGCTCAATTGGCTATCCAGCGGAATACCAGGCCATAAGCGCCTCTGCTGCAAGCAAGGTCGGGCTGTCTCCCGTAATGACTGTTACCAGTACTTACGATCACCGTGTCATTCAGGGCGCAGAAAGTGGTGCGTTTTTAGCCCATGTTGCGAAACTTCTACAGGGAGAGGAGGATTTTTATTCAAATGTCTTCGAAGATCTGCATGTACCTCACCCCCCTTATGTACTTAGTCCTGACTCTACGCCGCGCCTGGGCGCCTCTCAGCAGACGGGTATAGAGCTTGATGCGATTCAAAAACAGGCCCAAGTTATGATCCTGATCCGGCTGTTTCGCGTCTTGGGTCACCTGCAGGCAGACATAAATCCATTACAACCAAATTGGAAGTATCACCCCGAACTGGATCCCGCCAAGTATGGACTCACCGTCTGGGACCTGGACCGGGAGTTCGTTACAGGGGGATTGGGTGGTAAGGATGTACTTCCCTTGCGGGATATCCTGAATATCCTTCGGGAAACCTATACGCGCCGGATTGGCGTTTCGTACATGCATATTTCCAGTCCCCTGGAAAAACATTGGTTGCAGGAAAAAATTGAGCCACTGCGCAATGCCGAAGAGCTTACCCTGGAGGATAAGCGACGCATTCTGCACAAGCTGAATGAAGCGGAGTCGTTTGAGCGATTTCTGCATACACGCTTCATTGGTCATAAGCGTTTTTCTCTGGAAGGAGGCGAGAGTATCGTACCGATGCTGGATGTGATTATGGGCGATGCCGCCGAACAGGGGGTGCATGAGATCGTGATTGGTATGGCGCACCGAGGGCGGCTAAATGTTCTGGCCAATATCATGGGAAAATCCTATGAGGTGATCTTCTCGGAGTTTGAAGGTAACATTAATCCCGATACGATTTATGGCTCCGGGGACGTAAAATATCATCTGGGCAGCAAGGGAGTTTATGAGGCCTCAGATGGCGCCAAGATCGCGCTCACGCTAGCATCCAATCCAAGCCACTTGGAGTCTGTGAGCCCGATTGTGGAGGGAATGGTCCGAGCCAAACAGGACTGCCTGCGGGATATGGATGACCCGAACGCCCCTGGCGACCGGGTCGTTGATGCCATAATTCCCGTGTTAATTCATGGTGATGCGGCATTTGCCGGTCAGGGCGTGGTCGCTGAAACTCTTAATTGCAGCCAGCTCCGGGGCTATCATACCGGTGGAACCATCCATCTCGTGATCAACAACCAGATCGGTTTCACTACCGGACCAAGCGAGGCTCGTAGCTCAACATATGCGACCGATGTGGCACGGCTCATTGAAGCGCCCATCTTCCACGTTAATGGAGATGATCCTGAAGCATGCGTACGTGTTGCCCGCCTAGCCCTAGACTACCGCCAGGTGTTCAATAAAGATATCGTGATTGATATGCTTTGTTACCGGCAACACGGCCACAACGAGGGGGATGAGCCGACTTATACCAACCCTGTTCTATATCAGCAAATCAAGAAAAAACGATCTCCCCGAAAGTTGTATACAGAATCGCTCCTTAATCGGGGGGACATGACACCCGATGAAGCGGAGAAAATGCTGGATGGCTTCAGGGATTTGTTGCAGGAGGCCTTCGAGCGCACCTCTGACCTCAAGGAAAAGGACGCCGCGCAAATACTTGAGCATTTCCACAATCGGAGTTACGACACGATACCGTGGGTAGATACCCGTGTTTCGGAAGAGCAATTGGAAGCCGTGCTGAGTACGCTGCTGAGAACTCCCGAAGGTTTTAATGCACATCCTAAACTGATGCAGCAGTTCAAGCGCAGAGATCAAAAACTGCGGAAATCAGGCATCATAGACTGGGCATTTGCTGAAGCATTGGCATTCGGCACGCTGCTACAGGAGGGAACTACAGTTCGCCTGAGTGGGCAGGATTCCCGACGGGCGACCTTCTCGCAGCGCCACGCTGTTGTCTATGATCAAAACACGAATGAAGAATACATCCCACTCAACAACATCACGGAAAATCAGGCAAAGCTGCATATCTACGATAGTCTGCTTTCCGAATATGCAGTAGCTGCATTTGAGTACGGCTACTCGGTCGAAAACAGGGATGCATTGGTGATTTGGGAAGCCCAGTTCGGAGATTTTTCTAATGGTGCACAGATCGTTTTTGACCAATTCTTATCGGCGGCCGAAGAAAAGTGGGGCCAGGAAAGCAGCATAGTTAACTTGCTTCCACACGGGTACGAGGGACAGGGCCCCGAGCATTCGTCAGCGCGCCTAGAGCGGTATCTCCAACTTTGCGCTGAAGGAAATATGATCGTGTGCAACCTGAGCACACCCAGTAACTACTTTCACGCACTCAGGCAGCAGGTCTTGCGGGATGTCAAGAAGCCTCTGATCCTAATGACTCCCAAGAGCCTCTTACGGCATCCAAAGGCAATCTCCTCGCCGGCGGACTTGATTGATGGCGGATTTATGCCGGTGATCGGTACGGAGAAGAATGCTGCCACTATTGACCGCCTCGTGATGTGCAGTGGAAAAATTTACTACGACCTGTTGGCCGAGCTTGATAAACACGAAGATCAACGCGACTCCATCGCACTGATTCGACTGGAACAATACTATCCCTGGCCACGGGAAGCGCTACACACCGAACTGTCGAAATACCGTCCTGATGTGGAAATTTGCTGGGCACAGGAAGAGCCCGCGAACATGGGAGCTTGGACCTATGTCCGCCCACTCTTGACTAGCACCCTCCGTTCTGTGCATCCCGGACATGAATTCAGAATACAGTATGCCGGGCGTCATCCGAGTGCCAGCCCAGCAACTGGGAGTTCTATGGTGCACCAGCTTGAACAGGAAGAAGTTATCGAAAGTGCGCTTCTGGTTTAGCTTGGGAGTTATGTATCTGGCTGCGCGGTATCAGTTAACGTAAATGGGTTACCTGCTGATTTCGTTTGAAAAATAGATTTCCACACACACCTCCGAGGACAATTTATTCGCATTCCTCGCTCCGCAATTGAACTGCACGCCAGCTCCGCATTAATGTGGAGCATCTCACCAGATGAAGGTGTGAGTGTACTTGAGTAGGATCGCTCGGCTATCGGTTACAGGCAGCGTCGGGCCGAAGGACTGATGCCGCTCGGTGTTGAAGCCTTCATTGAAAACCAGCCACAAATCGTTGCCCTCACCAAAATGATAGCGAATCCGGGTGTTGACAAAGAATTCATCGGCGACGCTGTTGTATTGCAGGAAGGCCGTGGCCGAGAAATGGGTGTTAAGCGCAGCCTGGATACGAATTTGACCCAAGTGCGTGTCGAGCTGCTGGTCTCTATCCGAGAAACGAATGAGGTTGAGTTCGTAGGTTCCGCGCAATTCCAAATGGCGAGATAAATTCCATGTGGCCCCGGAGCTCAAGGTCGTCTTCCATCCATCATAGAAAGTGCCGGTGCGGAAGGTAACATCAGGCCGGAAAAACCATCGATCAGGCGGATTTGCCTCAACCCAAAGATCATGGAACCAGTAGGAACCGACGGGAACCATAACTCCCGCGGAGAGCGGAAAGGACATGCGCACATCCTCATAAGTATGGGCCGTCGAGAGCAGCAGTGTCGCCCCACCCTTGGTTTCAAACCAGTAAAAGGGATGGAGCCATGCCGATTCAACGGAACCGTCTTCGTTGCGAAGGTATATATTGGACCAGTTACCGACCCAGATTCGCCGGAACCGCGAGTCAGCCCCCCGGAATGTTTGATAGTTGACATCGGGGCTGAGTACGAAGACGTCGCGGCGACGGACAAAGCCTACGGAGGGGTTGTAGTCCGCCCCGCTCCGAACGACTTCCAACTCATAGCTGAACCCCTGGATGATGCGCCGTTCCCACTTCAGCATAAACCGTCCGGCATCTAGGAAACTGAAAGTACCTGCATCCAACTGATTCTTGTCCAGCGTCTGCGCCCATTTCGCTGTGAAGTATTCATCCCCGATGACGCGCACGACGCCGTCGAGCCCATACGCCAAATTATACCCACCGTCAACGTCGATCCGACTCGTAGCCAGGCCGCCAATGGTCGAGAAGGCATTAAAGACCCTTCGACGCAGCCGCAACACACCGAAATTCTCGGTGGGTACGTCGCCTTCCTTTGCAGTTTGCATGTTGAGTAATCCGATGTCCCACTCGCCCATGCGCCCGACGAGCCGGGAGCCACCGAGGATAGGAATCGGCTGCCCGTCGACCAAGCCGATGCGGCGGCTGTGGAATAGACGACTGCCGCTAGCTCCGGTATCAAACTCGAAGATTCCGGAACGCTCCTGAAAAAACTGCCGTTTCTCGGGAAAAAAGAGCGAAAATCTCGTCAGGTTAATCTGCTGGTCGTCGGCCTCCACTTGGGCAAAGTCGGTGTTGACTGTAGCGTCAAGCGTTAGATTGTTGGTAAGATTGTACTTCACGTCGAGACCGATTTCACGCGTGAAGTCGTCGTTGAAACGGTAGTCTGTTTTTGAGGGAGACAGTTCAGATTTCCGCTGGACACCCCCAAGACCGTACGGGGTCACATAAACGGGTTTACGGCTGTACACTCCTTCGAGGATCACATCCTGTGCGACGGAGGGCTTGTTGCTGCCACGTTCCCAACGGGGTGGTATATCCGGGAAAATGTAGCGGTGATTGTTGTGACCCATCCACCGATACACGATCATTCCCATTTCTACGCGCCCATCCTCATCCTGAAAACCGAGGCTGCTGAAAGGAATGCGTATCTCAGCAAACCAGCCCTCGTTGGTTCGAGTTGTTGCTACATCCCAGAATGTATTCCAATTATAGTTGTTAGAATCTCGACCATTAGCCGCATCGTCTGCTACTGCGATGTCAAAGCGAGTACCGAGGGGCGTTGTGTAGAACCATAGAGCATTCTCGTTGTCGTTGAATGTATCGAGCACAATGGCGAAAGTCTCGTCACCACTCCAGCGGTCGCGGTAGAAAGAATTGGCTCGCAGGTTTTCGGAGACGACGTGGTAGAGTTTTCCAGAGACGTATAGGTAGTCGTCATCGTATGCCACCCGAATCTCTGTGCGTTCGGTCATGGCACCCTGGTACGTGGGCTGATACATCACCAGAGGAAAAGGGTCGACAGCTCGCCAGGCAGGTTCGTCGACGAGGCCATCAAGCTGAATAGGCTGCGCGAGGCGGTGTAGCTTGATGGGAGGTTGAGCACCGGGGGCATAGTCCACGGTGACTTGAGCGGCCAGCGGCTGTGCTAGGAAGGACAGGCACATTCCTAGGATCAAATGTTTGAAGCGATCGACTTTGCTATGCGGCCTGTCATGATTTCGTAAGAGTCTCGCGAAGAGAAGACTGGGCATTGCGGATCAGATCGTAGGGCAGATCACAGTTGTGCTTGTGACCGCCATGCGTGGTTGCCAACGGGAGACATGCATTGATCCACAGTCTTTACGCGGACCTCCGTGTCAAATGTGGACGGGTTGCCCTGCTGCGGCTCGGCTTGGCAGAAGCCTCGAGCAGGCACCACGCGCTGCCAGTCCGTCTCGCTCAAGCCACTGTCGAGGTTGACCGTAGCCTGTACTCGTGCTGCTCGGGTAGTAGGTGGGACACCTGGTGTTGGGAATACTTCCTGGGATTGTGCCGATACGGCCGTAATGAGTGCCATAGCCAACCCTATGAGTCGTTGCGAGGAGGTTAGCTTACGATAACCTCCAATGGTTAAGCGATTAGGGTTCGCAAACATGATCAGGATGCAACGACCGTTTAGTATACAAAATTTGGTGTACAACTTTGTGATCACACTTACGATCCACTCAACACAGCACTCCTTGCTAAAAAGATGTGCGGCATTAATGTCTCCTGTCAATAGGACTTGTTTACTTGTGTGGAGCAGAACTTTGAGGCGTGACCAATTGATTTAGGAAGTTGTTGTTTTTTGAGATGGTGTGTGTGGAGGGTAATCTACCCCGTCTACGGGTTCGTTCCACAGGACGCCCGCTGGCATACCGGGTTTGCCTTTCGCGGTCGTTTCTGGCTAAGATGGCGTTACACATTCCTACGACTTCCTGGGTGCGGGAGTACCTTCTTTCCAATGTCCTGCTTCGGTATTTGTGTGGCTGGCCCCGGCCGTGTGATGTGCCGAGTGCATCCAAGCATTCTCGGGCCTTCGAGGATCTTTCGGAGGCGAAGTTGCCCACCAGGATTCATGAAACCTAGATTAGACGAGGCTACGCGGGAGGGTTAGTGTGGCATATTTCCAAGGGTTCAACCGCGATTGAAGCCCACAGATGCCAGTTCCGGAGATAAAGTGGTAACCCCTGTGAAGAAACGCAACCGGAGGAGTCCACAGGAGGGGAATGCGCGTGCAATCGCGTCTCTCGCAAGGAGAAGCAGTTGACAATGAAACTGGAGCAGATACCGGAAGCTTTGGCGAGGGACTGCAACCTGTTCCAAGCACGAAGTCGCTGCCTCCAATTCGTCCGGTGGAAAAGCAGGTTACAAACCGGCTACCGGTCAAGCCCGACCAAAGTATAACCCTCTATAGATGCGAAACACAATAAAGTTGTATGATATGTGATATATTTCAAGTATAATCTCGTAGATGTACGAACCCAAGTGGAATATTCTATGTTGCGGATCCTGTTACTTGTTTTTCTTGCATTCACCTTGCCATTTACGGCTTCGGGTCAGCATGCAGGGATCTTTATCTCACAGGAAGATGCCCTCGCTATAAGGGAAGCTCAGGGCCGTTACGCCCTACTTGATGAAGCGATCTCCTTGGCAAAAGAAACTATGGAGGTTGCCTTCGCACATCCATTGGAAGTACCCATTCCCGGAGAAGCCGGCGGATACGAGCACGAAAGACATAAACAGAACTATCGCGAAATGCGCTACGCCGGACTGCTCTACAGCATCACCGGAGAAGACAAGTACGCAGCTTTTGTACGCGATATGCTGAATTTGTACGCGATCCTGTATCCAAACCTCGGCCCGCATCCACTGGCACATCATCAGAAGCCAGGCAAAATATTTCATCAAACCCTGAATGAGGAAGTTTGGCTCGTGCATACGAGTATTGCTTATGACTGCGTATATGATTGGCTTTCTGAAGAGGAAAGAACCCGGTTTGAAACCAACATCTTTCGGCCCATGGCTGACTGGTTTCATATCCGTAACAAAGCAGAATTCGACCGCATTCATAACCACGGCACGTGGGCCGTCGCTGCTGTTGGAATGATTGCCTACGTGATGGGGGACCTAGCACTAGTCGAAAAGTCCTTGCACGGCTCGGATCTGGATGGCAAAGGTGGCTTTCTGGCGCAACTTGACCTGCTGTTCTCGCCAGATGGATATTACATGGAAGGACCTTACTATATCCGCTATGCCTTGATGCCCTTCTTCTATTTTGCCGAGGCTGTGGAGCGAATGCAACCAGAGGTGGGCATCTATGAATACCGCGACCAGATCTTGCGGAAAGCCTATTATGCGGCTGTCCAAACTTCATTCCCCAACGGCGTCTTTCCACCGATCAACGATGCATCGCTAACGATGGATGTGGCAGCACCTGAGGTTATTCTGGCCAACGCGCTGACTTACGATCGCTATGGAGAGGATGAAGATCTTCTGGGTGTCGCCAAAGTCCAGGGGCGTGTCTCTTTGAGCGGAGCTGGATTAATACTTGCCCGTGATTTTGATGCCAGTGAATCGGATCCGCAAATTTCCTGGCCCTCGGTGGAATTCAGCGATGGAAGCGACGGTACCTCCGGTGGGCTGGGAATTCTCAGGATGGGAGAAGGTATGGGACAGTCGATGCTCCTCATGAAGTATGGCGTACACGGAGGCGGTCATGGACATTTTGATAAGCTCCACTTCATCTTCTTTGATCAGGGGCGACAGGTCATTCGCGATTACGGGTTTGGTAGATGGGTCAATGTGGAGCCCAAATTCGGCGGGCGCTATTTGCCGGAAAACGACTCCTATGCAATGCAGACCATTGCACACAATACCGTAGTTGTCGACGGAATGACACAAAATATGTGGGACGAAGTCACTGCAGAGTCAATGTCTGCCAAACGACATTTTTTTGAAGCAGAAGAGGCACACGCAATTGCCATGAGTGCACGTGCAGACACGTATTATGATGGCGTGGATATGCAGCGAACTATGCTGCTCATTAAGGATGAATCACTTCTGTATCCGGTCGTTGTGGACTTGTATCGCCTAACCAGCGCTATAACCCGCCAATATGATTACCCGCTGCATTATTCCGGTCAGAACATTACTTCAAACCTGCAATTCGAGACAAATACAAATGCGATGCAGCCCCTGGGAAGTGGTCATGGATACCAGCACATCTGGCACACAGCACAGGCCCGTACAGACTCGTCTATCCAGTTTACCTGGTTGGACGGCCATCGGTACTATTCACTAACTTCTTCAGCCCGGCCGGAAAGTGAAGTGCATCTCGGACGCACCGGCGCAAACGATCCCGATTTCAACCTGCAGTCCCATCCCCTTCTGGTCCTGCGTCGTCAGGCCGAAAATATGCTTTTTGCATCCGTCATTGAACCCCATGGATACTTCAATGAAGCCCGGGAAAGATCTGCACAGGCTAGACCCCGAATCACGGGCGTAAATGTCTTGGGCCATTCGGATGTAGCCAGTGTAATTGAAATCACTGGTCAGGAAGGCCTTCACTGGCGAATTGTAGTTTCAAACCAGTCTGAGGGAGTGACCGGACGACGGGAGGTTACTTTCGGTGATCTATCTTTCCAGTGGACTGGAAATTATCAGGTTGAATTTCTGGGTAACTCAGAAGCAAAAAATTGACACGCAAGCAAAAACTCCTGACCACCTCGAATCACTTAAAATACTAGCACAAAACGACAGCATGAATACAGACCTGAGCGGCAAGGTAGCACTGGTAACCGGAGGAGGTAGAGATATCGGAAGATGGATTGTCTACGCCCTGGCGAAAGCAGGCGCCTCTGTCATCGTTAATTATCACTCCAGCAAAAACGCCGCGGATGAGACCGTCGCAAAAGTCGCCAGTTCAGGCGGCCGGGCTATTGCAATAAAAGCCGATGTCACTCAAGCGGCTGACGTAAATCGTCTACTCACCGAAGGCATGAAAGCCTTTGGTGGTTCCCTTGATATACTTGTCAATAACGCCGGCGGCTTACTGGCCCGCAAGAAGCTCGACGAGATGGACGAAGCATTCTGGGACGCCGTTATGGCAGTAAATCTCAAATCTGTCTTTCTCGTTTCTCAGGCCGCATTGCCGTACATGAAGCCTGGTGGAACGATTGTGAACCTTGCATCACTCGCAGCCCGGGATGGAGGGGGAGGAGGATCAATTGCCTATGCGACTTCAAAAGGCGGCGTCCTGACCATGACCCGTGGAATGGCAAAAGAACTTTCTGCACGCAACATCCGCGTGAACTGCGTCTCACCCGGCCTGATCAATACCACATTCCACGACACGTTTACACCCGATAACGTTCGTAAAATGGTTGCTGGAAAGACGGCCGTAGGCCGTGAGGGGGAATCTGAAGATGTAGCCAATATCGTCGCCTTTCTTGCATCAGATGCCTCTGCATATGTGAATGGTGAATCTGTGGAAGTGAATGGCGGCCTTTACTTCGTCTGATTTGATTCCGAAGATCGAGAGGCAGATGGACAATCCCGAGGTATTTGATGCGCAAGAATGGTTGCCAGAACGATTACTCTGGCTACTTGATGCCAATCGATACTCTCCATCTGCGTGAACCCGACCTATTACTCATATTCTGGATAAACGTATTCTCCTGACCGAAGAGCTTATCGTGCCACCTTCATGAATTCAGCCACTAAGCTTGTGTTGCTCGCACTACTGACTGTACCGCTGCTCCTGAGCAGCACGGGCTGTAGCTCCTCACAAGACAGTATTGAGTTCCGTTTGGCACATGTACTGGATTCTACGCATCCGGTACACCGTGGAATGGCTTTCATGGGGGAACGTTTAGAAGAACTCTCGGGAGGCACTATGCGGGTGAAAATTTATCCCAGTGGACAGTTGGGCAACGAACGAGAATCTGTAGAGCTGCTTCAGCTCGGCACACTCGACATGGCAAAAACCGCCTCTAGCGTGATCGAAAATTTTGTGCCAGCTATGGGCGTTTACAGTCTTCCATACCTCTTTGAGGATCAGGACCATCTCTGGAGGGCGCTTCAAGGCGACGTAGGACAGGAAATTCTGGTGCAAGGATTACCCTACCGGATACGTGGATTGTGTTATTACGATGCGGGATTCCGAAGCTTCTATATACATGACAAAAGGGTGGATACTCCTGAGGATCTTGAAGGATTGAAAATTCGCGTGATGCGAAGTAATCTTTCCATCCAAACAATTAATCTACTCGGTGCAAATGCTACGCCAATGGCTTATGGGGAGCTATATACAGCACTGCAGCAGGGGGTCGTGGATGGTGCAGAGAACAATCCACCAAACTTCTATGGATCCAAACATTTTGAGCAGGCTCGATACTACACGTTGGATGAACATTCCGCTCCTCCAGATGTCCTTCTGATTGGTACACATACATGGAATAAGCTGTCCGTCCAGCAAAAGGGGTGGCTTACTCAAGCGGTAGAGGAATCAGTGGCGTTCCAGCGAAGATTGTGGAACGAGGCCCGGCGGGAAGCGCTTAGTGCCGTCGAAGAGGACGGAGTGATCGTCGTTCGTCCAGATAAAAGGCCCTTTCAGGAAGCCGTTCTGCCACTCTATGAATCTCTTGAAGGCACCGACCTAGAACCATGGGCCAATCGGATTCGGGCTCTTAGTATCCAATAACCATGACACGCATTATTGACAAGACGCTTGCAGGATTGCTGGTCACCTTAATGGCGGTCATGGTAGTTACTGTTTCCTGGCAGGTCATTACTCGCTTCCTGCTTAACAGTCCCAGTTCGTACACAGAGGAAATGTCAACTTATCTGCTCATCTGGATTAGCCTGCTGGGTGCCGCATACGCGTTGCGTGTGCGTGCACACCTCGGCATTGATGTGCTTGTACGACGACTGTCCGACGCCCAAAAACGATCCGTTCATGTGTTCGCTCACATCGTTATTATCATTTTTTCCGTGGTAGCGCTCGTATTCGGAGGCAGTTGGCTCGTCTATGTGACGTTGGATCTGAATCAGCTTTCTGCCGCGTTTCAGGTTCCCATAGGTTACGTCTATCTTGTGCTTCCAATAAGCGGACTTCTTATGATCTACTACAGTATCGTTGCTATTCGAGAGAACCCGGATCAGGAGAGTTCTACCCTCTTGTCCGATGGTTGAGACATCGACCATAAACCCGAACTGATCAACTGTAAATGGAGATTGCCGTACTTGTACTTGTGGTAAGCTTCTTGATTCTGTTGCTGTTAGATGTGCCGGTAGCCTATTGCTTGGGTATGTCTACATTGCTCACCATGGTCGTGGCAGTGGATTTTGTGCCCGCGGCTAGCACTACCGCACAACGTATTGCAACGGGCTTGGACAGCTTCACATTATTAGCCATCCCATTCTTCATTCTGGCAGGTAATTTAATGGGCCGTGGCGGAATTGCCCGCCGCCTTATTGCATTTGCCCGCGCCTTGATCGGGGCACTTCCAGGAGGTCTCGCACTTGTAAATATCATTGCGTGCATGCTGTTTGGCTCTATTTCAGGTTCGGGAATTGCAGCTGCGGCAGCGATAGGATCGGTCATGCACCCCAAGATGGTTGACGGCGGCTACTCCCCCGGCTTCAGCGCGGCAGTCAATGTTTCCTCCGCAACAACAGGATTGCTGATCCCCCCCAGCAATGTGCTCATCGTATATTCGCTGGCCAGCGGTACAGTTTCGGTCGCTGCACTATTCGTAGCTGGATATCTGCCCGGCATTCTTATAGGGGGACTACTGATGGTAGTCGCAGCGTTCGTCGCAAACCGAAAGGGATACGGAAAGGGGGATCGTGTACCGCTTCCGGAGGTCTTCAAGCATTTTGCACACGCACTTCCGAGCCTGACCCTGGTTGTGGTTGTCATTGGGGGAATTATCGCAGGGATATTCACCGCAACCGAAGCGGCTGCCATTGCTGTGCTCTACGCACTTGTACTCGTGCTGCTCTATCGCGAGGTCCGAATACGGGATCTCTATGACGTTTTTCTTAACAGTGTGACGACTACCGCAGTGGTCATGCTCCTCATCGGTGCCTCGCTGGCACTCTCCTGGGTGCTTTCTTTTGAGGATATTCCACAAGGCATTGCGGAATCACTTTTAGCAGTCAGTGACAACAAGATCATTGTACTCCTTCTGATAAACGTGCTGTTGTTGATGGTTGGCACATTCATGGACATGACGCCGGCCATTCTGATCTTTACGCCTATTTTTCTCCCAGTGGTCGTGGGATTTGGCATTGATCCGCTCCACTTCGGTATCTTGATGGTGGCCAATCTATGCATCGGTCTCTGTACACCACCCGTGGGTACGGTACTGTTTGCGGGTGCAGGAATTTCCGGGGTAACTGTACCCGCGATGATTCGGCCTCTGGCTCCCCTATATGTCGCTATGCTGGTCGCGCTGATATTGATCACTTTTGTGCCACAAATCACGTTGGTGATCCCCCGATTATTCGGTTTCTAATAAACTATCTTACATTCACTCTTCACGCTCACAAGCAACGCCTCCAAACCCTGCACCTTAATCCATGGCCCGAAAATTCGCATCCGTTGGTAAGCCCCAGCTTCTCAGCCATTCTGTGGTAGAGGCCATTGAGAACTCCATTCGCGAAAAGCATTTGGTACCGGGGATGCGACTTTCATCCGAATTGGACCTATGCGCTCAATTCGGCGTGAGCAGAACCGTGCTGAGAGAAGCTCTGCGCATGCTCTCTGGGAGCGGACTGATACGAATCGAAAAAGGGCGCGGCATTTTTGTATCTGAACTCTCCGCTGAAACAGTAATTACTCCGCTGGAAATGTATCTACAGCAACATTGCGGAGACCTAAAGTTCATTGACATCATCAGGGCCCGCCAACTCATTGAACCCCCGATAGCAGCCGAAGCTGCCCTCCATCACACACCGGATGATGCTGCGCAACTGCAGGAGGATTTTGATGCAATGAAAACATGGACGGGGAAAAGTGAAGAATTAGCCAACCTGGACCTCGCATTCCATCAACACATTGCAATTGCATCTGGGAATAGCATCATGCCGCTACTGATTGCACCGATCCATGCGCTCATGCCTCAAATCAAATCCTCCGTCCACGAAATAGTTGAAGATGCGAAGTCCTCAGCAATCGAATGGCACGGGCGCATCCTGGAATCTATTCTCATGCGAGACGCACAAGCTGCCCGCATCAACATGGAACACCACCTGATGGAATCGGAGAATCATATCTCCCAGATGCTGTCTGCCCAACAGGCATCTGATTCCTTGGAGGCCAGCCAATGAGATTGACCCGAAACTCCAGTTATCACAACCCTCCTCTGGCCCTCAGTTTTCCCTAAGCCGCTTTCCGAGTTGATATCGATACAAGGATGAGACGGTAAGCTCCCCAGGCCAATTTGTACCTTCGTAATAACCCCCTGCCCCAGACTGCATACGTACTGGTACGTCGCTCGACAATCCCACGACGGTAACATGATCCCCCAATGCACCCAGATAAACAGGCGGTCGTAGGGCCCTGACGTGATCGTAGTGGATCTTAATATTCCATAGTACCAGCGGTGATTGGGATTCTACATCCAAGATTGGTCTACCCATTGAGTCACCTCGAACGGTGAGCCCTTCAAACAAATTGGGTTCCGCGCAGCCCGCATCATAAATGTGTCCTATGGAGCTAGCCGTGACAACGTTATAACCACTTTCACCCGCACAACCGACTGGATGCAGTGTGTTTGAATGAACGCGAATATTCTCCATCAGGATATGTTTTGAGTCCTGTGTGTGAATACCATAATGACCTCCTCGCCCGGTAATCAGAATATTCTCAAGTGTGACTTGGGACGCCATATTGAGGATTATTCCCGCATCCGCATTCTTGATCTCCACATCTCGAATCCATCCATTTCTTACACCTTCGAGATACACTGCATTGTATCCATCCTCAAGCTGGTGCCCCCCATATGGCACAGAATTAAATTCTATACTGAGATGCTCCATGCCAACCTCCATGGATGTGGGAGATGTTCCTGCCGGAGCCCTTGATCCTCGAAACCAGAACATTCCACCCCAACTTGAATAAGGCGATGCTACCCTCCCCCGGACCCTAGACGAATAGGATGACTCACTGAACTCATCTGCCACATCCAAGGAACCGAGGGGCTTCTCTATGCTAATAACCGACTCACTCACTCCACTTCCCCGCACAATTACACTGTCCCGTTCCAGGCGCATCACGTCAGACAAGTGAAACCGTCCCTTCGGAATACCAATAACAACCCACCCTTCCTGACTGTGCGCCGCTTGAATTGCCCGCTTGAACCCCTCAGTGTCGTCATTCATATCATCGCCAGTTGCGCCATAGTCAGTCACATCCAGCGTTACTTCAGGATCGGGCGGAGGCTCTTCGCCCCTTTTGTATCCCACGTAAGAAAAATCAGGCAGCACACGCGCTGAATCCACCAATATATCCGGGTCCCAGGGTTGACCCCACCACGAGGGACCAACGTCGGACGGTGAAAGAGGTGGATATGTGGGCGATGCCCCTTTCCCGGCCGCTGGGCCTGCGGGAGACGGATACAGCATCTCGTGAGGACCACTTATCAATTCTGGGTTCTCCCATCGAATTCCAGGGGGAGACTGAATGCCCAATTGCGTTCCATAGAACACATTCTCATTCCAGGTAACGTCGTCAGCAGACACGTACGCCGTAACCACAGATTTACCGTTTTCTGTAAAAACGACATTCTGGCCAAACAGAACATCCTCGGGCAGGAGTGTCTTCTCTCCATCTGCTCCCAATCCAAAAAGTATGCTCACCCGCGTGCCAACAAATGTGTTCTGGGTAATAATTGGGCGCTTAACCTGAAAATACCGGTTCAGAGGCGAGTTGGGTATACCGTTCATTACTGAGAGCGATGCACGTGAGGAATCTCCCTCCAGCTCGGCAAAATAGTTGTGCGTAACCAAATGGTCCTCTCCTATGACACGTACTCCACCCGTACCCGGCTTTCCTCTACCCAGAAACCAGTTCTCCCTGATGGTGGCATGGTTACCATGACGCAGGGTTAAGGCTCCCTGCGCTTCGAGTAAGGTGTTATGTTGATAGGTATTGTGTCCTGACTTGTTGGAAATGATTTCGTGCTCGCCATTGGTGCGCTCAAACAGGTTATGCTCTACCAATGAATAGGAGTCCTGCATAGAGCGGCTGCTGGTGCCAATACGGATGGTTTCCCCACCATTCTTACCCAGCTCAGGGCGGTGCCCAAAGTGGTTATGGTCAATCCGGTGGTAGTTGGGTTCGTCGGCCGGCGGATCTTCCAGCCATACAACAAGCGTGGCTCCATCGTGCGTCTTGCCGGCAAAGTAACAGTGATCTACTCGATTGTGTGTGCCATACAGAGACACCCATTTGTACTGCAGTAACCAGTTATCGGGGTTGAACTCTGTTATCGCGCAGTCTGTGATGCGGCTGTGGCGGGCCGCCCTGTCCGTGCGGAATGCGATCACATGTCCTCGATCCAGCGCTCCACGGTGAAACCACAATCCCTCTACTTTCAAGTACTGCCCACCGATACGAAGACGAGACTGACCAGTCAGAATCACTTCTCCAGGAGTCTCGGCACGAACAGTGATTGAATCTCCTTGTGCACCATCCGCATCAAATACCAGATTTGCGTCGCGCCACATGCCGTTAGCCATAGTGATTGTATCACCCGGCTGAGCGTGACGGACCGCTTCCCGAAACTCATCCGCCGTGCGGACCAGTGTGTTATCCGGGGTGACTGGAGCTACGATTGCCAGTCCCAGTGCCAGTAAGATGCTTAGCCTGGTCAATGCCTAATCAATGTATGCTTCGTGCGTAAACCGTCCACTTCCACTACAATAAAGTAAATCCCTGGCACAAGTCCAGATCCATCAAACGTGGTGAGGTGATTACCTGTATTCCTGGTACCAGCAGCCAGTTTAGCCACCTCGCGCCCCAAAAGGTCATAGATGCTTAGCTGTACGAAGCCGGGGATTTTTAGCTCAAAATCAATCGTGACCGCAGATCTGAACGGATTAGGGTACACCTGTACAACTGGAGTTGATACCGGAAGCGCCGGTCGATCAGAGTGCAATACAAGACTGAGGTACGATGGACCTACATCCTGCGATGTGAGCGGCCGATAAAGGACCGGCGATAAACTGATCTCGTCGGCTCCAATATCAGGGAGGCCGTCCCGTTCCTGGCCATCAATGTCGTGGGTTACAAAATCTATTGCGGTGGCCGACCCCACTGCCACGCTTGTACTGGAGGGCCGCCATACGTCTTGATCAAAAACGAGTGCAGGATCGGCAATGAGTATACCGTCAACCGGACCAATACCTGATTCGGCCCCGAAGAACACGTTCGACGCATAGGTGATATTGAGTGGTGCATCCTCGTATTCTATGATCGGTCCGTTGCGAGTTACAACCAGGTTATTCGCAACCTGGAGTCCATCAGGCGCAAGGGATTGCTCCGAGCTCTTTCCAGCTCCTATGACGAAGGTCTCTTCAACATCGACAAATGTGTTGAACGCCACCACGGCGTCCTTCACTTGAAAATATCTGTTGAGAGGAGAATTCGGAACTCCATTAACAACCGCCAAGGCAGAACGGTAACCTGTGCCCCTCAAGTCCTGAAAATAATTATTGTAAACCTTGTGTCGCTCGCCGATAATCCGAACGCCACCTGATCCTGACTTGCCGTCCCCCAAGAAATAGTTTCCGTACACGCTGGCTTCATTGCCGTGTCTTAGCGTAAGTGTACCTGATGAGCGCAGGAACGTGTTATGCCGGAAAACATTGTTGCCACTCTTATTCGAAATGATTTCGATCTCTCCATCACATTCCTCGAAAAGATTGTGCTCCACGGTCACGTACGCATCCTGCATTGAGCGGCTGCTGGTGCCAATACGAATGGTCTCTCCACCATTCTTGCCGAGCTCTGGACGATGCCCGAAGTGGTTATTATCAATGCGATGCCACACCGAACTGTCATTGGGCGGATTACGCAGCCATACCACGAGCGTTGCACCGTCATGGCTTTTCCCGGCAAAATGACAATGATCAACACGATTGTGCGCGCCGTAAATAGAAACCCACTTATACTCCGTCAAATAGCTTGAAGGATTATAGTTGGTTATGGTACAGTTTGTAAGTCGGCTATGGGTAGTCAACCGTGAGGACGAACGCCTGAACTCAATAAGATGCCCACTGCGCAACGCACCTTGGTCAAACCATAGGCCATCTACTTTGAGGTATGATCCACCGATCTTCAAGCGGGAGTTGCCATTCAGGATCACCTGCCCGGGGGTTTCCGCCCGGAGCGTGATCGAATCCCCTTCCACACCTTGGGCATAGAACGAAATCACCACATCGGTCCAGATACCATTCGCCATTATAATGGTGTCCCCCGGTCCCGAAGAGGCAATGGCACTGGAGAGCTCCTGCGGAGTGCTAGCTACGCGCTCCACCTGCGCATAAGCTGCAAGTGGAGCGAGAAGCAAGCATAATAAATACTTTGTGCTGGAAAGCCAGCACCATATGATCCTGTGCAACAGACTATCTGGCTACCACGAGCTTACGCCATGTAACCTGGCCGTCCACGCTAAGCTTGTAGAAGTAAGTACCGGGTGCCTGCCGTTCCATGGAAACAGTTGCCGTGTGGGAACCCGCAGATTCGAAGCCTTCTCTGATTTGCGCCACGCGCCGACCGAGCAGGTCAAATACTTCAAGTGTAACATGTCCCTGGCGTTCCATCCGATACGGAATCGTCGTCTGTGACTGGAACGGATTCGGGTAGTTTTGGCCAAGCACAAAGCCCTGCTCCTCTGGAATCTCCAGAGTCTCAACAGAGGTGCGATCGGCTAACCAACGCATATCGCCAATTCCCATGCCATCAGTCCCGGCCATGCGCAACGCATTTGCCATTGGAATAGAGAAGTCCAGATTGTCTGGATCGGCAAATTCGGGATCAATATTGTACATGTCCGTCGCCGTTGAAGTCCCGTTGAGGACGACCGGAGACACCATAAATGTATCCGAATGGGAAATCATCGAATTCCCCTCCAGTTTCACGCTGAATTCTGAGTCCGTTTTGCTGTTGGCAATGATGCTGTTGGTAATCATCACATTCTGGAATCCCCGCGGATAGAATGCACGCCCGTTGCCATGGCCGCAGTTGTGGCATGTGATTCTGTCCATGACCACCTCCGGCTCAGGGGTTGAAGCGTCACCATCACCCGCGTAGATATAGATGGCCGCCTGGCGCGTGTTGGCGAAGGTGCTGTTGGTTACTTCAAAGTACCCGAAATTGTAGAGTCCGCTGTTTGAGGACTCGTCCTTGACTCTAATGCCTTCCTTACCCGAAACGTTAAAAATGGAATTCCTGAATATCAGCGAATCCGCGAAGGTCCCAGGATAGTGGCGAAGGAAGTTGCCATCACCGCCGGATACTACACTATGCAGATAACTGTTGGTGACCTTGAGCACCATGCTGGAATCCACACTTTCGCCGTCAATGCGAAGAAGATACTTGGCATTGAAATCTGTACCGGCCTGGCCATCTATCTCAATACCGTCCAGATGCAGAGAATTGTAAATGCGAAACACAACGCGAGTGTTTTCATCCGGCTCGTTATTCTTTAGTATCGGCCGCTCAGCAAGTCCGTCGGCAGCGCGGACGGTAAGCGGAACGCGGACATTTATCTGATCGTCATTGAGATATTCGCCCCCGGCATCGGTCAACTCGATGATATCGCCCGCTTCAGCAGCATCAACAGCATCCGTTAGTGTGTTCTGACCTGCCGCAACCATGTGCACCGTAGGAACGCTTACACCCTCCGGCCACCACCGCGGATCACCGAGGGTCGCACCACCCATGCCCGCCCCGATGAGCGGGCTGTTTGACATGAGCGTGAAATCGCCGTTTGCCGCATCAACAAACATTGGATCCACTGCATACAGGTTCATTATCGTCGGATCCCCTCCTCCTCTCCAGCCTCCACCAAGACTGACATTGAGCGTGTCACTGTATGACAGGGTGGATCCTTCAACCATCCACGGCGCACCCAATGTCTTGTTTGTCGCATTGACGATGTCATAATTATCCACCAAAATCGTGTTGGTCACCGTTGCATTATCTACTCCTTTCAGGTTTAGGAAATAATGACCCACATTATGCATGGTCACATGATCAATGATGACTTCCGGACCGTCATGATTTGGATCTGCTTCGGCAAATCCACCATACACGCTGATCCCATCGTTCTTTATGTTCCAGAAAGTGGAATTGGAGACCTCGAAATACTTCACATTGAAGAACCCAAAGTCTGGACGATCACTGTCTTCATCGCGCGCCCGGATCCCCTCCTTGCCTGTGTTGAAGACTAATGTGTTTCGGACGATAATCGAATCCGCCATCGTTCTACCATAGGCGCGGAATGCGTTTCCGTCGCCCCCATGCACGATGTCGTGAAAATAGCAATCGATAATCTTCAGCACATAGCCGTTCTTAACATTATCCCCCGCATCACCGGAACCACTACCCGTCCGGATGGCATACTTGGTCGTCAGTCCCTGGTGCGCTAACCCATCAAATTCAAGACCAATCAGGGTCAGATCGCCGTAGAGTCGGATGATATCCTTCGTGTTGTCTGTTCCGTTATTTGTCAGCACTGGGCGGTTCATGAGCCCAGGGGCCGCCATAATCGTGAGCGAAAGCGAGCTATCTGGCTTAATTTCATCGTCATTTGGATACTGGCCTCCGTCCGTCGTTAAGACGAGCGTGTCTCCCGGCGCAGCCATTGCCACTGCATCCAGTATCGTGTTCTGGCCAGCTTCTACTTCAATTCTTTGCTGGGCAAGAGCCGGCTTCAATCCCAGGAATACTAGGGCAATGGTGAGCCCTAAATAGGTAGTAATTGTTGTGCGCATCGCGTCAATTCGTTTGGTTGTTGGGAGTTAAATATACATCATATTCATGTATGATGTAATACAAGTTAATTTATTTCGGTGATAACTACAGGCCGGAGACATCTTCCTTGCATTGTCCTTCCAATTGGACAATTTCAGAAGTTTTCGTGGTGAATATTTTGGGACCGTAGGTTTTAGTTGGCGTTAGACTCCAGTTCAACAACACGACTCCATAGGATGGCTGCCAGTTGCATACATCGTGGAGAGTCCTCCCTTTAAGTCGTAGACGTAGCTCCAAATGTCATAGGTGCTGGCACCTGTTGACTACTCGAATCGAGGATGTAGTGCCGTGGAGCACGCCGCTTCTTGGCGCGGGGTGAAGCCACAATCTTCAGGATGTCCCTACTATTGCCTATGTTTGTATTTGCCAGATTACTAAGCTAGGTTTAGACAATGTCGTCATCTCGCACAATCATAAGCTGGACACTTGCCGTAGCTGTTACTGTCTGTATCACCTGCTGTCGGCCGGACAATTTCAATGCGAATGAGGCTTGGTCCGGCACAATGGATACGCTTGCTTCCGGCGAGATCGTTGTTCGAAACACCGAGGAGCCACTGTGGGATGAGGCAGACACGTGGCAGTTCGTGGAGGAAATCAGGGTCGGAACAGATACCAACGACGAAGCACCGATTTTTGGAGATGTCATTTCCTTTGATGTAGACGGGCAGGGACGGATTTTTGTTCTCGACTTTCAGGCTCAACAGATCAGCATTTTTGATTCGGACGGGACTTTTGTGCACACATTTGGAAGCAAGGGGACAGGGCCGGGGGAATTTGAGCAAGCTCTCGCAGTTGACATCAACGAAAACGGAGAAGCCCTAGTCATGCAGATGCTCAAGGCACAGCTTTCCATTTTCGATCCGACCGGCAGATACCTGAGAACGGAGGCTATAGGTAATCCCGGCGTTGGCATCCGTCCATATCCGGGCGGATTCGACTTCGGGGGGCGCTACAATGCGGTAGTCGTATTCTTCCATGAATTCAGCATGACCCAAGCTATGGCCCGTTTTGATCAGTCGCTCACTCCGCTTGATACCATCGCGATTCCCGAAGCTTCTGTCGAAAGGGAGGCATTTACACATGTCAGGGACTTGGGCGGCGGGCGAAGCTCTTCGATTGCCGAATCGATTCCCTTTCAAGGGTCCTTTGATTGGCGCTTCTCTCCAACTGGGAATCTTTGGACGCTGACCACCAAAGAATATGAGCTAGTTGAACTGAATCCGGTTGGTGAGACACTTCGAAGAGTCTCCAAAGAACATGACCTGGTCCCGGTGAGCGAGGAAGAGATGGCTGACGTACGGGAGGAATTTCAGTGGTTTATCAATCTAGGCGGGATGGTCGATTGGTCGAGGATTCCGAATTCAAAGCCCGCAGTTGTTTCATTCTTCTGTGATGACGAAGGCAATCTGTGGGTGAAGCGGGAAGCAGTGATGCCCGAAGACGAAGGCCGTCTTTTCGATCTATTTGACCCCGAGGGACGTTATCTGGGAGAACTGCGCCTTCCGTTCACACTGCAATCTGATCCTGAACCGATCGTGAGAGACGGAATGCTGTATGGCGTCACCACAGACGAACTTGGCGCTCCAAACGTTGTGAGAGCGCGGATTGAAAAGCCTTAGCAACCTTTTTCTAGTCATTGACCGATGCGGGACGTCGTGAGACGGATATGGCGAAGGCCCCCACACACACCTATACCGCCGACGCTTAGTTTCCCTTACCTAACGCGCACAACTCTACCCAGCAATGTCGCGCCGCGCGCATCCGTCAAGCGCACGAAATATATAGCAGAAGGGGCAGATGAACCGGACTCCGTATATCCGTCCCACGTAAAGCGGATAGTCTTGGTGCCGACTATGTGTTCTGCTTCAAGTTTACGTATCCGCTGGCCCAAGAGATTGTAGACCTCAGCAGTAAGTGGGCCGGTACGGTTTACCGATGCCTCCAGTGTCACGGAGTGACTGAACGGGTTTGGGTAGGCTTGTAACTGCTCTGGAGTACTATTGTCGGGGATCAGATCAATACTCGTCTTCTCCAAGCCAATCAATAGACGATCCGATTGAAAGGTAAATGGGCTTGGCTGCCCGTTAATACGGACCTCCTGCACCAACTCTGCACCCGTCATGACTACTTCGATCTGTGCGGCTGGATGCACTGCGGGCGTAGCAATATCAAGGACTCCACTCGTGCTGGCATCCAAGGCAAGTGTCACCTTTGAATCTGATGAAACCTCTATCTCTGCACTCTCGAATTGATTCGCTTCACGAAGCGCCAGATTCTGCCATCCCGCATCAGTGTTTCGTAACCACGCAAAAGTGGCATCGGTAGCGAATTCACCCAACTCACGCAACTCTGATCGTGCCTGGAGAAAAAAGTAATCCAGTGAATCAGATCTGACAAGCCTTGCGGCTACGTAGGATTCACCACTTAAATCGTCTAGGTCTGGAACGGAAGATCCGGACCTGGCTGGCAAGAGTAGCTGCATGAATGCGGCCTCCTGACCGACTTGCGCGGCTTCAACATACTGCTCATGACGCTCATCCTTGAACAGGCTGATGTAGCCGGTTGATACCGTTAGGCTGGCAGACTCGGGTAAGATAAATGCGTCCAGTCTTGCTGCCGCCCCATAGCGATTTCCGAAAGGAGACCAAGATAGGTAGTGACCCGCTTGATTAAATGATCCGCGTCCATGCAAATATGATCGATAGGTGTGCTCCTCGGACCCATAAAGCAGATCCGAAACAACAAAATAATCCTGATCAATAAAGGCGATACTCCGGCGTAGACTCACATCGTTCGGGCGAACATACCCGCTCTCCTTTTCCGCAAACCCGAAAAACTCGGAATCAATCTCATAACGGGCGAAAGGAGTAACGTTTAACACAGACGGATTACTGTACAGGTCATCCGCCACCGGCGGAAACCCATCAGCTGTGAGAATATTGTGTGCGTGAGCTTTAAGATACCAGGAGCCGCGCCGATCATCAGAGAATCCATCTGGACCGTAGCCTGCATCCGGGGCCAAGATGGCGTCGTTTCCGCCCAGAAAAAAAGACAGTTGGTCTGGATGATTATGATTGTCAGCGTCTGCAACCCCGTGGAAAAGCAGGTATCGGTCATCTGATGAGGGTTCCCAGCTCCTGCGAAATACCACCTGACCGCCTTCCAGAAATTGATTCGGAGAAACCGTTGGTGCAACGGATTCAATGGAACTGTCGAACAGAATGTACTCGTCGATCTCCCACGCTACATCCACGGTTGCACCCGTGTAATTATGTTCAATCAGGCGGGTATTCTCATAATTCCACTGACAAATGGCTGCGAAATCTGCGTCTGCATTCAAGGAGGTCGGTACGCCTTTGTATGCTGCGGCTACCATATGGGTAGGCGCTGGCTTGAGGTAGGAATCCTCTATATTTGGAATCTGGCCACGTCCTGTACGTACGCGGATTGGCCATTCAAATGCCGGCTGATAATCACCAAATAAATCAACCCCGGATACATTCAAGTAGTGCCACAGAAAAGGGATAAAGTTTACCGCATTATACATCCAGTAGTGTCCACCTTCACGGTAGATTCCATCCGCGCTAAACTGATATCTCGTCACTGTATTTGCTGCTTCCAGAGCATGGGAGAGCCAATCTGCCGCCTGATCATGGTCAGAAAGTACCAGTGCTGCGGTACCGATTGCCCAGGCCGGCTTGGACCGGTGATTATGCGGACGCGGTGCCAGACGGTCCCCAACCATAATATTGTCTCTCAGATACTGTGTCTCTTCCACTATGCGAAGACGAATTTCAGTGTTCTGGTCTGAGGTCAAGTGATCATAAACCCAGTCGTAGGCAGCAGCGTAATTTTGCAACCAGATCGCACGGTAAATCTCATCATAAGGTTTCTCCCCAGTCTGGGGTACACCGTTATAGGCCACTAGTAATGCCTCAATTGCTTTTTGGAGGGCAGTTGAATCTTCCTCTATTATCCACCAGAAAGCCAACGTCTTTGCTGCGCGAGGACGATCATTTTCATCCATAAGCGACATGTCTTTGGTGATGTACCTGAGAGCATCCGCTCTGAAGCGCTGCCAAAGGAAATAGTACCTTGAGCTCTGGTCAGCCTTGCGCAAACGGAGCTCCGGTATAAAGTCCGCAGAAAAGTATAACGAAGGATGTTTTTCAACCGCCGGTAGTACCGGTGTTGTATCCGTAGCAAAACCAGTGTATGTGTCGTACCTGGGGTGCTGAGCCAGAGCCTGGGCAGGAATAAGCAGACCAATGAACAACAGTTGTCGCCATAAAGGCATAGCAAAACCAGACTGGCCGTGTGTGCTACAGATGCCGTTCATATGCCGGCCAGCTTCTAAAAAGTGTAGGACACACCAAAGAGCACATTATGCTTGCGTATCCGGTTGTAGTCAACATTGGATTCCCATCTATCCTGGTAACGCAAGCGCTGAAATTCATATGCGATATCCAGCGTAAGGACGGAGATGCTTGTCCCGAGGCCGGCACTGAATGCGTCTCCGGTGGCCGTCTGCCCGACAAGTCCAAAGCCCTCAATCCTGAACGGTTGTGGGTCGCGTCTGAACCCTGCACGCAGGAAGGTTTCCCCCCGAAAATTCCATTCTCCTCCCAAACCTATGCCTTCAACCATCCCCCAGTCTGGAGCTGTAGTCACTCCACTGCCTGTGACCTTCAGGTCCGAAAAGTTCTGCCAAGAATAGTCTGCTGCGAGTGTAACGACCGGTATAGGACGCAGAGCTACCCCTGCCCTAACACGGGCAGGCAATCTGACTCTATCGACTCCCACCTGCGTAAGATTTCGCGCCTCGCCATTCGTCGTACGCACTTGTCCGGTGTTACTGAAGTTGCGTCGCAGATCACTCGCAAATTGGTACGTGATCCCTACAGTGATCACGTCATACTGCCACTGCAAGCCCAGTACGCCTTTCCAACTGCTGTATTCCGAGGATCCATCCCACGATATGGACCCATTAGCGGGTTCATGATCATAGTCGTGTGCATCTTCGCGAAGGAAAAACACCCCTGTTTCGCGGATCTCCTGACGATCCGTTGAGCTTCCCCAAGCTCGAGTAATACGCAATCCAACATGGAAGTTTTCACTCAACTCCAATCCAGCTGCTGTGGAAACCGCCTGCATATATCCCGTGCGCTCCCTCTCAAAGGCTGACCATCGAACAACAATTTCTTCTCCGGGCTTGGGGCGTTCAATAGGATCTGGGCGAAATTGGCCGATGTAAGGATTCAGCACATTGTCGTTGCGATCATAATCGCTCAACTGTGCGGTCTGATGCAGCATAACCCCCACGGTCAATGCGCGCTCTCCCAATCTCAATGGGATTGCTCCCCCTATTGCCGCCAATCGAAAAGTGCCCTGACTATGGGTCCAGTCCGGCGCCGAGAGCGGCTCGCTCCGATATTCATCTGGATCCGCGAAGAAGAGCGACATCCCCGCGTAATAGCGATTGGGATTCCAATGCTGCGTTTCTGCCCAGTCCTGCTGAAACCAAGCCCCGCTTGCCGAAAGCGTTGGAAGAGAAAGACTGGCCAGACCGGCCGGATTGAGGATCACAGTTTCAATAGAACCCGACAGGGCGGTTACTGCACTACCCATTGCCCGTGCACGCACAGTCACGGACTCCTGACGCTCCACCCCCTGAACCGATAGTGGCTGCATAACCCCTTGTCCGTATGACAATGGGGCTACGAAGAGCAACAGTAAGGGGAGTCGACGAAGCATGTCCTGTAGTCAGTCTAACGAAAGTGAAAATCCAAGCCGGTGCACCACTCCAAAGGCCTCGCTCATACTGCTGTAACTATAGTCAAATCCGAGCCCAACCGAAGCGATTGGCTGACGTATCCCCAGTCCAAAACTGTAGGACGCGATGTCATAATTGTGCTGATAACCACCCCGTACATGTATGCGCTGTAAAAATGCATACTCCAGTCCTGCAGCCCACTGTTGATCATAATCATTGGGTTGGATGAGGTCAAAGGTGGCGGTCAAGCGGTTCGCGTCGTGAAATGAAATAATACCACCGCTACCAATAACAGCCACCGCACCACCAAGCCGGAACCGTAACGGAACCGGATAGGAGTCTTCCTCAAAGACCACTGGTGCACCAAAGTTCATTACAGAAGCACCTAAGCGTAATGAACGGAATCCCGTGATGTATGTCATTCCAAAGTCAAACAGAAACGCACTGGCTTCTGACAGCCAGAGGTTTTCCTGCGCCATCTTGGCCGTGAGGCCGGCAGAAAACCGGTCCGTGAATGCTCTGGCGTATGAAACGCCAAGCACCCAGCTGCGCAAAGAAAAGGTCGTACCTGTCAGACCTGGGTTGTACACCTGTGTGCCCCCTTGGTCAACGAATCCGAGATGGTCCACACGCGTCTCCTGAAAATCTCCCATGTCTGCCATGTAGAAATGTACGCCCGCATGCCCCCAGGATCCAAGAGATGCGCCATAGGCAACACCGTAATGCGCTGCATCCAGGAACCAGTCCACCCTGTCAATTACGAGACTGTGTCCCGCAGTTCGCGTAAGCCCGGCTGGGTTCCAATAGAGCGCATGCGCTCCTTCGGCTATGGCACTGTACGCCGTACCAATACCCATCGAACGGGCATCAGGGGCCACACTCAGAAATTGCATAGACGACGTTCCCACCTTCTGCCCATGGGCGGTTGGTAAAAACAAACCACTGGCGAACAGAAGGACTAATACAGCTTTGCTGCTTGATGTTCTTCGTCTCATTTGATCACCGTAAATTTGCCGCGATAGGTTTCCCCGTCGGGAGTCTGCACTACAAAGAAATAGACTCCCGAAGCAATCTCCTGGTCGTTACGGGTTACTTGAAACCAGGGAACGGAATACTGAGTTGCATCGTGCTCTATCGTATCGACGAGCTGTCCGCTGTATGAGTAAATCTCAATTGTAGCACGCTCCGGTAGCCCATAAAAACCAATTTGCTGCGCTGAATTACCACCCCCTCCGGTTGTGAAACCACTTCTGAGATAAAACGGGTTAGGCACAGCATGTACTTCAACCAGCGTCTCGGCAGCTCCAAGTTGGGAGGTTACTTCCATGAGGTTGGTCTTCCCGCTTTCATTACCCTGGGCATCCAGAGACGTGACTGCATACCACTGTGACTCTCCAACTGTCGTTTCTGTATCTATGAACTCGTACAAATCTGACTCGGTCAGATTATTGGCACTGCCAACGGGAATCTCTGCCAAGGTCTGCCATGGACCAATCGCTGCCTGTGAGCGCTGTACACGGTAAGTAGCCACCGGGCCCGTCAATCTTGGATGTGAAAAAGATTCCTGTGCACGCCCCCAACGCAGAACCGAGTGAGCCCTGTCGTTATTGGTGATCCTGACAATAGGTGCTGGAGGTGGTGTAGGAATCTGATATACCCCATCAGGCGGGTTATCTTCCGGCCAAAGAGGTAGCAAGGGTGCCCTGCCTGTGTAGGCATTGTAGGCCATATCGGCCACATCTTTGACCGTTCGAACGTCCGAGTTTACATAGTCTGGATAACCAAACTCTCCGATATAGTTTTCTACAAGCGTTTGACCGGATGCCGGATCAATCACCCGATCCGCAAAATGTGGGACCTCATGCCACGGTAGTTGCTCGTCAATTACCTCGCCAAGTCCCCCGCCTTCGTCCCATTCCCCTGGTCCATCGGCAGCACTATAGCCCACCACTTCAGCTAGTGAAAATTCCAATTTGGCTCCCGGCGGAAGAATGTACGGTCCAAATACAATGTGGTGACCAACCGCCTTGTAGGATTGCCTGAAATTATATGCTCCACGTCCGATCCACCTCAGAGTATCGGGATCCTCGGTGCCCGGTGGCGGAGGGAATACCGTTTCCCGATAGGGAGTGTATGTACCGCTCCAGCGCGTGTATGGGACAAGCTTGGGTCTCATCTTGTCCTCTCTGGAGTTTCCGCTTTCGACCTTGTTCATGAAAGGTTGCTTGAGCGTACTGTCGCTAGTGATCATGCGCTCATTTGAAACCCTCGGATCAAGTGCGAACGTGTTTCCCTTAGTAGCCAAGTAGTTGCGATCGTAAAACAACATCTGGATACCTGGGGCCTGAGGGGACATCAATCCTCCGCCCTGCTCACCGGTAGCGGCAAAGCTCGCGAAATATTTTGGATCCGGCTTGCCGGATTGGGCAAAATCCGCGTTTACCCCATTGCCGATGTTAACCACATACCTCAACCAGCGATGCCGATCGAAATAACCACGCAGATCGTTCTTGTACATGAAATCATACTCCCACGTACCATACCACCGCTGAAATCCCATCATAGAAGGTGCCACTCCATAATGAAATCCTATCAGAACCTCATGGAGTGTTTCATTATTGTCTAGATTGCCATCCCCGTCCTTGTCACCGGTATTTTCAAACGTGTACTCGAATATGATCAAATCATCATAGTCCGGATAGCTCCAGGCGCGACTAGTACGTGTGACCGATATTCCGGTATTGGTCCCCCACTGCGCAGTGATGATCTCCTCGGCTTCATTGGGATCATAAGCAGGGTTCAAACTGCCATCGTCTAGAAGCGGATAGTTCTCTACACGTTCGATGGAAATCGGAAAGGAATACACCCCGGCAACCGTGATGGGGACGTGCTGCCCAGATGATCCACCAAACGAGTACATGCGCTCGTCAAGATTGAATATGTTCGTGCCGCTGTACGAGGCTGCAATTGATATTCCGCCTCCAATAATGTTATGTTGCCCACTGTACTGCAGACCATCTATGGTCGTAGCTGAATTCCCCGGCCACTCCATAAGTGGGTCCAGTGTAATGTCATGATCTCTGTAAAACCACTTGCGGCCGATCTCTCCAGTGTTATAGACCGTCTCGTGCAGCATCCCACGACTGTGTACACGCTTGTCGCGCAGGACCTGTGCCTGAGTTTCAGGAAGCACTGCTGCCATTATTAGAATAAATGCGAGGATACGAGCCATCTTTGTTACTATGCCGTAAGTGTCACATGTTTATGACAACACCAATCCGTATTGAGCGGGGGGCATTGTTGTAGATACGAAATGTCTGCACAGCAGCAAGGTCAGGGTTGTTGCTGTCTGGCAGCGCGTATTCTATGTCTTCTCCGTTCTCGTAGCGACGCAGTGTTTCGGAATCCAGAAAAACCCTGTTATAATGAAATATCCGTGCATTAAAGAGATTGAATATCTCAGCAAAAACATCCACTTGTGCAATACCTGCACCAATAGTCTTAGTGATCTTGAGATCCGTGTTGTGTTCCCCAGGGGTGCGTTCGGTATTCAACTTGGCAAAGTTGTCCCCCAATAATTCACTGGGCGTATACGGCCTGCCACTTCGGGAGTCATGAAGGAAGTTTATCCGAAGACGACCTAACGGGTGTCCACCAGCGATCCTTGGCCCCCATTCCCGTGGAAGATTAATCCCCGCAACCAACACAAGCGCATGTCTGCGGTCAAAATTGAGGAGGATATCACGCGGACTGGGAGCCTGTGTCTGTTCGTCGGTTTCGTCGATGATTGGGCTGCGCCCCGTTGGGGTTGAATTCTTCCCAGTGGCCACCGAAAAATGATAGCGCACGGATCCAGAAATAGTCCCCCTGCGCTTATTCAGGCGCAGACTGAAACCACGGATGTTTGCGTAGTCCCGATTGCCGAGTGACTCATAAAGATTGTCATTGGAATCAATGTAGACCACACGTTGAATCAGGTTCTTGACATCCTTGTAGTATCCACTCACATCCAGTGTGAACCCACGTGCTACCCCGAGCACCAGTCCGACATCGTAGCTCTTGGTTTCCTCCGGCTTTAAAAGAGGATTACCGAGTCGTCGCGGTTCCACCGTTCCCAGGTTTTCGTTAAAGAGTGTTGTTCTGCTGCCAATCAGACTCTCTAGGCCGGGACGCTTGAGGTAACTGCCATAGTTCAGGTGAAAGACTGCCCGCTCACTGATCGGAAACGAAAATCCAAGCCGTGGCTGCAGTCGCGCTACAATGGGAGTTTTTGCAGTCGCTGCATTGGTTTCATTGATGAGCGCGGGGTTTTCAGGGTCTCTGAATGGAGAGAATTCGTCTGTGTAATACTCCACATTCTGATCATAGAAATCAAAGCGCAGTCCCACATTTGTGATCATTCCCTGAAATTCCATCTTATCCTGCACATAGATTGCTCCTTCATAAGGGCTGGCCTGAAAATACTCCTGCACAGCGCTGGACCGGGACGAATGATTCAGTCGATTCTCTACATCTATATCATACAGGTTACCTTGGACCCCAACTTTAATTTCGTGATTATTGGAGATCTGGCTGGTAATGAACCCGACAGCGGAATATGTCCAAGATTCTTCGTCGAAAAAATCGTCATCCATTACTCCGGTTCGGAATCCATCCTCCCAGTAGAGTCTTTCCCAGACGGATCCATCTTTGATATCATCGCGGAACCGATCTGGATCAATCACATCCACGCCTTCGGTGAGCTTGGTCCGCATACCGTTCACGGTTAATTCATAGTAGGTCCGATCATTGAGAACATGGGAGTAGACCAACCCTATACCGACACTTTTGTCCAGCACCTTATTCGCGCCGATCACGCGATCATAAACCCATCTATAGAAACCGCCAGCGGAAGAACTGAACTCCTGCTGGTAGACGCTGCCGTACATTCCACTCAACTTCAATTTCTTTCCGGGGCCGGGCTTCGTGACGAGATTTCCCATAACCTGCATTTGTCTATCGGCCTCTGGTGTGGGTAACATGGGCCACACCCTACTGATCTGAGTTGCAACAAAGAGACGGCTGTCCTGGGAGATCGGACCACCAAGTGTAAAGTCGATGAGTGCATCCCACCGGTCGTCGTACTGATACCCTACGTCGCGATGCGTCCGCTTCCACAGGTCGTATGCAAGCTGTGCACCCTCTTCTGGATCAACCCTGGATCCAAAGCCACGGCCTACCGCCCCCTGCCATCTTGGCTTGTCATCATTTTCCGGGTCAGGCGCTTTCCACCACTCGAGGTTGTTCATCAAGCGGATGTAGGGATTGTTCGCCGGATCAAACACGCTTCCCCCGAAGTGCTTGTAGTTGGGGGTGCGTGTACGAATTTCAGCCCGACTGCTCCATGAGTCTCCTCCCTCCTTGGTGGAGATATTGATAACTCCACTCATGGCGTTGCCATATTCGGCCGCAAACCCACTCGTAATGACCTCCACTTCTTCAACTGCGCTCAGCATGGGTGTGAATGAGCGCGATGAATTCAGCGGATTCACGATCCCCATGCCAGCCAGCACATAGAGTTCCTCATTGGATCTCCCACCTCTGAAATGCCCATCGTTCACTTCCGCCTGGAGTCCGAGTACATCAGAAAGGTCGGTAACACCGGCAATTTGCTCGACTTCTTCAGGGCGGATAATTTCCAGCGTGGCTGTCTGATCAACCTGTACATCCGGGCGCACAGCAATGACGAGTATTTCGTCGCCTTCGGTCGTAGACTCTTCAAGCACGAAGTCAACTGTGGTCGTCTTATTGATATTAACGACGACCTCGGATTGAGTCACGGTTCGGAACCCGATAAAGGATGCTCGCAGTCCATAGGTGCCCGGCTCCACATTCAGAATAAAGAACCTTCCATCCTGATCTGTGGATGCTCCTCTAGTCGTACCTACAATAACCACATTTACGCTGACCATAGCTTCCCCTGCTTCGTCCGTTACGATCCCCGTGATTTTACCGGACTGGGCGCTCACGGAGGCGGCTGTCAAGAGGTGCACAAGGCCAAGTAACACCATGCACGCAATACCTGGGACGCGTTGTTTCATAACAGATCGCCCGCTAATTGATATATGTAGGATGTCATACACATTTTAACCAATTCTGATCAAATATGCAACTGATTCCGTCATAAGTTTTGGTTCAACCACAGCAAAGGGAATTCATAATTCAGCATTTGATGCCTGATTCGTTATCTCCGACAAATTAGGTAGGCCAAACCCAAAAGATCAGGAGTAGTTGCCCAGTGCAGTTCTTGCTAGCAACTAGAATGCTCTGAGGGAACGATCCTGAGAGTTCAACGGGCAATGCCTGCCACCTCAACCTAAGGTAGCAGGTAGGCTCAGATTGGCAGTTGAGGGCGCTTCTGAACGAAGGAAGTCAAAGCATCTAGTGGGATCCATCTCTGCCTGTGCACTGATCCCGGACCATTAATGAGGCGCACGTGGGGAAGCGCTCTCTCGTGCCTGCAGGCTCGTCATGCTGTGTAAGCATGATGAGCCAATGTGTGGGTCCGACTTGAGTGCTTCCTGTACTTGCCAAAGCAAAGACGGTCAGAGTCGTAAACTCCGAGACGACATGCATCACACCCGGTAATGCAGTGGTGAGTGCCGAATCAGGAATAATCCGGCTCGATCCCTCCATGTTCCTCCTTAACGGAAAATGGATCTGGATTAGCCTTCAGGAAATTGCGTCTAGTGTGCTCAATTAAAGAATTGCCCCAACTTTCCAATGGTGCATAATCGCGGTGGGCAGGCTTATGGTGGAAGCAAAACACAACGAAACCGTGCAGCCTTCAATTAGAAGCTGCGTACACATACCAATAGAAAACGGGGGACTGGACCAACTGCTCGAACGGAAGATGCTTCCGACGAGGCCCGCCAAACTAATAGCGGCGATTGTGCATCCTTGCGTTACGGGCCGCTTTTTCCTCAGCGATCCGCCGCTCCTCAGAAGGCTTGGTGAAAGCCATGTTCTGTCGATGCAGCCGCAATACCCGACTGCGGTTGACGGTGCGCTTAAAGCGCCGAAGAGCCCGGTCAATATTCTCCTTGTCCTTGACCTTAACGCCGATGCCAATATGAAATGCCAACTGACTAACCTTTGATTAAATGTGAATGCGAAAACTGAATGGCCGATGTTTTATTAAGCATATACTGACTTGTTCCTTGGAATTCATTATTGGACTCCTTGCAGCCCATGTAAGACGGATCCCATTCTTTTTGGAGTTACCTGTTGTTCACGATCTGAATAAGTTGGAGCCTCTATGATTCTTGGAACCTGCCTGCCTCAGAATCTGACAGACATCAACGATCTTTTTGGTTTCGTGTTTTCTGTTTGATATTATTCCCTGACTCATACTTTTGGATTGAATGGCATCCGGCATTGGATAGAAGTGGATGCACTAGAATTTCCAGGTAAGTTCAAGTACAGCTATATCTTTTGTCAGCGATTCATCTATCTGAACCTGTGCATCCTGCCTTGGCCCTCCGGCATCAGAAGGGTAGGCATGCCAGTAGTCTTCGGTGACTACCCTCTGTATACCGAGATCCATACGAACTCTGTCTGTGAATCGGAATCCAAACCCGAATGACGCAGCAGTAAGTGCTCCTGGTTCTGGAGTATCAGAGACTGCGCTTTCCAGTACATTGGACTCGTATGGAGCAGGTCGAGCGGCAACGCCTCCACGAATATTAAACCTGCCAAATTCCCACTCAGCGCCCAAAGCAACATTGATCGCCATTTCGTATGTGTTCGCAATCTCACGATTTGCTTCGCGGAAAATATCTTCTCCTTCATCTGAACTCAGCTTAAGCTTCCCCCAGTCAACTAACTCCCCTTCCGCAGTGAGCTTAAACGACCCGCTGTGAAATTGTAGTCCAGCACCTAAACGCCATGGTGAACGTAGTGAGTACTCAAAGTAACCATTGCCAACATCATCACTGCGTTCTCCGTAGCTAAGTTCACCTCCGACATCAAATCGTGTAGCAAACTGCTCTCCATAGCTCTCTTCTATATAGCTCCAGGTCGGAGATTCAAATGTAGCTCCAAGTCGGAATGCGCTGCCCAGTTTTGTGCTGATACCGGCCCGAGAATTAAATCCTGCCATGTCGCTCCGTAATCGCTGCTCATAGATGAGCTCGTCAAAGCCCTGCAATAGGCCGCCGTCGTCAAGAAGCACATCATAATGCTCTCCAGTATTCTCGTTAAAAATGTCCCTCTCCGTGAACCTGTAATCGAAGCTGTAATGACCAAGAATCAAATTCGCCGAAACACCAACCATCATATCCTTGGTCGCCTGCCAAGCTACTGCCGCGGTAGCTTCATATAAGCTACCTCCCTCGGTCACATCCCCCAACTGCTCAATTGCGCTGCCAGGTACTACGGCTTCATAGAACGGATACTCACCCTGTAAATAGAGGTCTTGGTAGTACTCAAACACGCCGGCGTTGAAGGCCGCGAATGGAAGATCATTGAGTTCTAGAAGGTTACCCTCTTCGTCTATGCTGTATTCGTTATCGAATGGCAGGAAAGACGTGGAGATCGTACTGTTGGCATTCACCCCTGAAAAATTCAATACTCGCGTGAAATCACGTACCCGGCTAACGCCAAGCCCGCCAACAAGTGACCCTTGCGTCACGGGCACATCATACAGAACACCTATACTCCCTAGCCCCGACCGGTCGACCGTTGACCTATTGTTGTCGAGTCTAAGCCCTTCGGTCCAGAGGTCGTTGGCAATATCACTTCCCCTTATGGAAATGTTGAATTGTGAGTCGCCGACGTATCCAATCCCAGCCGGATTACTGTGCAGGGCACTGTAGTCTCCGACTCCTGCAAAGCCACGTGTGGACAATCCAGTCATGCGGGCGCCGACAGATACTTCTCGCTGACTGAACCTCAAGGCGTCAGCAGCAGTTTGTGCTTTGGCCGAAGACACTGTAACCGTCATGACAGCTACAATGCCACCCATGAAAATTCTGATGATGTTACTGCTCAGCTGTTTCATTTTAAGAAATGTACGCTTAGTGATTGTATATGGCACATATGTCCCCTAGCCCTCTCTGGGTTCTGTTTCTGGCAAGTGGTTTTCTAGGGTGTCCCTACTCCTCTAAGCAAAGAGCCCAGTTTCCTCCTCGGCGGGACGAAGAACGACTGCTCGAACTTCTTGCGGGCGCCCTAGATGAACTACTGCTTCGCGGTGTTGAGCGCGTCGCAGGAGTTGAACGGCTGCTGCCCGAGCTCCGTGTACGCGGCGTTGAGCGCGTCGTAGGAGTTGAACGACTACTACTGCCCGAACTGCGTGTACGCGGCGTTGAGCGCGTCGTAGGTGTTGAACGACTGCTGCCCGAACTGCGTGTGCGCGGCGTTGAGCGCGTCGTAGGTGTTGAACGACTGCTGCCTGAACTGCGGGTGCGCGGCGTTGAGCGCGTCGTAGGTGTTGAACGGCTGCTGCCCGAGCTCCGTGTACGCGGCGTTGAGCGCGTCGTGGGAGTCGAACGCGTGCTACCCGAGCTGCGTGTACGCGGCGTTGAGCGCGTTGTAGGTGTCGAACGCGTGCTGCCACCCGAACTGCGTGTACGCGGCGTTGAGCGCGTTGTGGGTGTCGAACGCGTTCGAGGCGTGGGTATCGTACGTGTGGTACCACGAGTACGCTGCGTAGAACGTGTCGTAGGCGTTGAGCGTGTGGTGCCGCGTGTACGCGGAGTTGACCTTGTCACTGGCACTGTGCGAGTAGTATTGCTACCTGATGTGCTACGTACAACCCCGCGACGCGTCCGCGAAGGTTCTTCTGTGTCAACACCTGAGCGTTGCACGCCACGCAAAGTGTTGCCGCCTGCCACTACTCCACTACGGGTTCGGCTCCTGGCCAGTGCACCCGTGCTCTTGCCCTGACTGCTTGGGGCGTTACGCCGGCCGACACGTAAGTCATCTTCGGCAGTCCCATAACGCCCCCTTGACGCTACACCGCCGCGACCGATACGCGATCCTCGCGGCCCGTAGTTGACTGCCGGGCCATTCCAGTAGGCCCAAGGAGAATTGTACCATCCACCTCCATACCATCCACCATGATACCATCCACCATAATATCCACCAGCGTAGTAATAGGGATTATACCGATAGGGATTATGCCAACCATACCCGAAGGGCGACCCATAATACGATCTACCCCAGCTAAAACTCAGATACAAACTGGACCGACCGTACCAGAAATCATCGTAGAACGGATCGTACCAGAAGGGATCATAATACGGATCTATAATTGTGTACGGATGCCCATAAAATGTCGAGAAATGCCTGCGATAACGATAGTTGCGGGGATAATAGTGGTCGTAGTAGCCATCGTAGTAGTAGTTATCGACCACCACACTGTCCCCATACGGAGTATCATATTCCGTGATTTCCTGATAATCAGGCTCCCTCTCAAAATACCCGACCCCCAACTGTGTATAGCACCCGGCAGTCAATAACAGGATACCCAAAACCGGGCTGAACCGTAAGAAAGCTTTACCATTCTCGAACTTGTGCAAATACTCTGTCATGGGATCATCGGGTTTATACCTGGTGCCAAAAGTAACGCGCTTTTGTAGTGTTTGGTCCCTCTGTGATACTTAGACGCAATTTAAACCTGAAAGGTAGCAAAACGTCCTGCACATAGTAACCACAAATATCGGACCATTGTTGTAAGTGAGATAAAACTTATTAGATGGGAAACTCACTATTGCAAGGGAATCACCCGCACCGCACGCATGTTATGCGGCTGCTCTCAGCTCCATTTTGCGTGTCACTGAGATTGAACCACGCACTTAATGTGGAACACTCTGTTAATCGTGGGCCACCGAGAAAGGATATATAGAACGAGGCATCACTTCTTCAATTTCTCAATCGCTTCATTCGGTAGCATAAGCGCGAAATTCAATAAAAAACCGCAGGTGATCTTGCAACTCGACCATTCATAAACAATCGGACCGACGTTTGGTAAACCCGTCGGGACATCAGTTTGGAGGATGTCACGGTAAGTACTGGGGCGGACATGTGGTCCTGCACACTGCATCTGCTTGTCTGCCGGTTCGAATTATCATGGGGCTAGGTATTTAATTCCCTCCGGTTACTTGACATTCCAATACAATAAATCAGGCAAATGAATTATAGAACACTGGGTCGAACCGGCTTTCCTGTAAGTGAAATCGGTTATGGAATGTGGGGCATGGGGAATTGGAAAGGCTCAGAAGATCCAGAGTCCATGCGATCCTTGCAGCGCGCAGTTGACCTTGGATGTACCTTTTTTGATACAGCCTGGGCATATGGTGATGGTCACAGCGAAGGACTAATGGGTAAAATTGTGCGGGCCAATCCTGATAAACGTCTCTACACAGCCTCAAAGGTGCCCCCAAAAAATCGCGCTTGGCCCAGCCGGCGTGAACATACACTTGAAGACTGTTATCCCCCCAGCTACGTCCGTGAATATATTGAGCGAAGTCTCCAGAAAACCGGCCTGGAGCGGCTGGACGTAATGCAACTCCACACATGGGAAGACTCATGGCTACAAGATGATCGTTGGATACAAGAACTCGAGCGATCCAAGAATAACGGGCAGATTAACGCCATTGGTATCAGTCTTAACCGATGGGAGCCGTGGAACGGAATACAGGCCGTGCGCACCGGGCTCGTGGACTGTGTACAGGTGATCTACAATATTTTTGACCAAAACCCCGTAGACGAGCTTTTCCCTGCCTGCCAGGAACACAATGTTGGCGTGACCGCCCGAGTACCCTTTGACGAGGGCACCCTGACTGGCAATATCACAATTAACTCCACCTGGCCCAGTGGAGATTGGCGAAATACTTACTTTGTTGAGGAGAATCTGCGCAGCAGCGTAGCACATGTGGAACCATTACGGGCTATAGTACCCCCAGATAGCACCTTGCCTGAAATGGCCATACGTTTTATCCCGAGCAACCCTGTCGTTAGCACAACGATACCGGGAATGCGCAAGTTACACCATGTGGAAGCTAATATTGCCGCCAGTGACAAAGGCCCCCTGGAATCATCACTGCTCGAAGCTTTGTATACACACCGATGGGTCCGTGAACCAACTTCCTGGTCCCAGTAATCCATCCTGATCTCCTTACAGACTACAATCTGCGCTGTTGCTACCTCGCTAAACTACTGGTCATTACCGGTCATGCCGTGCGTGGTATGTATCGAGTCACCTACTTGATTCCCCTGCTGTTTGCCGTGCAGGTCTCTGCACAGTCCTGGGGTGACGTGCGTGGTACCATCGTGGAAGCCGACACGGGTCTGCCACTCCCGGGCGTCAGTATCCTTGTTAACGAAACGAATTTTGGAACTGCCTCGGACGAATCTGGAAGCTACACCCTGCGGCTTCCGGAAGGTCGGTACTCAATCCGATTCTCACATGTAGGTTTTGTCACTCGCATTGACTCTGTAAACATCTCGGCACGGACCGAAACAACCTTGGATATCACACTCGCCCCTGCTGTGCTCGAGGCAGGAGAGGTCATCGTTGAAGATGACATGTCACTCGGTGCCGGGGTGCAACAGATCACGCCAGAACAAGTGCGCCAAATGCCTTCCCCCTTCAAGGGCTTCCAAGCACTCCTGGTCTTGCCTGGTGTATCCGCTAATAACGAATTGTCCAACCAGTATTCCGTACGCGGCGGTGGATTTAATGAGAACCTGATCTTTCTTAATGGCTTCGAAATCCATATGCCATTCCGCCCCAGGCAAGGAGAGCAGGAAGGCATTGGGTTGTTTAACCCGGAATTGTCGCGGCGAATCACATTATATACCGGAGGATTTCCTGCTCGATATGGCGGAAAAATCTCTTCTGCACTAGACATCGAATACGCAGCAACGGACGACTTCACCACAAGTGCAACCCTATCCCTTCTGGATGGCTCGGCCACAGCCTCGTCCACTACTAATGTATTCTCATGGCAGATCGGATTGCGCAAGGCCCGTGCCCGACGGTTCTTTTCCACACAGGAATTGAAAGGCAACTATCAGCCCGATTACGAGGATGTTCAAGTACGTCTGACCTACTCACCGACATCACAGCAGGAGATTGAATTCATTGGACTGTATGCCGATCACGTGTTCCGTCTGGATCCACGTGGGCGACGGACCTTTTATGGAACAGTTTCCGCAGACGATGGCCCCGCAGATCTTCGTTCAGTATGGCTTTCTTACTCCAACGAAAGTACCGAACGGGATGGGTACCAAACAGGCCTTGCCGGACTGCGCCTCCGAAGTCGCATTGGAATACGATGGACCCTCCAACACGAAGTAAGCCTCTACGCTACCCAGGAAACCGAATCGTTCTTTCTGAAAGGTGATGCGATCCTGTACGACATCATTACCGACGACGACGCTGATCGAGTAGAAGTCCCAAGGGGTATGGCCCGCCAGGAAGATTTTGCAGATAATGAGATCTCGGTCACCACACTAACTGGCCGCGGCCAGTATAACTGGACCGGAGAACTGCATGCGGGAGAAGCCGGCTGGAGCCTGAGACGCTTGAATTTTGAGGATGTCCTCAAAGAGGAATCTATTGTTACCGGCAGAGGGATTGATCAGGAATCGGTCCGGTTGGTTGTAGACAGCCTCGAGGGAGCGGTAAAGTTAAATACATCTCAACTGAGCTTCCATGCAGAAGACTCCTACAGTGTCAGTCCTGATTTTCTGCTTAGTGCCGGCCTGCGGGCAAACTGGTACGAATTCAGTAGTGAATGGACTTTTTCACCCCGGGCCAGTCTGCGCTATGAAGCTTCTGACCAATTGACCTTGACTGCATCCGCGGGTGTGTACTATCAACAGCCGACATACCGTGAACTGCGCGGAACTCCTAGTCCAGAAATACCACTTAGTGCGTCGCTGAATGAGAATCTTCGGTCACAGCGCTCAACGCAGGTTATCACTGGTGTAGAACTGTTTGTGCCACGCAAAAGATTGTACCTGCGGGGAGAAGCGTACTATAAGCACCTGACAAACGCAATTAGCTATTCACTCGAAAATGTGAGGATCAATTATAGCGGACTGAACGATGCCTCCGGACACATTTATGGACTGGACCTTCAGGCGAGAGGTGAATTCGTGCCCGGCATGGAAAGTTGGCTCAACTACAGCTTCATGGTCGCACGTGAACGGTTCCTGCCCCAATATATCACCGATCTTAACGCAGGCTTGCTACCAAGACCAACCGACCAGCGCCACACCGTTGCCCTATTTGTGCAGGACTATATTCCAATGGATCCGACATGGAAACTGCATATGCGTGCACTTTTCGGAAGCGGGATCCCATACACGCCCCCGATGCCAGGCAAGCGCGTGGGAAGCGTTGTCGTACAGATTCCGGGAGCACGACACTCGAGACGCTACCCCGAGTTCCGCCGGGTTGATTTTGGGGTCACAAAAATCATTACCCTGAGTCAGCGTGAACGAGCTCTCCAATTGGAAGTAACTGCCGAAATGCTGAATATATTTGACATCATCAATACAGTTGCATACTCTTGGCTACCCGATGCAACCGGAGTCTGGCAGCGAATCCCTACACGTCTGACACCTCGCACGATCAATCTGCGACTTCGAACATCATTTTGAGTGGCAATGAGACTATTTTCTTGCCTGCAACCTCTGGATAATTTTTCGAATCCTGAGCACCTACAGGCAACCCCAGATATTACCCGTTGTACCAATGGCGCTGATCCCTCGCGTAAAAATCCCCTTATAACCTGCGAACATAAGCTCGCAATACACGCATTCTTACCCGACTACGGTGCATGCGCATATTAATTGTCCTTGTATTCTTTTTGCCACTCGCAGCTGATTCCGCTGGTCAAGCCCCTCTGCGCCCCGCAAAAGCGGCGGCTTACAGTATCGCTTTGCCGGGCCTGGGACATAGGTATGCTAATGGAAACAAGTGGAATCGGCGTGCCGCCCTTTTTGTCATTGCCGATGCGGTACTCCTAGCCGGGCTTGTTACTAGCGAATGGCAGCGTGGTCAACTCGTTCAAAGCTACCAATCATGGGCGGCATCCTACGCAGGAGTGTCAACCGCGGGAAAAGACCGACGGTTCTATGTCACAATCGGCAATCACCTCTCCTCCGGTGATTACCGCGAAGCACAACTGCGTAGCCGACGAGTTGACCTTGCCTCATATGTGGACGATCCGGCATTCCAGTGGGCCTGGACCAGCGAGCGGGATTTCCAGCGGTATAGAGATCTTCGGGGAGATGCTGAATCCTGGGGGCAGCGACGGGGCAGTTTTGTCGCTGCACTCGTAGCCAACCGTTTGATTGCTTCGGTATCCGCCTTGCTTACCGCGCGGCGTGAGCGTGAAAGCATGCTGCACATAGGAGTTACTCCCGGACCAACCCTCAAGCTTGCGCTTGCGCTGTGACTGCCATGTACGGCCAATAATGTAGATTGTCAAGGGAATGTCAAGTAGCGGAGGGGAATCTCACTTCCTGTATGCATTCTGCTACATTCTTCCGAATGAGTATCCGCACCTGCACATTCATCACCGCATACGCAGAAAGCGGCCAGCTTGTCTTTGAATTCCCACAGGCGAATTTGCCTGAATCCTATACAAATATAAGCCCGAGGGCAGTGCTGAGCCTTCAAGACGGATGCTCTGGCGCCTCCCAGCAGCCAGATCGACCGGGGGCTGAGAAAGTACGCGCCGCCCCGTCACATCAAATACCTCTACGTTCAGAGTAGCGGGCCAGAGAAGATCGACAACCAGGAGCGTGGATTCTCGAAAAGGGTTAGGATAGTTGTCATAGACCGTAAACGATTCGGGCAATCCTTCCCGCTCCACCGCAACTGGACTAGAGACTTCAATACTGAACACTAGGCTATCCGCCGCCCCGGTAGCATCGGTGGCCTTGAAAGTGTAAGGAATGGGACTAAAAGTAACCACGGTCGGCGCTCCACTGATCGTGCGTGTCGATGAGTCGTATGCGAGCCCAGCGAGGAGCGCGGGAGTCAAGCTGTAAGAAACCGGTAAAATACCTCCTCGGGCTTCTGGCAGAATCAGCGGAGTAATGGGCACTGTACGTAGGAACGATTGATCAGAGATATTACTGGCAAAGTGCAAGGCTATACATGTTGATCCCGAGTGATTCGGGATGCTGTTCAGCCACGTTTGAAACTCATCGTCGGCTGGAGCACAAAGATTTTGGTTGTCAAAGTGAAACAATTCAAGGTTATCCAATTGCATCAAGCTCCTTGGAAGCTGTCCCGTGAAGGCGTTCCGACTCAGAACTAGCCGCCTTAGCCGCAGTAGTTTCCCAAATGCGGGCGGGACGTGTCCAGAAAGAGAGTTGTCCCCTAGTCCCAAGTGCCGCAGTTGTCCGAGGTTTCCGAGTTCTGGTGGGATCGGCCCGGTAAGAGAATTGCCATTCAGAACCAGATACTGCAATTGTTCCAAGTTCCCGAGCTCGGATGGGATCGACCCGGAAATGGAATTATCAAAAAGCCTCAGATCCTGCAGTTGTTCAAGGTTTCCGAGTTCGGATGGGATTGGACCGGAAAGAGAGTTGCGAGACAACTCCAGCACCTGCAGTTGTTCAAGGTCCCCGAGTTCGGGGGGAATCGACTCGGTAAGGGAATTGTTCTGCAGCCTCAACCTCTGCAGTTCTTCAAGACTCCCAAGTTCGGGCGGGATCAGCCCCGTGAGGGAATTATCAAACAGCCACAGATTCCTCAGCCATTCCAAGTTTCCGAGCTCGGATGGGATCGACCCGGAAAGGGAATTATCAAACAGCCTCAGATCCGTCAGGTATTCGAGGTTCCCGAGTTCGGATGGGATCGACCCGGAAAGACTATTGTTCGACAGCTGCAGAATCTGCAGTATTTCAGGATCCCCGAGTTCGGATGGGATTGGCCCGGTAAGGGAATTGCCATGCAAGTTCAGGGACTGCAATTTGTCCAAGTTTCCGAGCTCGGATGGGATCGACCCGGAAAGACTATTGTGATTCAGGAACAGGAGCTTTATTTGTTCAAGGTTCCCGAGTTCGGGCGGGATCGGCCCAGTCAGTCCCTCATTCGATGTTAGAAAAAGAATCTTCAGGTTCCGCAGGTTTCCAAGTTCGGGCGGCAACGCCCCTCTGAGATTGTTATTCTGCAAATCCAACTGGACCAAGAGCCCCTCATCGAGCGAGATACCAAACCAGTTGGCCAGATCTTCCTCGGTCGGAATCGTCGTGGTATCCCAGTTGTCATTCTTGGTCCAACTATCCCCGTCCGTCGCGGCGTATAATGCACTCAGACCCTGGTGTACCCGTTCCAGTTGCCGGTTGACACGAAGCGAAATCATGTCCGCTACATCTTCAAAGGCTCCGTCACGAACATGTGTAAAGAGTCGTACTAGCTGGTCGGCAGGAGCATTGGGCGCTACCGTGAACTCAAAGACCACTTCGATCGAGTCACCACTAGCTAGGTGGTCTATCTCAACTTCAGGTTTAGTCCACTGCACAGATGAATATGACTCGGCTCCCACAAGCTCGACCCGGAACCGATTGGCATCGGCGAGATGGTTGACTAATGTCATTGTAATGGTCACCCGTTCGCTAGGCTCAATGATTCGATCTCCATCATGATCTTCCCATGACCAGCGCCTAAGACGGATGGCGGGAAAGATAGGCGTTTGAACAGCCGCCAGCGCGTTGACAAATCCTCGGCCCAGCTGACCGGCAAACCCCGGATTCTCCGCATACATGTTCTCGCTTGCCAATCGCACTTGCTCCCGCAGTGCATCTGGAGACAAATTGGGAAACCGCGTCTTTGCAAGGGCGGCCACACCAGCCGTCAGCGGAGACGAAAACGATGTGCCGCTGATGAGGATATATCCGTTCTCCGAACCGGTGGTGATGATGTCAACGCCGGGAGCAAAAACATTGACCAGCCTCCCATAGTTGGAAAAATCTGCCTTCACACGCGTATCCTTCTGTGTGGCTCCCACCGAGAGAACACGCGGATGCCGGGATGGGTAGACACGGAACACATCAATACTATAATCCTGATTGCCCGCCGCGGCTACAATCAGGGCGCCCATGTCTGTAGCCAGATCAAGCGTCTGATCAATGTGTCTCACCAATTGATCGTCCCGCAGCCGACCAGTCCAGCTTGCATTGATGACGTCTGCACCGTTCATGGCGGCATAGAGAATACCTGAATATGCACTGCAAAGGAGCCTATCAGAGTAGCGGCATCCCGCGTTGACGTGCATCAGTTCTGCATTCCAGGCTGCCCCGGCTACCCCCACAAAGTTGTCGGTCACGGCACTGGCCGATCCCGCAGCCGCCGTGCCATGTCTTGCATTGCGAGGCGTCTGTGGTAGTCCTGTTGGATCGTTATCGGTTACATCGCCGTTGGCAAAGTTCACACCATGCACATCATCAATAAATCCATTATTGTCGTCATCTATCCCATTGCCTGGAGTTTCATCATCATTCGTCCATACATTTGCACGAAGATCCTCATGCCGCCATTCACCCCCTCCGTCCACGATCGCGATCACCACTTTCCGGGTACCGTCTGAACCTTTCACGACATCCCAGGCCTCAGGAAGCTTCATTGCCCGCAATTCTGGCTGGTCGCCGAATCTGGGATCATTTGGATCGATGCGCTCCCATCGGACCGGCCCCCAAATACGATTCACAGGTACCTGCTCGGCGTAGACGATGCCGGGGGCAAGCGCAAGGTCTCTGGAAACCCGTTCAGGAATCACATCGGCACTGTAGCGCACATAGTACGTTCGGCGCAGCGCCATCAGATTGCCCCGAGTCTTTGGAGTCGGCTCTACATGATCCAGAAATGGATACATGCGCTCAATGGTGTGAACCCCGTAAACGGCCGCCTTACGATCAAAAACCTGTAACCCGGTCGTGAGGGTTTTGCCAGGAAGAAAGATCCCGGCTTCGAATTGAACCACTACGACATGAGGCTCTACCTCTGGAACGTTCTGAGCCAGTACTCTACCGGCGTAGAAGAGTAGAACGGAAGCGAGCCCTACCGTCTGAAGAGCAAATGATTGATGGATCTTCATGGTCATACAATGAATGAGACCCGCGGTAAACGCTGAGACAAGGGGATGCAGTCTGGCAACGCCGAATGCATATTTGGGCTGCTATCGCTGTGCCCGAGGAAAAATCAGAAACACCCTGGCAAGGACAGTTGAGGTTTTTTAACTACTCATGTTCATGTTTGCGGGCAAATAGATTTGGAGACGTTTTTGGGAATCATATAGCATGAGTACACACCCAAAGTACGGATTTAACCCGATACCTAGGAAAGTACTTGAACCGAATTTCCATCAGGCCACAGATTCGAGAGGCGTGGTGCTCCCCAAATAATTATGTGGAAGCCAAGCCCTTCCAGGGCCATCGGTTACACTCGTATTGATGGTCAAGCCTACGAGTCTGCAGGGTTCATTCCTGACGTGTCTTGCCAGTTATTGTACGGCTCTTGCTCTCCTGGCGGCTGCATTGGAGAAGCTGGATAAAACAAAAGTCTCAATTCGAATTCTGTTATTGCCCGAAGTGGCAGCGGCCTCGGTGTACAGGAAGCCCAACTTCGATCTCACTGCGCACTGATGTCCTTAGCCGGAGACAACCTTAGCGGGCCAGCCATGCGCTAAATCGCTCGTTCATTTCGTCCTGGTGATCAACCCACCACGCTGAGTTGAAACGCATGGCGCGCTGAATATTGGCGGGACTCGCAGGCATGTGTGGTGCCATGTCTACGCCAGCCACCACGTGAGTAGTCACTAGTAGCATCCCAGACTTACGCGCTGGGGAATATGAGATTCGCCTCGCAACCCGCGACAATGATTCAGCGCTGGTTGCGAAGGCAACATATTCCAGGGCCTCCTTGAGGCGTGGAGTACCTCGGACTATTCCGATCTGTGCCACATCGAACACCTGTCCGTCCCATACAATCGCGAACGGCTGATCTTCAAGCACCTGTGCGTTGAAGATCCGACCGTTGTAGGCTGAGGTCATGATCACTTCCCCGTCGGCCAGCATTTGTGGCGGCTGGGCACCTGCTTCCCACCAGATCACTTCGTCCTTGATCGTTTCGAGTTTCGCGAAAGCACGATCAACTCCCTCGGGAGTATCCAGTGTGGCGTACACCTGATCCAGGGGTACCCCGTCTGCGATCAATGCCCATTCAAGATTTACCTGCGGTACTCGCCTCATTCCCCGGCGACCTGGGAAGGTCTCCAAGTCGAAAAAATCAGCCAACGTGGTAGGCTTGGGACCAGGAATGGTCGCCTCACTGTAAGCATACACGTTTGCCCCATAGAGATTGCCTACACCACATTCGGTCAGGGTTTCGGCCACAAAATCCTCAATAGCGGGTGTTCCATCGGGGCCAGGCGGCAATATGTCGATGTCTATCGGTTCCAGGAGTCCTTCATCGCATCCCCGGACCGCGTCGGCAAATTCCAGATCCACAACATCCCAGTGAATATTGCCAATTTCCACCTGTGCGCGGATTTGGGCGAGGCCTCCGTTATAGTCCTCGACCCCAACATTGATGCCCATCTCCTCGGCGAAGGGAATGTTCACCGCCTCGTTGACGGCTTGTCCATACGAGCCTCCCCAAGACACGACTGTGATAGAGCGAGGAGCTTCCGTGCCACATCCAGCAGCCGACAGGACGATCAGAAGCGTGAAAGTGACTGATTTAATGGGATAATTCATGGTTTAGTCTTTTTGGTATTATTGCCGTAGTAGTGGATAAAAGCTCAAACTTTCGCAAAATGAGAGAACTCATCTTGTGTAGTAGTAGCCCGTAAATTGAGTTCTGGTGGAGACCACAAGTGCGGTTACCAAACGACTCAAAAACTCAGGCAGGAACTAGCCCCGTGAAATTCCGTATTTGACATTCCTTTTACTACTAACAGAAGCTAACCCTGTGCACATAATACATCTATAGCGTTAAAGTCCGTAATTTGCAGTGATGTGTGCAGGGGTCCTTAGCTCAGTTGGTTAGAGCGCTACGTTGACATCGTAGAGGTCGATGGTTCGAATCCATTAGGACCCACTGACAAGGTTAATACCTTGGATTGTCTTTCTTCGAAACTAAACTTATAACATCATCGCAAAACGCATACAGATACGAATTAACGACGCCATTGAGGCAGACGTAGTCCGCGTAGTGGATCCAGGAGGTAAACATGGTGTGTACGACCTGCAGGATGCCTTGGATATGGCTGACGAACAGTCCATGGATCTGGTGGAGATTGCACCAAATGCTGATCCTCCAGTCTGTAAGATTATGGACTACGGCAAGTTTCTCTACGAGAAAAATAAGAAGGAGCGCGATGCCCGCAAGAAACAGCATCACACGCAACTCAAAGAAATTCGTTTTCGGCCCCGCACCGATACACACGACTTCCAGTTCAAAACGAAGCACGCCCATGAATTTCTTTCCGACGGCCACAAGGTGCGTGCCTATGTACAGTTCAGAGGACGGGATATTATCTATAAGGAACAGGGGATGATTATCCTGGCACGCTTCATTGATGCATTGAAGGATGTTGCCCAGTTGGATCAGGAACCGCGGATGGAGGGCCGGCGCATGACCGTCATACTTGCTCCCCAGAAAACCAAGTGAAAAACGACGTTTTGCTGGAACACAATTTATCCAGCCACGGTTGAACGTTGCCTTGATTATTTCGGAACTATGCCGAAGACAAAATCCAACAGCGGGGCCAAAAAACGATTTGTCCGAACTGCATCCGGGCGCCTGAAGCGCGCGCATGCTTTCAAAAGCCATATCCTGACTAAGAAAAGCCGTAAGCGCAAACGGGAGCTTGGTAAGAAAACCCTCGTCGACAAAAGCGATGAGCCGCGCATGAATCGTCTACTGGGTTCGTCCAAATGATGGATAGGTGATCCCTAAATTCGCTGATAATTATGCCACGCGCACGCAATAGAGTAGCTTCACGCCAACGACGCAGGAAAGTCCTTGGCATGGCCAAAGGATACTGGGGCAGCCGGAGTAAGATCTACACCGTAGCTAAACACTCGGTCGAAAAGGGACTCCAGTACTCGTACCGGGACCGCCGTAAACGTAAACAGCAGTTCCGTCGGCTTTGGATTATCCGGATTAATGCAGCTGCCCGGCTGAATGGTACAACCTACTCCCGTCTGGCAGGTGCCCTCCGCAGAGAGGGAATCGTGCTCAATCGAAAGGTGCTTGCTGATTTAGCCATGAATGAGCCTGCAACCTTCGCGCGTGTTGTTCAGGAAGCACACGGTACCTAATGATGACCCAAATATCCAGTTTATTCTTTTTTAGCGGCACCTTGCTTGGCTAGGGGCCGAATGTAGATTGGTGAGAAACATTCCCGCCCCTGCGCACGCAGGCTTGGCGGGTTTCTTGTTTTGGTAGAATGGAGACAAATCTAGAGAATCTGAAAACGGTCGCTGCAACCTTCTCTGAGGAGATTGCGGGAGCAAAACTCGACACACCCGCCAAGTCCGAGGAATTCCGTATCCGGTTCCTAGGACAACGACGCGGCGTGATCCCCAAGCTCTTCAAGACCATCCCCGATCTCCCCAAACAGGATCGGCGTAGCGCCGGACAGCTGCTTAATGCTCTGCGCAAAGAAGCCCAAACGGCACTTGAGTCTGCCATTGAGCAACACCGAGTAAAGACTACAAACACCTGGGACATTGACCTTACACTACCCGGCCGACGCAGCCAATGGGCCGGGTCCAGGCATCCCATTACGCTTGCCCTGGCCAAGATCACAGATATATTTAAGCACATGGGCTTCGCGATTGCCGAGGGACCCGAAATTGAGGATGACTGGCACAACTTTACCGCACTGAATTTTCCGGCAGACCACCCCGCCCGAGACATGCAGGATACACTCTTTGTTGAAGAGCCGGGAAAAGGCCGGGCCGGAGCCATGATGCGCACACATACCTCTCCCGTACAGATTCGGACAATGATGGCTGGAGAACCCCCGTTCCGTCTAATTGCGCCAGGGCGAGTTTTTCGCAATGAGGCCATCACCTATAAGTCCTATTGCCTGTTTCATCAAGTTGAAGGACTGGTCGTGGATGAGGGCGTGACCATGGCCGACCTTAAACACACGCTCGCCGGCTTCGCACGTGCATTTTTTGGTGACGAAGTAAAGATGCGATTCCGCCCCAGCTTCTTTCCGTTCACGGAACCAAGCGGTGAAGTAGACATCTGGTGGGACTTGCCTGATCATCCAGAAGGCGGTCGCTGGATGGAAATCCTAGGCAGCGGCATGGTTCACCCTAACGTTCTAGAAGCCGTAGGTATTGATTCCGAACGCTACACCGGATACGCCTTCGGTATGGGAATAGAGCGCCCCGCCATGCTCCGGTACGGTATCGATGACATCCGCGTCTTTTACGAAAATGACGTGCGATTTTTAGCACAGTTCTAATTGCGATGAAGATCTCTTATAACTGGCTGTCCGAGTATGTAGCGCATGAGTATTCCCCGGAGGACCTTGCACATGCTCTGACGATGTCTGGGCTTGAGGTTGAGGAGATTCTGCATCTCGGTCCATCGTTGGACGGCGTCTTCGTAGGACGCGTGGTATCCGTGCGTCCGCACCCCAACGCTGACCGCCTGACGCTTTGCGATATTGATCTGGGAACGGGTGAACTAATCCCAATCGTTTGCGGTGCTCCCAATGTTGCCACTGACCAACGGGTACCAGTAGCAACAATCGGCACTCATCTGACCATTGACGATAAAGTACTCAAGATCAAAAAATCCAAAATCCGTGGCCAGACATCCATGGGGATGATCTGTGCAGAAGATGAACTTGGACTGTCCGATGACCACAGCGGTATCATGGTCCTATCAGGAAACGCGGTGATTGGCGAGCCCTTGCTTGACTATATGGAAAGAGAGGGAAAGAAGCTGAATGATACGGTTCTGGACATTGCCATCACCCCAAACCGGGCGGATGCAACCAGTCACATAGGGGTAGCTCGAGACGTTTCCGCACTGCAAAATGTGCCGCTAAAACGTCCCGAGATCACCATTCCATCAGATGGTGGTGAAACGACCCAACATATCAAGGTCGACATCGAGTGTCCCGACTTGTGTCGCCGGTATGCGGCAGTGATTGTCACAGGCGTAAAAGTTGGTCCCTCCCCTGCCTGGTTAAAGCAACGGCTGGAAGCCATTGAGCTTCGTTCCATCAACAATGTTGTTGATGCGACCAATTATGTCATGTATGAATGCGGGCAGCCTTTACACGCATTCGACTATGACCGTATAGCTGAACAAAGAATAGTAGTCCGGGAATCTGTCAAGGACGAGGAGTTTACCACGCTTGATGGCAAGAAGCATTTGTTGCCTGAGGGAGTTGTCCTGATTTGTGATGGCGAGCGGCCGGTTGCGATTGGAGGCATCATGGGAGGAGAAAACTCTGAGGTCGACGAAACCACGTCCAATGTGTTGATTGAAGGCGCATGGTTCTGCCCTTCCCGGACAAGAAAGTCTGCCAGGGCTTTGGGCATGTCAACAGATGCATCCTACAGATTCGAACGAGGGGTTGATACAGATAGTCAGGCATGGGCCACTGTACGTGTAGCCGCACTGATTGCGGAGCTGGGAGGTGGATCGGTCACCTCAGGGATCGTGGATGCACATCCCGGCCCTCCGAAAGCAACCAGGCTTGATTTAAGGGTTGCCCGTGTACCCAAAATCCTAGGTATACGAATCCCACGAAAGGATATCCTGCGAATCCTAACATCGCTGGGATTTGACCCACAGGAAGCATGTGACACAATCTCATGCACGATACCTAGCTACCGGCCTGACATCCATTTGGAGATTGATCTGATAGAAGAGATTGCACGTATCTATGGGTTCCATCAAATCAAGGCACAGCAGTCAGCACCGTTACCTGTATCTGTTCCGGTCACGCGCCCCATTGACTTGCTGCGTGAGCGTGTTCACGCCTATCTGAATGGTCATGGATTCCGAGAAATCTATACAAACAGTCTGTTGCCAGATGAACAGGCCCTGCAGTTCAGCCAAGCGGTCACTGCAGCAGATTATCCGCCTGTACGCACCTTGAATGCGGTGTCTCGCTCCATGGCAACCTTGCGACCTTCACTCCTGCCGGGCATGTTGAATGTTATGCAACACAATGCTAACCACGGACGACGGGCGCTCCGGTTTTATGAATTGGGGCATGTCTTTCACCTCAGTGGGCATGAAGCAGCCTTCATAGAAAATTACTCTGAATATGAAGTGCTCCTATTCGGAATTAGTGGCCCTGTTCGACCACAGAGTTGGGACAGCAGCATCCCTTTGGCGGACTTCTTTGACATCAAGGGCGATGTGGAGAAGCTGCTAAGCCTATTGAATCTTGATTTTCTTCAGATGGAGCCGAGCGTTGTGCCGACAGATATTACGGCCCATCACATAACACTTTCCGTTAATGAAAAATGGATCGGGACTATCGCTCGTCTTTCGGATGAGATACAGGCAGCCTACGACTTGCCTGATCCTGTTTTCTTTGCCACGTTTAATTGGACCAGATTGGCACTGATATGTGAAGAACAGCCAGCTGCCGTCTATTCGCCCGTACCACGTTACCCTGTTGTTGAGCGGGATATTGCTATGGTCGTGGATTCGCAACAGCCTGTTGGTGACATGATCAAAAAAATCCGCGAGGCTGGCCGGAAACTGCTCAAGAACGTGGACATATTTGATATCTATACGGGTAAGGGAATTGCACCAGGCAAAAAAAGTGTGGCATTTTCATTGCGCTTTGGCGCAAATCGGACCCTTCGAGATCAAGAGATTGACCACGTTGTTCAAAACATTGTTACAACTCTTTCTGCACAATTTGACGCAGAGTTACGTGCTTAAGGGGATTTGACAATGTCAATATGAACCATTACCTTAATTTGAGTCGTAAAAGATTTGGTTAAGGTTGTTTCTAGTATGCTCGTTGAAAATCCGCCTCCCGCACAGAATCCTGACCTGCCCCCAGTCGGCCAAGGGTTTGATATGCAACCCACCATCGCGCTAAGGGGGGCCAAGTCACTGCGACGTCTTCGTGACCGGGTCGAAGCCGCCGCACGAGAAATCAAGCGCCTGAGGTTACAGAATCGAAAACTAGCAGAGCAGATTGCGGAACTCGAGGCTGCCTCAAGTATCGAGCCCACAAACACGGTGCTCACTTTTGATGAAAACGAGCAAGAGTTTCTCGACCGGATCAATAAGTTCATCAAGACTATAGACAATTATCTACTCTTTGACCAGAGGGAGGACTGATCCATGCACCAACCCCTCAAAGTGCGTATTCTTGATCGAGATTATCCTTTACTGGTGCAAGCCGGAGATGTAGAGACTATGCAGGATGTGGCACGTCGTGTAGATCAGCGCATGCGTGCATTTAAGGAGCAGCACCCAGACCAACCGGATCTTGTGGCTGCTGTCATAACAGCCTTGTTTTTGGCCGAAGAACTTGATGGGGCAAGAGAGACCTCTGATGTCTTGGTGGCTGCGCTTGATCGCGAAACAGACCATCTTGACCGTAAGTTATCCGAAGTGTTGGCGGAGGTTGATCCGATTTCTATCCAGGAATAGGGAACTGGATTGCGGCATCACTGTACCCTGCTTATCCCGGAGCGTCCGTAGTGGTTTAGGCAAGTGAACCGACACTATCAATAAAGGGAGTTACACTTCATGCCCGGACATCAGGCCCCAACCTCGTCAGAGGTCGTGATCACGCAGGGGACGATGGAAAGGTTTGAGCAACTCCCCATCTTGTACCTTGGGGTTCACACCCACCGTTGCGGGCGCCCGCGGACATTTTTTTGACTGATCGCAGCTGTCTCAGCTTGAGCAGCCCCTGCCAAGGCCGTCAATTCCCTCGGTTAAGTTTGGACAAAAATCGACAACCGAAACAAACATTAGTTCTGGAGTTTCTGGAACCCGAGCCTCGCCCACGCTCCTGCCAAGGAACCCTTCCATATCCAAACGGTAACCCTATTCATAGGGAAAAATCATAAAGACATGGACGGTACGCAAGCCGTCCTGTTGTTGGCCGTTGCCAGCGTAGCTTTTGGTGCAGGCCTAGTTGTTACTTGGTGGATTTCTACTAAAACTGCCAAGGGCAAACTTAGGGGTGCACGCGAACAAGCATCAGCAATTATTACCCTAGCAGAAAAAGAGTCTTCCGCCTTAAGAGCGGAGGCCCTTAAGAAGGCTAGAACAGAGCTTGACCATGAACGTGCTGAATTCAATGCTCAACGTACCACCTTGGAGAAAGAGCAGGTACAACTGGAGCAGGATAAACAAAGGTCCAGAGCAAAGAATGATCGCCAACGCAAGAAGCTCAACAACAGGAACCGGCGCTTAACAAAAAGACAAAAACTCTTAGGGGACGCAGCGGAAGCGATTGCGCTTCTTCAAGCAGAAAGTGAAACGATCAACCGCCAGGCAGAGACCCTACGTGCGAGCGCTGATGAGTTGGTGCAGCGAGCCTCTCAGCGTATAGATCACCTCGATGCCAAGGAGCACAGGCTCGACTCACTCATCGACGATCGCATTAAGAAACTGGAGGTTATCGCCGGCCTGACTCAGGATCAGGCACGTCAACACCTACGAGAGGAGATCGTTGAGAAAGCGCGAGAAGAGGCTGCCCGGGAGCTGTTGGAAATTCGGGACGAAAAACAGCGCACCGCCAAACATGAAGCGCAAAAAATCGTCCTCACCACGATGCAACGGCTCGTGAGAGACGAGGTTGAGTCTAACTCGGTGTCAGTAGTTCCCGTGCCCTCCGAAGGTATTAAGGGACGCATTATCGGACGGGAAGGACGAAACCTTCGTGCATTTGAAACCGCTGCGCATGTGGATCTACTGATCGACGATACCCCCGGCGCAGTCGTAATCAGTTCATTTGATCCCTTTCGACGCGAAATAGCACGAATAGCTTTAAGCAATCTCATCCGAGATGGCCGTATTCATCCTGCGAGCGTCGAGCAATTCGTGAGTAAAGCCCAAAAAGCTGTCGAGGAGGAGATCCAGGAGATAGGCGAACGCACCGTTCTTGAGCTAAGACTGCGCGGAATGAAAAAAAGCCTCGCTCCAATCGTCGGGAAAATGAAATACCGGACAAGCTACGGCCAAAGCTTACTCAGTCACAGTATTCAAGTAGCACGGCTTTGTTCACTTATGGCCGCAGAGATGGGACTCGACGCTCGTATGGCCCGGCGCGCAGGTCTGTTGCACGACATTGGCAAGGTTCTGCAAGAATCTGATGATCAACCCCATGCACTCGTAGGCATGGAGTACTGCAAACGCTTCAAAGAACATGAGCAAATTTGCAACGCCGTAGGCTCGCACCACGACGAGATTGAAATGACCACCCTGTACGCACCTATTGTACAGGTGTGCGATGCCATCAGCGGGGCCCGGCCGGGTGCACGCCATATACGCCGCGAAGAGTATCTCGAACGTCTGAGAGATATGGAGGGGATCGCCAAATCATTTGAAGGTGTTGGACTGGCCTACGCAATCCAGGGAGGACGTGAACTCCGTGTTATCGTTCAGCAAAATAGAGTATCCGACAAAAGGACACACCAACTTGCAGAGGATATATCTTTACGAATCCAAAATGAACTGACATACCCCGGTCAGGTGAATGTGACCGTGATACGTGAGGTCCGTGGACAGGCTACCGCCCGATAAGATTAAGGGAATTAAGTCCAAAACTGTACCGATTAGATGAGACTGTACGAAATCAATTTCGTGGGTCCTTGGAGTTACACATAAAAATACTCAGAGCCGTATAGCTGCACGAATCCCGGATGCTGATAGCAGGTCCGACCTAACGGCTATTGCGCGGGTGCTGCGATCTTGTTCCAAACATCCTGTTTTTGCACGCCACAGTTGAATACATTACCGCCAAGATGAACATGCAACGACTGGTTATTCTGTCTTTACTACTTTTAGCAAGTTGCGCACAAGACAACACCGACGATACCATGCAACGGGCACATGCGCTTGCAGAAGAATATCTAATTATTGATGGACACATTGATGTTCCCTATCGCATGACCCGATACACGGAAGATATCAGTCAGGAAACCGTCGGGGGTGATTTTGACCATCCAAGAGCAGTAGCTGGTGGGTTGAATGCCCCATTCATGTCGATTTACATCCCGAGCGCACGCCAGGATATTCCTGGCTCAGCTCAAAGTCTTGCAGATTCACTGATTGACATGGTGGAGGGATTTGTTGCGCATGCGCCGGACAAGTTTGCCATTGCTACTCGGTCATCTGATTTGGCTGAGCACAAGACGGTAGGGCTGATTTCGCTGCCCATGGGCATGGAGAATGGGGCGCCGATTCACAGCGTGGCAGATCTAGAGCACTACTACGCGCGGGGTATCCGCTACATCACACTTACACACGGAAGAGACAATCAGTTGTGTGACTCCTCCTACGATTCGACACGGACATGGAATGGTCTCAGCCCACTTGGAGAAGAGGTCGTAGACCATATGAATCGACTGGGCATGATCATAGATATCTCCCATCTGACCGACAGCACCATATCCCAAATTCTGCGTCGCAGCAGTGCACCCGTACTTGCTACGCACTCTTCTGCCCGCCATTTTACACCGGGATGGGAGCGTAATTTGAGCGACGAACTCATCCAGGCAACGGCTGCCAAGGGCGGCGTAATCATGGTCAGTTACGGTTCTTCTTTCGTTCGTGGCGAATACCAAGGGCCCGGACGCGCGCTGTCTACTGCGATCGAAGATTATCTGGAAGAAAACAATATCTCTCCCGACAGCGAAGAGGGTGCCCGCTATCGCGAAACCCAGCGCAAATCAAATCCGTTGGGCACGTTGCCGGAGTTGGTAGACCACATTGATCATATTGTCGAACTGGTTGGGATTGATCATGTCGGTATTGGCAGTGATTTTGACGGGGTAACTGCACTACCCGAAGGCCTGGAGGATGTATCAACGTATCCTAACCTGATTGCCGAATTACTGCGTCGCGGATATTCCGACGAAGATATTGAAAAAATCCTCGGAGGCAACGCACTCAGAGTCTGGCAGGCTGTCGAGGACCAAGCCTCCAGCTAAACACCACGCATTGCGTCCGAAACAAACGCTGGTACCTGATCATCGGCTATCCGTACCTGCTCCAGTGTATCTCGGTTGCGAACAGTGACACCCTCCCCTTCGAGGGTTTCGCGATCAATCGTAATGCATAGCGGCGCACCCGCCTCATCCATCCTGCGGTAACGCTTGCCTATGGATCCTTTTTCATCATAGAAAACGTTCCATTCGCGTCTAAGCGTATCCGTGATGGCGCGGGCACGCTCCGGCATGCCATCTCTACGCAGCAACGGAAATACACCAACCTTTATGGGAGCCACAGACGGTGCAAAAGCCATGACCGTACGGCTCCTCCCTTCGATAGTGTCTTGACGATAGGCTTCACAAAGCAGCATCAAGACCGTTCGATCCAATCCGGCAGAGGTTTCGACCACAAACGGGATGAATCTGCTACCTGATGCCTGATCAAAGATTTGCATCTTTTTTCCGGAGTACTCCTGATGCCTGCGGAGGTCATAGTCCGTCCGGGAGTGGATACCCTCGATTTCCTGCCATCCAATTGGAAATTCATACTGAATATCAACAGCTGCATCAGCATAGTGAGCGGGCTTTTCGTGGACATGCCAACGAAGTTTCGACGCCGGGATGCCGTTCCGCACATGCCAGTCCCATCTGCGCGAACGCCACAACTCATATGCCTCATGTTGCGTACCTGATTGCACGAAGTATTGCATTTCCATTTGCTCAAATTCACGCATCCGGAAAATGAACTGTCGTGCAACAATTTCATTGCGGAAAGCTTTGCCAATTTGGGCAATGCCAAATGGAATCTGCACGCGTGAAGTCGACAATACGTTCTGAAAATTCACGAAGATACCCTGTGCCGTTTCGGGGCGCAGATAGATCGAGGAGTCCTCACCAGCAAGCGCTCCCACTTTTGTTTCGAACATCATATTGAACTGACGTACATCAGTCCAGTCGAACGCTCCCGAGTCAGGGCCACGAATTTCTTCTGATAGAATGAGCGAATGGAGCGCTTTCGGCATATCCTCTGCATTGAGTGCCTCTGTGAATCGTTTTTGCACTGTATCTGCACGGTCCGTTTTGCCTTTTGACCGTAGACGGTCTATGTGTTGCTCAATAAGTTGATCAGCACGATATCGACGCTTTGATGCTTTATCATCAATCAAGGGGTCGTGAAATGCATCAACATGCCCGGAAGCTTTCCATACTCTGGGATGCATCAGAATTGCGGCGTCTACGCCTTCGATATTTTCGTTGGCATAAACCATGTCGCGCCACCACTGCTCGCGCACATTTTGCTTCAGTTCTACACCCAGGGGGCCGTAGTCATAGGTGGCTCCTAGTCCACCGTATATCTCAGAAGACTGAAAAACAAATCCCCTGCGCTTGCAGAGTGCCGTAATCTCGTCAAATCTTGTGCTTTCCATTGATTGCAGTTCACATGCCGAGCACGTAAACCATTAGCATTGGTCAATGATCAACATTAACCTGCATCTGGAAGGGTAGCTTACTGTCAAAGTCCAGATTGAGGGGAAAACCCCAACATAAAGAACTCACTTACTGACGGATCCATTGCGTGTTAGAGTCGGCCAATTGCTCCGGCAATCCTACAAAAACACGCATATTCTCAACAAACAAAGGTTTCTGGAATTTTAAGTGTACCATATGGTTGGAGTATATAATCAAAATTCTGGTTCATGACAAGCGTTTACTCGCCTCTTAAACTGGTTCTAGCTACCCACAATACTCACAAGGCAGCGGAGCTTAAACTTCTTCTGGCTTCCGCCTCGGCTGATGTAATGGATCTGTCTGCTTTTCTAGACGCCCCCTCAGTGGACGAAACTGCTTCCTCGCTTGAAGAAAACGCAGCACTGAAAGCCTTAAGTGCATACGATCACACTGGGCTCTGGGCACTTGGGGACGATACCGGACTATGCATTGATGCTCTCAATGGGCAACCTGGCATGCACTCAGCACGCTTTGCCGGCATAAAGAAGGATGACCTAGACAATCGAGCCCTGGTGCTTCAGATGCTTGCAAATGAAACAAACCGCAGGGCCCAGTTCATTACTATACTGGCTTTAGCGTACTCTGGCGGTCTCAAGTACTTTAGGGGATGCCTGAGTGGACATATTGCAACATCCGAAATGTCTACCAAAGGATTTGGCTACGAGTCGATCTTCGTTCCGGAGGGGAGCAACATTAGCCTTGCGCAGCTTTCCCGTGAAGAAAAAAATGAGATCAGCCACCGAGGGCGCAGCGCGGCCAAACTCCTGGACTTTCTCAACGAAACACAGACTCAATGATCGCCCTTGTACAACGCGTCCGTGAAGCTTCCGTAACCGTTGATAACACCACAATTGGTGCTATTGATCGGGAATTGTTGGTATTTCTGGGAATTCACTCAAACGACACGACGGCAGAAGCAGATTGGTTGGCACGCAAATGTGCTCGTCTCCGCATTTTTGCAGATGATGCGGGGCAAATGAACTTATCCGCAAGTGATGTCAGCGGTGAAGTCCTGCTTATATCCCAATTCACACTCTACGGCAATACGAAGAAAGGACACCGGCCCTCATTTGTCGAAGCAGCCCGACCCGAAATTGCAGAGCCTCTGTATGAATACTTCAGGGATAGACTCTCGGATGAGCTGGGATACCCAGTAGCCTGTGGTAGCTTTGGTGCATCCATGCAGATTTCCCTGGTGAACGATGGGCCTGTCACCATTTCGATTGAGCGTGAACCAAAGACTTAACAAATAGCTTAAGTGTGAACTGGGATCCGACCAGGAAAAACGAAAGTAACGAGCACAAAACCTGAGCGGTCAGTAGAGAGTTCTACTCGTCCGTAGCGAAGCCTAACTGTTCCATGTCTAAAAATCTTACAAGCACAATTCAGAAGTTTCTGATCTGCTGCATAGCGGGGAGTTTTCCCCTGGTGTCAATCGTGATTGCACAAGGTACCGCCACCTATGATCTTACCTTCACGGCCACTTGGTCTTCCAGCACACATCCCACAAACTTTCCCTCTAGTCCTCATTTCTCCGGGATGATTGGAGGCACCCATGACAGTACAGTGTCATTTTGGGATACAGGGGCGATTGCAAGTGAGGGCATCAAGCGAATGGCCGAACTTGGAAGCAAGGGACCACTTCGAGGCGAAATCAACCAAGCAATCAGCGCACTGAATGCGGGTGGTATCGTGGAGGGATCGGTAATGAATTCACCCGGTTCTCAAACAATCACATTCGATATTCGCCCATCTTGGAACCGTGTGACAGTTACATCAATGGTGGCACCCAGCCCGGACTGGTTTGTCGGTGTATCAGGGCTGGATTTGCTGGGTTCGGATGGGGAATGGGTTGATTCGCTCGAGGTTGATTTATTCGTGTATGATGCAGGAACCGATAGCGGCTCCGACTACACCTCGCCAAATCAGGAGACTATTCCAAGGGAGCCTATCAGTCGCATTACAAGCTCTCCGTTTCTGGTTGACGGATCCGTCAAGCCAGTGGGAACCTTCCGCTTTGATTTGAAAAATGTTGTGGGAAATACACCGAGAGCCAGTCTGTCCGTAGATCAGAATCTGGTAGATGAGGGAGATTCGGTCACGGTGACCGTACAATTGTCCAGCGCGCTGAACGCCGATGTATTGATCCCGCTAACACTCTCACCCGGCACCGCGGAACCCGGTGACTATGACAGTACCACTCCCATAAATCTGAACATCAATAGTGGAGCCACGGAGGCGAAGTATTCGATTCAAACCTGTAGAGACAACGACATTGAGGATGAGACCTTCACGGTGGGACTGGATACCAGTAACCTGCCATCCGATGTAAGGGAAGGTAGCCCGGTCTCGGGGGAGGTGACCATCAGGGACCTTGATGCAGCAGCTAGTCTGTCGGTAGATCAGAATCCGGTAAATGAGGGAGAGTCGATCACGGTAACCGTACAACTGTCCAATGCACTGAATACCGACGTGGCGGTGCCGCTAACACTCTCACCCGGAACCGCTGAATCCAGTGATTATGACAGTACATCTCCTGTAAACCTGAACGTCAATAGTGGAACCACGGAGGCGGAGTATACAATTCAAACCTTTAGAGATAACGACATTGAGGATGAGACCTTCACGGTGGAACTGGATACCACTAACTTGCCCTCCGGGATAGTTGCAAGTACCCCGATCTCGCAAGAAGTCACCATCACCGACCTAGATGTGCCGGGAATATCAATCCCCGCGTCGGTTGAGTTTATGGAGGGAGAAATGACATCCATCAACGTTGCACTTACGACGCAGCCTTCAAGCGATGTGACGGTGACCCTTACCGGGCATGAAAACACAGATCTAACGCTGGATCAGAATGTGCTGACGTTTACAGCAAGCAACTGGGACCAAGAACAGACAGTGACCTTGACTGCGACAGAAGACACTGATCTATTGGATGATGAGGTAACTCTGACACTCTCGGCGTCGGGGACCGGCTACATGGTATCCCATACTCTTACAGTAACAATCCAGGACAACATGGGGGTAGCTACCGAACAAACCGAGGAGGCCATACCTCTTGCTCTTTGGGGAAATTATCCAAACCCTTTGTCAAACTCAACAAAAATAGTCTTTGATCTGCCTGAACCGGCACAAGTCTCGGTCGCCATCACGGATTTATTGGGGCGGACCGTCAAAATGCTGCCCGACAAATCGTTCGGTGTGGGCACGGGGCATACTCTGCAGATCAATACTGACGACTTACCCTCGGGAGCATATTTTTATACGCTGAAGATCGTCATGGACGATAAAGTTGTTAGACGGTCGAAGGCAATGTCCATCGTGCGATAGACGCTCGAGAAGAAGTGCTCGGAGATGCAGGTTTGGTGAAGAGATCGTGACACCCATGGAGGGCCATGTTTTTTGCCAATTGGGCAAAACGCCAATTTGGCGCTTACTATGTCCTCGCTACACACATACATTTCCTATTGGAAAATGTACGCGGTACTACCCATGGACGCAGATATTCCCTGTTTTTTCGCCCCCCACAGTCCGGTTTCTCACTAGTTTGAACTTATCGCCGGTATGTCTGCTTGCCGGATCATCGCATTAAGCGCTGGAACGTCCGTCTCCATTATAGACCGCAATTTTCCCAGCTCTGCATCAATAAGCATCACAAGATTGTCGCGTACCTCAATAGCTTGATCCGTGGGACGAAAATCTCCAATAGAAGCATTGCCTCCAACTGCAGCCAACTTATTGTTTAATCGGATCGGGAAGTTCAGCGGATCCTGACGGCTTTGATTTTTCGTTTGATAGAGCGTCTCCTCAATCTCCGTAATCTTCTGGATTAGAGCTTTCGCGGAATCTGTGATGGCCACGTGCTCCTCATCCATATTGCCGGTTATTCTTCGAATCTGAGTACGTAATTCACGAATTTCCTTGATCGCCTCATGGGTCTCAGTGAGCTTGACTCTTATCCCAATAAGAAATTCAAATTGCTCCAGCAAATCGGCTACACTTGAGCTTGAACGGGGATCTTTGCGCAGTTCAAATGTGACTTCCAGTGAGTCATCGCCCGCGATAAGCCGTGTTCGATAGGTTCCGGGAGCCGCCCTAGGGCCTCGAACGCTGCCCGCCCACATAATGAGTCCCGAGAATGACTCAGCGTCTTCATATCGGGTATTCCAATTGAATTCATTCATCCCGGTCTCTATATCAATATCTCCGTCTTCTGCGGTAAAGGTCTTGATTATCTTACCATCAGATTCGAGAATCCGCAGTTTGGTTGTACTGGAATCCGGTGCCTCTTTGAACCAGTAACGTATGCTAACACTTCCCCCAGTTCGCCAGGTCGGAGTTGAATCGTACAGCCACATCGACTTGGAGGCCATTGTATCGGACAATTGATGTAATGGGGTTACATCATCCATAACCCAGAACGAACGCCCCTGTGTAGCCACGATCAGGTCATTCTCTTTCCAGTCTAAGTCTGTGATTGGAACGACGGGTAAGTTCTGCTGGAATTGGCTCCAGTTCTCTCCATCATCAAAGGAGATGTACAAGCCTGACTCGGTCCCGGCCCACAGGAGGCCCGGACGCACTGGATCCGGCTGAATGGCACGGGTAAAATGCTGTTCGTCAATCCCGTCAACAATCAACTCCCAGCCTGCACCATAATTGGTAGTCTTATAAATGTATGGCGCAAAGTCGTCAAGCTTATAGCGTGTACCAGCAAAATAGGCACCCCCCTCCATCGTCGGATGAGCTACCAAGTCATTGATCTGCATCCACTCCGGTATTCCTTCCGGGGTTATGTCCTCCCAGGTGGCTCCACCATCACGGGTAATATGAACGAGTCCATCATCAGACCCGGCCCAGAGAACCTGGGGATCATGGGGACTCTCGGCAACCGTGAAGATCGTGGCATAGTATTCGACCCCCGTATTGTCCTTCGTGATTGGTCCGCCACTTGGGCCAAGCTTTGTAGAGTCTGCGCGTGTCAGGTCTGGACTGACCATCTCCCAGGATTGTCCTTCGTTCGTTGTACGGAAGAGGTGGTTACCCGCTGCGTAAAGCACATTGTAATCGTGCATTGAAAACAGTATCGGGAAATTCCATTGGAATCGATAATGCATTCCCTCCGCGCCATGCCCCATAGGATTGTCGGGGTACACGTTTACGGCTCGACGCTCACCTGTATCATGATCAACCCGTGTCAAATAGCCACCGTATGATCCTCCGTAGACGATTTGCGGGTTATCCGGCTTGGGGGCCAACCAGCCACTCTCGCCTCCCGCAGTAGGCTCCCATTCCCGTTCATTGAGACCACTCGCGGTGTGCAGTATACGTACGGTCGAGTTATCCTGCTGTGCACCCAATATGCGATAAGGAAAATGATTGTCCGTCGTGACACGATAGAATTGAGCTGTAGGTTGATTGTAGTATGTACTCCAATTGTCCCCGGCGTCAAAACTTACTTGTGCACCACCATCATCAGCAATAATGAGGTGATTAGAATCGTGGGGATTAATCCACAGGTCATGATGATCTCCATGTGGTGTAGAGATACTTGAATAAGTGCTACCTCCATCTTTAGACCGCCAAAACTGAACATTAAGGACATAAACCACATCCTCGTTGGCGGTGTCTGCATAAATACGTGTGTAGTACCAGGCGCGTTGGCGCAGATTGCGATCATCATTTATCTTTCGCCAAGTCTCGCCTCCATTATCAGACCTGAATACGCCACCTTCGGCAGCCTCAATGATGACCCATATTCTGTCCGGGTTCACTGGGGAAATAGCTATACCACTTATGCCCAGCGTTCCTCTTGGCAAGCCGTTGTCCTGCCCGGTAACTTCTGACCACGTGTCCCCTCCATTGGTTGATTTCCATATCCCGCTACCCTCACCGCCACTTTCCAGACTATATGGTGTCCGGATAACACGCCAGGCGCTGGCGTAGAGAACTCTCGGATTTGTTGGATCCATCGCAAGATCAACAAAACCTACTTCGTCATTGACAAACAAAACCCTTTCCCAAGACTCCCCGCCATCCATTGACCTGTATATGCCTCGTTCATCATTCGGGCCGAACAGGTGTCCCATCACGGCAGCGTATACGTGATCTGGGTTGCGTGGATGGATACGAATCCGTGGAATCCGATGGCTGTCAGAGAGCCCCTTATGTTCCCAGATACGACCCGCATCAAGCGACTTGTAAATACCATAGCCGTGTGATACATTCCCACGCACAGTCTTTTCTCCACCGCCGACATAAATGACATTGGAATCCCACGTACTGACTGCAACTGCGCCAATGCTTCCTCCAAAGTAGCCATCCGATATATTTTCCCAGGAAGCGCCTCCCGTTGTAGATTTCCAGACCCCTCCACCGGTCGCACCGAAGTATGCTTTCATAGGCTGCCCCGGAACTCCCGTAACAGCCGCCGAGCGACCACCACGATAAGGCCCTATGCTGCGAAACTCCAGTGCATTGTAATAGGTGGAGTCATAAGGCTGCGCAGATCCTGCTGCAGGCAAAAAAAGGACCAACATTAAAAACCCCAAGACAACTCGAATTGTGTAGTTGAATAACATCTGATGGATAACCGCTGTGGTGAAACTGAACCAAGATACGCGCAGGTAAATCTACGAGATTACAGGGGATTAACAGAGGGACTGAGGATTACCTTCGCTAGGAGTACGGCATATTTCTGAGGCATTAGACACCTGCCCTCCATTGTTTAAGGCGGGTATCGGACCTGGGACACTGTGAGAGTACTACACCCCTTCTGCACAGATAGGTCGGAAGACAAACTGATACGATCTGGGGTGACAAGGAGGAGAGGTGGAGCTAAGCGGAGTCGAACCGCTGACCTCCTGAGTGCGATTCAGGCGCTCTACCAACTGAGCTATAGCCCCTGGAACTGGCGCGTGTGTACGATTCCGATTGCTTTAGGGTCCTTGCGCAGTGTAAATGTCTGTCCGATATGCGGAAGATGGAGCGCCTTCCCCAAGCTTCACGCACTTCCCTGCTACGGATATCTTCCCAAAGCGACCACCTGGACAGCATACGTTAATGAATCACCATCTGCAACGAGTGGCACACGACACAACTTTACCCCACACGTAGCAGACTCCTCCGATAACAAAGAGTTCCGTAGACATCTCGGCATAAGCACTAAGCTCGCAGTTGCTCATAAATCTCAGGCGAAATCCTTTCGGGAAGAGGCATCCAAACTGACCTGCTATCCCACTATAATCCAGGCTGCAAACGAGGCTCGCGCCAAACAATGGACCTCGAAAATCGTTCACCTGTTCTCTCAATTGATCACCATTGATATAAAGTTATGGGCACGACGGTCCAAGCCAGAAAAACAGATTATTTCGGGACAAGAACATCCTTCGAAACCCCGCAGGGGCCTGCGTTGATGTATCGTCTCGACGCACTTGATGTGTCAGGTTATTCCCTTGACCGACTCCCGTACTCCATTCGGGTAATGCTGGAAGCCGTGCTGCGAGGCTGTGCCGGGTTTTCCGTAACTCCAGAGAATGTGGAGCAGCTGGCCACGTATAACCCCAAAGCTCCCTTACGTGCGGAAGTGCCCTTCTCACCTGCACGTGTTTTGTTGCAAGACTTCACTGGCGTGCCCGCGGTTGTAGACCTTGCCGCAATGCGCAGTGCCATGGCACGTGCAGGCGGCAATGCCTCTGCAATCAATCCACGTGTGCCCGTACACCTGATAATCGACCACAGCGTTCAGGTAGATTACTTCGGAATTCCAGAAGCACTTCAGCTAAACTCCGATCATGAATTTCGGCGCAACCGGGAGCGGTACGAGTTTCTTCGCTGGGGGCAACAAGCTTTCGATAATTTCTTCGTTGTGCCTCCCGCGAGCGGGATCTGTCATCAGGTAAACCTGGAGTATGTAGCCCGTTGCGTGTGGACCGGGATGGAAGACGGACAAGTCGTAGCATTTCCGGATTCTCTGGTAGGCACCGATTCCCATACGACTATGATCAATGGGCTAGGCGTCGTAGGCTGGGGAGTTGGCGGAATTGAAGCAGAGGCCGTGATGCTCGGCCAACCAATCTACATGCTCATGCCAGAAGTGATTGGATTCCGGCTTACTGGCGAGTTGCCCGAAGGGGCTACGGCTACCGACTTGGTTCTCACCGTCACGCAAATGCTTCGCTCCTACGGCGTCGTGGGACGATTTGTTGAATTTTTTGGCCCAGGTATTCAAGCGCTTTCGGTGCCTGATCGTGCTACGATCAGTAACATGTCCCCCGAGTACGGTGCCACGATGGGTTTTTTCCCAATTGATGAGGCCACACTCGGGTACTTGCGACGCACGGGGCGAGATGATGATTTGATTGGATTGGTTGAACGATTCACAAAGGACCAAGGGCTCTTTCTTACTCCTGATGCACCCGAGCCGGAATATCTGGATGTTTTAGCATTAGACCTGAGTGATGTGGTGCCGAGCGTGGCCGGACCAAAACGACCACAGGACCGTATTCCGATTCCTAGCTTGGGCAAATCATTCCGCAAGTCATTTTCTGCGCCCGCCGGACCGGAGGGATTTGGTCGCCAAGCGTCCGACTTGGAGCGTGCGGTTGAAATGCCCGACTTTCCAGATCCATTACGCAACGGGGACGTTGCCATTGCGGCAATCACAAGCTGCACGAATACCAGCAATCCAAGCGTAATGATCGGCGCTGGGCTCGTGACAAAAAAAGCAGTCGAGCGCGGACTGAAAACAGCACCTTATGTCAAAACCAGTTTGGCGCCAGGATCACGTGTGGTAACCGAGTATCTCCATAATGCTAATCTGATGGCTTATCTGGCACAACTAGGTTTCGACCTGGTAGGTTATGGTTGTACTACTTGTATCGGTAATTCCGGCCCATTGCCGGAGGTCGTGGGCAATGCAGTGCGCCAAGGCGATCTGGTCGTCGCAGGCGTGCTAAGCGGTAACCGAAACTTTGAAGGCCGTATTCATGCACTGGTACAGGCAAATTATCTTGCTTCGCCCCCACTCGTAGTTGCGTATGCACTGGCAGGCACCGTAGACATTGATCTTACCCACGATCCACTTGGCAAAGACCTCGCAGGCAATGATGTGTATCTGCGGGATATCTGGCCAACCACCGAGGAAATTTCTGCTGCGATTGAAGCCTCCATTACTCCTGAATTGTTTCTGGAGGAGTACGGTGGTATAGAGTCCTCCAACGAAACATGGAACGCTATTGAGATCCCCAGTGGATCTCTGTACGAATGGAGTAATGAATCCACTTACATCCAAGAACCTCCATTCTTCGTCGGCCTGAGTCGTGAGGCGCCAGCTATGACCCCTATTGAAAATGCCCGCGTACTGGCTAAGCTGGGAGATTCTACAACAACGGATCATATCTCGCCAGCAGGTGCTATCCCGAGAGAGTCTCCTGCCGGTGTATACTTAAGCTCCAATGGCGTAGCCCTTCGCAATTTTAACTCATTTGGCTCTAGGCGTGGTAATCATGAGGTCATGATGCGCGGCACCTTCGGCAATATTCGTATCAAGAACGAACTGGTACCCGGCACCGAAGGTGGGATAACCCGTTGTTTCATCAACGATGATGAAGTCATGTCTATCTATGATGCGTCCATGCTTTACCAAGAGGCGGGCGTACCTTTGATCGTCCTCGGCGGTAAAGACTACGGTATGGGATCAAGCCGGGACTGGGCTGCCAAGGGTACTATCCTCTTGGGAGTCAGAGCCGTGATCGTCGATAGCTTCGAACGTATCCACCGCTCTAACCTAATTGGGATGGGAGTACTGCCTCTGGAATTTCAAGAAGGCGAAAATGCCGATACCTTGGGCCTGGATGGCACGGAATCCTATAGCCTGGTTCCGCCTGAAAACGCAGGAGGAACCGTTGAAGTGACTGCCGTACGCCCAGGAAGAGAAGAGGTACGCTTCGCCACACGCTCACGTCTGGATACGCCAGTTGAAGTTGAATACTACCGTAACGGTGGTATCCTACACTACGTGCTGCGCGAGTTTCTGGCAGAAGAGTGACCTCCTCCGCCTGGGGTTTCGATACGAAGCCGGTCACCCGCCTTTAGTCTCCGTGTAAACAAGCCCGGCAATTCTGTCTTTTTGCCGGTTGCATCAATTAGTGTGTTCTGGCCTTTACGGCCCGGATCATCGCCGTACAGGCCCCACGGTGCGTTACGACGACGCGCACTAAGCATGGTTACTGTTGCGGGCTCCAGGAACTCATACTCCCGCACAAGCCCCTCTCCCCCGTCGTATTGGCCGGAACCCCCGCTACCGTGAATAAGTGCATACTCACTGATCCGGAATGGAAACTGCATTTCCAGGGCCTCAACCGGTGTGTTTAGTGTATTGCTCATGTGCACATGCACGCCACTTAGACCATCCGCATCAGGAGCAGCCCCCATACCGCCACCAAGAGTTTCGTAGTACGCATAGGAGGTTCCGTCGGTGTGTTTGCCCCCAATCGTCACATTGTTCATTGTCCCTTGCCCTGCGGCCGGAACACGCCCTGGCAACGCCTGTGCCAGAGCTCCAAGAACCGCATCCGTAATACGCTGTGACGTCTCCACATTGCCTCCCGCGACCGCCGCAGGCCTTGACGCATTAACTAGTGTATCTTGGGGGGCTTTCACATGGACCGGGGCAAAGCAGCCGGCATTGGCTGGCACATCTCCCTCAACTAGGCAGAGCACAACATAATAGCATGCAGATGCTGTAACCGCCAATACGGTGTTCAACGGTGCCTGCAACGTCGCATCTGTGCCCTCAAAATCAAACACGATCTTGCTACCTGCAATCTGAACAGACACCCTGATAATCGCATCCTGGTCATCCGGTAGTTCCAATACATCCTCAAAAACAAACACTCCGTCCGGCCAAGTCTGAATTGCACTACGCACTAACCGTTCACTGTACGCTTGCAAATGACGAGCATACGCGCAAACTTCGAGCTCACCATGCTCTTCTACGAGCCCTTGTAAACGCCGCTCTCCGACCGCATGTGCGGCCTGCTGAGCCGCTAGGTCTCCCCGACGCTCGACAGGAGTGCGCACATTAGCAAGTATCATATGCAACACACCTTCATTTAACTTGCCCGCTTCATATAGCTTGGTGGGCGGAATAATTATTCCTTCCTGAAAGAGCTCGATAGACAAAGGGAGCGATCCCGGGCTCATGCCACCAACATCTGCATGATGCGCACGGCTGGCAACAAAGAAAATGGGCTCATCACCGGTAAAAACCGGCGAGATCATCGTTATGTCGGGCAAGTGATTCCCCCCATCAAACGGATCATTCAGAATGACCACATCACCCGGCTCCCAACGCATGAACGTCCTAAGTGCGACCTCACAACTCGCGGGCATGGCCCCCAAATGAACTGGTATGTGTGCTGCCTGAGCAACCATATTGCCATCCGTATCAAAGACCGCACAGGAATAGTCCAGACGCTCCTTAATATTGGGAGAGTATCCGGTGCGCTGCAGCGTGACCCCCATTTCTTCGGCTACGCCGATGAATCGGTGTCTATAGATTTCGAGAAGAATGGGATCAACTGCCATGATCTGTGCCACATTTTAGATGTAGGTTCTGCCATTGATCAACCTCAGCGTCCCAGCCTGGAGGCATCAGGACTGTTGAATCATATTGGACAATCAGCGCAGGGCCCCCAAACGTACATCCTTCTAACAGTGCATCACGTTTCACGACAGGGACTGACATAGGCCCATCAGCTGTAAAGTAGACGGGCGCTCTCGATGCTTGGGTTATATCAAAGGGAGAGGCAGTTGGCATTGCCGGTCTAGGTATTACTTTCTCCCGGGTCACAGTGGCTCGTAGTCGCACTGCTACTGACTCTACGGGTAGTTCAGGTGCACTGTACCCATAACGCATTTGGTGCGCCGAATGAAAAGCTTCTATTGAAACACGAATGTTTTCTGGTACAATCGGTAAACCCACAGGCACCGTAAGCTCATAACTTTGTCCTGAATATCGCAAGTCCAGGCTGCAGTCCAACTGAACTTCCCCAGCGTCTGAGTCCAGGCGGGACAGTACTATGGGCTTAAGCTGATTGATTGAGTTACTCAAGCGTTCAGGGTGATGAAGGAGCTCCTCCGCAGTAGACAGCAACCCTTGCGATGCATCGCTGGTGATATCTGCCATCAACAGACCAAGTGCGCTGAGAACACCGGGATGAAGAGGAACAAGAATTTTTTTCATTCCTAATGATTCGGCAATTGCACATGCATGCAACGGCCCTGCCCCGCCAAAGGGGACCAAGATATACGATCGTGGATCGTAACCACATTCAACGGAAACGCGTCGAAGTGCCCTTTCCATAGTCGCGTTCGCAACTCGTACAATACCCAGTGCAGTCTCTTCAGGAGAAAGCCCAAGGGGCTGCCCAAGTTGTGCAATCGCGCTAATTGCTGCCTGGACGTCTAATGGACGCGCAGAGTCTCCGCCGAGGAATTGTGACGGTATCAGACGACCAAGCACCAGATTGGCATCCGTTACAGTGGGAGTTTGGCCGCCCTGTCCGTAACAAACCGGACCCGGAACCGCACCTGCACTTTGGGGACCCACTCGCAGCACCCCTCCTGAATCAACGTACGCCAAGCTACCTCCACCTGCACCGACCGTGTGAATCTCCGTGGATGGTAGCCGAAGTGGTAAACCACAAATCGTGCCTTCGGTCGTCTGTCGCATTCTGCCAGGACAGAGTGCTACATCCGTACTCGTGCCCCCCATATCAAATGATATTATGTGGGGACTGGAACTGCTGAGCGTCTGTTGAGCCAAAGCAAATGCCCCTACAACTCCACCTGCAGGTCCACTCAGAACCAATCTGGATGCCTGCTTGGATGCCTGTTGTGCATCCAGTGTACCACCACTGGATTGCATGACCTTTAGTGACCTTCCACTGAGTACACGTCTGAGACGTGTCAAATAGCGCATAACTAGTGGCCGTACATACGCATTAATGACCGTTGTTGCCGTGCGCTCGTACTCCCTGTACTCAGGTAGGAGGTCTACACTAAGCGAAACAGGTACATCTGGAATTTCCTCTGCCAATGTGGCCGCAATACCGCGTTCGTGTACATCATTCAAGAAGGAAAAGAGCAGAACTACTGCCACACTCTCCACCCCTTCCTGCTTGAGTACTTCCAGCATCTCAGACAGTGAGGATCTATCCAGCTTCTCCTGAATGTTACCCTTATTATCGATGCGTTCATCTACCTGCAAACGAAGCTGGCGGGGCACGAGGTGATTGCGTTTTGCCTGGGAAAACTCATACAGCTGGGGACGATTCTGTCTACCGATCGCCAAGACATCTGCAAAACCGTACGTGGTTATGAGTGCAGTACGAGCTCCTCGCCTTTGCAGAAGCGCATTGGTAGCAGTGGTCGTGCCGTGCATTACCGGCGTGTCTGGACCTACCGACAGTACCGCTAAGCCTTGTAGTATGGCTTGGCTTTGATCACTTGGTGTCGTTGGCACCTTATGCACCGTCAACCCAGAAGCATCCAACACCACAAAATCTGTGAACGTCCCTCCTACGTCAATCCCAATACTCTGACCATTAGCACGCATCGTACATATACATTAGCAGGAGACATCATACGCACCAGTGCACTTTGCGGCCTTACTGCACCTCTGGCGATAATCCCAATATCTGGCTTAAAACCTCTTCCCCACGCTCAGGGTAGGCTTCCTGCACATGGTACCGCATGAAGCGGGTAACCAGTGTGTAAAGCCCTCGACGCTGTTTTTCCGTAAGCTGCATACGCAGTATGACATCAAAATCAGCCTTGTACAAAATGGCAAATGCGCGGAGCACACTCCTAGAGGCCGCCAACGACCGAGAACCGGTATCCTTCTCACGTGAAATCGTACCGGTATCAAGCTTCAGATATCCACCGGAATCATCAACCCGCTCCACTTCATCGCGGGTAAAGCTGGGTCCGAAACCCAATGCCGCCGCCAAATGAAGCTGGAAGTATAGCTGAACCAATACTGCATCCGCAGCCGGATCACCCAGTGCGCTCAGTGTTCGAGTAACTAAATGGAAGATTTCGGGAGAATCTACACCTTCTTCCGTAAGTGCCAGAACAAGTTCGCAGATCCGCTGTCCAATCGCCAATCTTTTCAGGTCATGGGATATATCTGGATGAACCGTGATGTGTGAGCAATTCGTCAGAACCTGAATAGACCGGGTCGGACGCGTGTAGATCACAGCCTGCACATGTGAAAGCACCTGAAGCGTTGAGCCGAATTGGTTCTTTCTCGATTGGGCACCTCGTGCAACGGTGGTCAGTTTTCCAAGCTTCAAGGTATATAGCGTAACGAGCAGGCTGGTTTCCCGGAAGGGCATAGATTTTAATACAATGGCCTCGGTACGCACTACCATGACTATGCCGAACGAGGTTCAATTTCGTTATGTGCCGCCGGGGAATTCATATAATTGATCCAGTGGTGGAGATTGTAAGTTATTTGATAGAATTCTTACAGACCAAGTAGGTGTTACAAGTGCCAGATGCAGTAAAGGAGCAGTCAGTTGAGGCGATATTAACGGATCCAGACCTGGCCAAGACTTTCATGCGTGGACCGAGCAAGACTTGGGTTACTGGATAGCGTAGCCTGTGAAGTATTCCTGACATACCTGTTGCGAATAAGGTGCATACTATAATCTGAATTGTTGAAATACCGAACCAACAACAATCTTCACTCTGTATCCCGGCTACGTCCCATCTACTCAAATCATCTGAACAGATCGTTTAATACTTCCAACTCTACCTTTAAGAGCTAAACTACCGATAATACTAAGTCATTCGTCCCCCCTTCCTCGAATAATACAAATTGCCTGATTCATACCTTAATCCCCCACGTTCAATATTGCCGCCAGCAAGTCTAGGGATGGTAATCTGAGTTCGTGGCAGATTCCAGTCTGCAAAGCTAGGTCTCATATTTCTCTACCAATCCCAGAACATCAAGGATTTTAATTGCGCTTGAAAGCTGAAATGTCTTGTTCTTGTCGCTCAAAGCGCGAGACCGTCGGTTGACTTACTTCGGCTATGGTGCCTAGTCGACGCTGAGAGATTTTTCGTTCCTTGCGCCGCTTTATTGCTTCTTTGACAAGTAAGTCCCAATTGAGTCGAATGCTCCGTTCCATCTTTTCTTTATTTGCTGATGAAGCTTGTCTTTAATATACTGGTCGACTTTCTTGGAGACATCAACAGCGCTGTGAGCCCTATTGAGACGGCTGGCGAAGTCAGAAACCGCCAGCATGATTGCTCTGTCGGGCAGACCGAATAGGTTGCCCAGCCGTGCAATATTCTTTGGACCAATGTTACCGATCCTCATGTTCTTAGCCCCCCCTATCCCCAGTGCCAGCGTCTGGTATTGCGGGTAGCAAGCGGAATCGACAAGATCATAGCAGGGAGCTAAGCGCAATCCGCTCTCCGTGTGCTCCATGGCGAAGTTTTTTAGATGAGTATCCGTATTTCCGGTGAGAATACAGGCCATCACCCGGCGAAACAGGGTGTCGCACTCTGCCCGCAGGCATATGTCTCCATTTTGGATGATGAATTCGGCCATGTGCTCGTAGCAGGCCTCGTACTTGTCCTCCGAGCGGTTACCGAGCAGCTGGTTGAATTCCTCAAAGTGAATTTGCTTGCCGTCTTCAGTCCTGTCGAATCGTTTGATTAACAGGGCTCTTTCTGAAACGCCCCGAAGCGGTGCCAAAGTCATCTCCGCAACCATATCCTTCTTAAGAAGGGCCGCGCATGCCTGCGTAGTAACGTACTCAGGGCCCAGAATATCGGGCAGTGTGGGAGATGGGAGCTTAGCTATGTAGGTCGCCCGCTCACCCCGCCTAACGGGGCGGAACACTCGGCCTTCCTTTATTGCACCCAGTTTGGGCTGAACCCCGGAGAGAGACGCTCGTGCTGAAAGCGCAGCAATGTTTTCCGGGTCGTTGTGGTCGATATTAATGTCCTCGGCAGGATCTGGATCAATGATGCTGACGGCTCCTGCAAGGTCTGTCCCAAAGGCAAGGAGCAGCGGAAAACGATCGTCCCCGCGCAGGCTGAGTGCCTGTGCTTGGACATCCTTAAGCCAGCCCTCAGCACATAGATTGCCAAAGAAGGGATGCAACCCGTATTCACTTAAATGAGGGGCGGCCCGAAGCGGCAGCGTGTAGGAAATGGCGGGCAAAGAGGTTTGCAGATAGCTCTCGTCGTAGGTGAATACGCATCGGCCTCCGGCCTCTTGCGCCAGAATGCCAGCGAAAGTATCCCCGTAGTATACTTTACCCCAGAGATTCGTTGCCATTGATTCAATCCGTCCGGTTGTTGTGCTGTAGGATTAATTTTGATAAAATATGATTTATCATGACGGAAAATATAACATTAATATAAAATATATGGGCTTGTTTCAATCATTGGGGAAACTTGATCTTTCCAACTGACAGGAATTG
>JAPPGC010000008.1 GCA_028875125.1 Bacteroidota bacterium | reverse complement strand
CTTTTTTCAAATTTTGCTGATTTGGACTTGCATAAATGGTAGGGAGTCCCCCCCACAAAGCGGACCGAATCCGCTTTATGTGGGTTCGGGAATTTATCGTTACATCACACCCGGGCGCGACAAACACCTCACAGGGGACGCGGTTTACACCGCATCCGGCCTGGCACTGGATGCTCGCGTCCGGTGCCAGGCCGGCGCACGCATGCTTCGAGGGAATCATCGAACCCCGATCGGAGGGAAAAGCAGCACTTTCGACTCACCCAGTTGAGGAATTTTCAAAGAGGCTCATATGCAAACAGGGGAGAACCCCTTAAGGGCTGCGCGCTACGCGCGAGAAGTCCGCGCCCGGCGCATATTGCGTGAGGATGTCTCAGGGCGCGTGAGAGTGCCATAGAGCACCTCAGAGCGCATTGAGGCGCATTTGAGAGGGTCTCTACCCCCTCCAAAGCCGCGGGCGGGCGTCTGAGAGGGCTTATAGGGCGAATATGCAAATGTCGTCCGTCCGCCTTGCCGGCATTTCGTGGGTACGCTCTAGTGGATGGTTACGGCTATCCGCTTACGAAACGGCCCGATGTCCGCGCCGCCGCCATCCAGGAACGTCCGTGCGCGCTTCTGGTGGATGTTGACCCACTTGGCGTGGCCTGCAGTACTCATCGGATTTCCACTGGACAAATAAGGCGATACGAGCGCCTCAGCGAAGCCCCGGTCATTCGCGAACCGCTCCACGATCGCGCGCAATTCCGGATCCCCTAGTGCGAGCGCCAGCCGCACGGCCGCGCCCACGATCTTGGTATCCTGCGTTCCGGAGAGGCGCTCGCGCACGAGTGCGCGCACCTGGTCCGTCTGCCCGGCAGTCAGTATGCCGTCTTCGAGCATGAACCGGAGTACCGTCAGCGCCCCGCGAGCCCGTGACCCGTGTTCGTCGGGATCAGAGACGGCTTCGAGCACCGCCGGAAACGCGCGCGCACCGATGTCGGCCAGCGCGTTCTCGCCGCCATAAATCAGCGCCTCAACCAGGAACGGGATTGCGCGCGGGTCCCCCATCTCTGCCACGGCCTGCAGATATCCGAAGATCGCCTCGGATTCCGGAGGCGTGTCGGTCTCCTGACGCAGCTCCGCCCACGCCGCGTCGATGACGGCTAGCCGCAGCTCTGCAGAGGCCTCCGCCCCAAGTTTCATTACAAATATTACCGCATTGTAGCGCTCCTGCCAGTCGCCCTCTGCCAGCTGTACCGCCGCCTGGCGCTCTGTCACGGGCGCCGCCGCCCGCTCCTGCGCATTGCTCAGCGCCGGAAGCGCCAGCAACAGCGCCGGTATGAAAAATCTTGCGAATACTTGCATCGTTACCTCCAGTCTATGTGAATATGGCCCGTGTACCCGCCTGGCCCGTACGCCGAGCTCCAACGCCGGCCGGCCGCTATCCCCGCATCCTCGAAATCCCCATGCATTTCCTCGTCAAAGCCCGCGGCGGAGAAGTCGCCCGCCGTGCCCTGCACGTGCTGGCTACCTGACACCCCGCCCACATCCGGGTGCGCATTGCCGATCGGGCAGCGCCAGTCGGAGTTGATCCATCCGGAGACGGCGTGCGCCACTAACATGTCCGTCATTACGGCTTGGAGACCAGCACTGTACGCGGGTGAATGATAGCCCGTTACATGTCCATGTGTGCCGGTCCCGGAGGTTATGTCGTCGACGAATTTTTCGCACGGCCAGTTAGTCTCGTCGCCGTACTCCTTCGCGATGTCCTTCTGGTCCTCCGTACACTGTGAATCGTCGTCATCATCATCATCATCTCCACCGTCACCACCACCAGAATCGCATCCTTCCGGAGGACATCCATCATCATCATCTCCACCGTCATCACGCCATACGCATGTAGTCGTAATTGGGTAACCAGGCCCGACCTCTATCGGCGGTCCAGCTTCCCAGCAAACCAGCACCAAGGCAGACACTTTACCAGAATACTTGTTGCCATCTATTTTCCCCGTACCATACTTCTCCACCAGTCGGATCGTTATCGGTCTCGGATCCTTGTCCGGCGCATAAAACATCGCCGATGTGGATGCATACCCAATCGTGTACTCCGCAACCAGCATCGCTTTATTACCGAAGTCGCCAGCCAGCCACTGCCCCACGTACTCCTTGAACTGAGATTCCTGCACGTCTTCGGAAACGTATTCCACCAAATACCCCGAGAGTACCCTCCCATTTTCATCCACATCCGCGACCAGCGTACGGACCACCGACAAGTCCGGATCCGAGGTGCTCCCAAGACCGCCAGCCAGCAAGGTCGCACCAATATACCCACCGCTTCCATTATCCCACGTCTCCATCTGATCCCAGTCTGGCGGGTGCTGATCCACCATCGCAGCCAGCACCGCTGCAATGGTGCTGTCCGAAAGCAGCGTGCTGTCCCCGGCAAGCTTGCCTATCCTTTGAGGATCAAGGTGCGCGTTCTGCTCTTCCTCCAGCGCCGTATCGTACCACGCTTTTATTTTTTCTGCCCGCGCGTCAGAACTGTTCGGTGGCGGACCCACATCCGGAACAAAGCCACTGTCACAGTGGGTGAGCACCAGCAGCGCACAAACGGATAGCATAATAATGCCCCACTCGTTCCGGTTTTTTGATGTACCGGCATTACGCGGATTTGTATACATAGAGCGTGATGTTTTTGAATTGAAAACCCGCGCGAGATACAACAACATAACAAAGGATGTTCTGATTTATGTCGGAGCCTTTTGCAAAACACCAAAATCTAAAACCGGAGGCAAATCGCAAATAGAACTCCCGTAAACTTCACAGTAAATATAATAACTCTTTGAGTATTTTTTTCATCAATTAAGTTCTTTATTTGTTATATAATGGGTAATCGTGCTGTATTATTGTTAATTTGTGATAGGTTGTAATTTCGGGTGAGAGTTTTGCAAGAGCCTCGTCAATGTAGCCTGTGTATATCAGGACATACAGAAGTCATACGCAACGTGCCATGAGACAGCTCACTTTCGAGGACCTCACCTACCTCAACCGCTCGCGCAAGACGCGCAGGCAGCGCTTCCTGGAAAGAATGGATCGTGTCCTGCCGTGGGGTACCTTTCTGGCCATCCTGAAACCGTACTACCCCGAAGGCGAAAGAGGACGTCCTCCGATTCCCTTGGAGACCATGTTGCGTATTTACTTTATGCAGCAGTGGTTCCATTTGTCAGACCCGGCAGCAGAAGACGCGGTCCATGATATTTTTCCGATTCGGATGTTTGCAAAGGTACAACCGGGATATGCACCGGATGAGACGACGATCTGCAAGTTTCGGCACTGGCTGGAGGAGCATGGACTGACCAGGCAGTTGTTACGGGTCAGCAGTCGGCATCTCGAGAAGCACAACATCCTGGTGCGTGAAGGCACGATAGTCGATGCGACCATTATTGCGGCGCCATCGTCAACCGAGAACAAGGAGCACGAGCGCGATCCAGAGATGGCTTCCACAAAGAAGGGCAACACCTGGTATTTCGGTATGAAGGCGCATGTGGGTACGGATACGCAAGGGTTGGTGCATTCGGTGGAGACGAGCGCAGCCAATGTGCATGACTCGGAGATGATGGCGGCGTGTCTGCACGGTGAGGAGAAGGTAATCTACGGGGACAAGGGCTATGTGAGCCAAGCCAGAAAGACCCAAGCGGAAGCATGCGGGGTGACTTGGCGTGTATTGCGCAAGGCCACCCGGACGCGCAAGCTCAACTGCGCGGACCAATCCTTCAACCGCAAGAGTAATCGGACCCGGGCCAGAGTCGAACATGTCTTTGGCGTGATCAAGCATCAGTGGGGCTTCCGCAAGGTTCGCTACCGGGGGTTGGAGAAGAACACAGCCCAACTGTACACGCTCTTTGCGCTTGCCAACTTCCACATGGCCGGCGACCGATTACTGGCCCTGCAGGGATAGGTATGCCCTGTAAGCACAGATAGGGTCCTTTAGTCCTTCTTGCCGAACTGTTTTACCAGAATTCAGACCAAAATTGCACATCAGAAGCACCACTAGACCCACTTTGGACTGGATTTGCAATTAACATCGCATTGATCAGACATTCCTTAGTGTATTGGTGTTATGCTGCTGCGCCTCTTTTCTCTTTCTCACACGGCGCACTTTGTCGTGAAGGGAATGTGAGAATCAGTGTTCGGGAGACGATATTGAACCCCATTCCCGTAGAGTCTCATGCTTATTGCTAGGATCGTGTAATTTGGTGCCTCTTTACCTAGGTTCCCCCACGAGAGAATGGGAATAGGCGGGTAAATCAAACTGTTTAGGTTATCAGGTTCGATTTACGCTTCAGCCGCAATCACTTCCCCGGAATTCACCGCTTGATATGCTCCTGCTATCCGATGTACGGCCCCAAGCAAGTAAACAGTTCCCCCGATCGTAATCAGGACCGGTGCCATGGATGCAAGTGCTGGTCCTGCTCCAAAAGCGATGGCCACGGATACGACAACTCCACTCACGGCGGAAAGCACCCCCTTTGGTGCCATTTTCTTTGATACATCAATAACAGCCTCTTTTTCAGTACGTTCTCCGGCGTAGACATAAATCATGTTCTCTCCCAAACTCACGACCCCTTCAAGAGCCATTCCAATGCATCCCGATTTCACTGCAATCTGCAAGGTCTGCCCAGTAACGATGCCAGCAGCGTCAATAATATTTGCAGCATTTGCCTTCGCGAGTTCGAAACCTGTCATATCCCTGCTTCCTCGCGAAAGATTTTTCCAGGCAGCTTCCCACACGATGTTGCTGTTCTTTATTGCCAACTCAGGATTGTTGTAGACAGATTTTATGTGGCTGGCATGCTTGCCGTCCAGGAATTCGACCACAGCATCTTTTCCAAAATTTCTGATTACTTGGGGAACAGAGGACTCATAAAAGCTTTCTGCAACTGGCATTAAACGCCACGAATCTCTCAACCCAGCGGCAGCAAACTTCACTTTTAGAGCAAGTGGTAATTCACCAAAAGCCGGCGATGCCGCCAGAATTAGGCTGTAGGCAGAAGCTGTTGCAGCACCAGCTGCTACAGCCGCTTTTTTAGCCCTGTTACGTATCGTCCCCTCGGGGTCTACTGCATTGACTGATTCTTCGAGTTTCTTATTTGTGAGCACCAATGTCTCAGTCACCATATTGGTGTATCGGTTGGACGCATTCTCAACCTCGGTGGTAAATCCTTCCCATTGCTCACCTGCAAAACTCTTGGCATCAAGTAGTTTTTCTTTGCTAGAATCTGCCACTTTGACTAGGGTGTCCTGCGCGCCACCAGCGGCCCTGCTTCCAGTATTGATGACCTTGTCTGCGGCAACCTGTGCTTTGCGTTTCACATCATGACCAATTTCAACAGTTTTACCTGCTGCAGCCAGTACACCGTGCTTGGCCTCACTGCCTGCATCCACCATCTTTTCTGCAGCGACCTGTACGCCGCGTTTGACTTGATTCCCCGCTTCCAACGCCTTATCTGCGGTTACTTGGGCTCCTTGTTTGACTTGATTCCCTGCGTCCACAACCTTGCTTGCAACTCCCCGTACTCCACGACCTGATTTAGTTTCCATTGTTTGATGCTTTATTGGCGGCTACTCTTACGATGCGTTTAGCTTTGATACCTGTTCCGCTACCTTCGTCGCGACTCCATCCACACCATGCTTGATTTTACTACCTGCCCCACTCACCTTGAAAGTAGCAATCTGTCCTCGCTTTTTACTTTATACTCGGTACCCACAATCTTGTCTGAGGCCCCTGTGCGACCTGTCTGATCTGTTTTTTGCCACTCCACGACTTTACAATATTCAATGAACCCGGGCAGCCATACGATCAATCAGCGCGTGAAGCCTCGACGTGTCACCCGGAAGTAAATCAATTTGCGCCAATGCGGCACATGTATAAGTGCGCACACTCGCGCGCGCAGCATCAAAGACACCGAGTTCCTCCATTCGTTCGCGGGCTATTGGAATCTCCTGTTTTTCAAGGCCTGAACCCGGACGTATCTTTTCAAAAAAAGCCAGGGCTTCACCGGTCGCACGCTCACAGGCTTTCAATAGTAAATAAGTTCGTTTACCCTCAATCAGGTCGCCTCCCTGTACTTTCCCCCAATGCTGACTATCTGCTACTAAATCCAGTAGATCATCCTGGATCTGAAATGCACGCCCGATTGATTTGCCTGCCGCTCTCAAAGCCAATCGTGCATGAGAATCTGCGCCCCCGAAGATTCCTCCCATCTCGAGTGAACCGGAAAGCAGTGCGCCCGTCTTGCCATCAATCATCTGCAAGTAATCCGACGTTTTCAAATCCTGCTTTGTCTCAATTGCCATATCCAGTGCCTGTCCCTCACAGAGCCCTCTAATCGCCTCGCTAAATACCTGAATCAGCTGTGCGCCCTTGTCTGAACTTGCCTTACTAACACTTTCGTTGGCAAGCGCCAACAGAACATCCCCGCATAAGATTGCGGTGTCCGGATCCCAGAGTACATGCACCGTTTTGCGTCCTCGACGTGTATCGGCATGATCCATGATATCATCATGGACGAGCGAGAAATTATGGGCTAATTCCACTGCCAGCGCCAGCGGACTTGCTTCCTGAAGATCGGCTTCAAAAACGTCAGCTGAAAGAAGGAGCAGCAGCGGCCGGAGGCGCTTGCCCCCACCAGACAAGACGTATCGCACAGAATCATACAGCTCTCCGGGACCGCGATCCCGAACCAATTCCGAAAGGCCTGACTCCACTGCGAGGCGAAGCTCCTCAAGTTTTATTTCCAGATCCTCTTGACGCTGCATACCGTTATAACTCAGTTCGCCAAGAACTAAGATAATTGTAGCACTTCACAGATTTGCGAATACACAGTGGTAAATGCTCCTGAGGCATCTATAGGGCGGAGTAAATCGCGGGAACGATAGTACTCAACCAGCGGGTGCGTGTCGCGATAGTAGGTCTTCAAACGATGTTTAATGGTCTCCGGCTGATCGTCTGGACGTGTAATCATAAATTCCGCCTCCTCCGGCGGCGGAGGCTTATTCGATAAATGAAAATTCTCGCCGGTGAGGCGATGAATGCGCCTCTGTGATAAGCGCGATACTACATCCTCGTCACTAAGAACAAAGTTTACGACCGTCGTCAGTGACGTTCTCTGAGATTGCAGGAACTCCTGCAACCATTCAGCCTGCTGGAGCGTCCGGGGATAGCCATCCAGAATAAAGCCACTGAAATTCGCATCCAGCATGGCATCCTCTGCCAATATGCGGACGATCCGATCAGGCACAAGATTGCCATCATTGATGTACCCTGCTGCCTCTTGACCTAGAGGAGTGTCTGCTCGTATGATTTTTCGGAGAATTACCCCCGTAGAAATATGTGCGAAACCGAACCTGGAAGTCAAACGGCGTGCCTGAGTACCCTTACCCGCGCCTGGGGGGCCAAAGAAAACAAGTCGATGGTCCCGCACAGACATTAACCCTCTTGGTCTTTGCTCTCCGTATTCAACGCTCTAATCCCCATCTCAACAACCACGGGGGCCAGCATCTGGACCAACTGACTAAGTGTGCTCTCTGTTCTCCGAGGAACTGCATCGTTCCTGGTTAGGACATTCCTCTGGACTGCTTCTCCCGACTGTTCCCCCTGACCTAAATGCTCCCTTACTGCTTCAATAACAGGTGCTAATGCTGCATCCAGAATCTCAGTTTGATCCGATTCATCTGAGCGACGTCCACTGGCTATCAAATACCCCAATGCGACTCCCACCCCGAGAACTGTGCATGCACTTCCGACAGGATGTCGTGTAATTACCTCCTTAACAGGAGATACTGCACCTGTTAACTCGCGACGAAGTGCACCCATATGCTGCTCCATTTGACGCATGCGCTCGCGCAACGCTTCGCGTACGTCATCACTTTTCTTGGTTTGTTTCGTGTCTTCCATTAGTCTTGGTTATGATCCAGATAGTCTATTCTTCCACCTCCTTCTCCGGCGCTATACTCTCTTGCAAATGCTCCCTAACAGCTTCAACGACGGGAACTAATGCTGCTTCCAGGAGAGTCCTGCCACTTCCGGATCCAGCTGAACGCCGCTCGCTTCCCATTAAATATCCCAGCGCCACACCTAGACCCATAATCGCACATGTGCTACCGATAGGGTGCCGCATAATAATCTCTTTAACCGGAGACACTACATCCATCAACTCGTGACGAAGCGCACCCAAATGCTGTTCCATGCGACGTTCATTCTCACTCAATGCTTCTCGAACGTCGCTACTGGTTCTGTTCTGTATTGTCTCTTCCATTCTTTTTGTCTGTTGTTTCGTCCAACGCTGTAACCTCATTTTCTTTAGACCGGGTCGCAGATCTGCTCAAGATCAATGCCAGAACAGCCATCACTGCACCCACTGATGCGAAGCCCCATGCCGTGTGTCCCAGCAAAGCCCCCAATCCTAGTGCTGCAGCAACCAATATAAAGGTTACGGCAAGGACGGCCGAAAGTCCTGTAAGGAGTACGACATAGACGAGCCGCTTATTTTGCAGGATTTGTTCCAGATATTGGTGCCCTGCAAGCTCTATCCTTAACTCCAGCCAAGATTGCAAGCTACTAATAAACCCCTTGTAGTGCAATGCAATACGCTCCGCTCTACTTTTTTCTACGCTCTTGTTGACCATGTCTTGGACTCAGGGACACTGCCTAGACCGACAGGAACGTAATCTGTCCTGTGCATGTTCCTGCTAAAGACCACATAAAAACTCAATCGTATCTCGTTTGTCCGGCCGCCAAGCCAACGCAGGTGTCTGTGTGCTGCCAAATGATCCAACGTTCCAAGAGCTTGGCAATTGCTCGCGTAACTCCGAGCGAGCTACAATACATTGAATCTCGTCGCGCAGTGCTCCTATGACCCGTACCATTTCATCCTGATCTCTATACTCTACCCAGCGTACGTGTCCGGGGGCTTGAACCTCTGGAGCGCCCTTACTGAGAAGAAATTCCAGACCATCTCCATAAGCGTGCGGCTGACCCGTTGCGGTCAGAAAGGCCTGTTGCATCGAAAGCCTGCCCGATGTTGAAGGATGCGCAGGGAAAACTCCACGCATTTCAGCAAAATGTTTGAGACAGTCGTCCGGCTCGAGACCTGCCGGTACCATAATCAATGCTACGTTACGGCATCCCATACCCTCATGTAATAACACGTCCAATGCAAGCCCATCCAGGTCATTTTCCGACTCTAAACCATTCAGGATTGCAATTCCGTACCGGTTACCACGAAATAAACACTTATCAGGTGTCAACCCCTGCCTGCCAGCAAGAACTTCGATCTGTGCAATAGCCTCATTGCTACCAGTTGCTATGACAGCGTCCGCTTTGCCCCACATCTCATCCTGATCCACGAACTCAGCATTTATATCGGCCCCTTGGTCAAGCAAGGTATTGACGAATGCAGGAAGTAAATGCGGAGACTTGCTGGACACTACACCGACATAGGAGTGACCACAAACAAGTACCGCGAGCAAGTCCTGTAATCCGACTAGTGGAACATTGCCTGCATTAATCACCCCAACTCTGCACCTTCCTTTGATTTTTCGATGCCCAATCCAGTCACTCAGCGCAGCCTCGGTAACCCCATCCATTTGCTGATCAACCGCAAACTCAATCGCCTCTTCAGTAAATGTATTAGGGGCCGTAAGTGTTTTTTTCACAACGTTGCTTCTCAACTGCTCGTATGTCGAAGACTTCCATGCGCCAGCAGTCTGAACCAATACTGAAATTATCCCATAATATTCGCGGCAGAACCGCATATGTACTTTGAAGAAGATGAATAGCCTGAGAGAGTAGTTTAACGATGGATCATCGTCATCACTTGCTCATAGCGGGCCATGCTGAAAAATCATTGTTCCGCACTACAGCTACCACGGGATCATAAACTGCATCCCCATGGTGATCAAAAGAGAAAGATCCCAGAATGGTCGGAAAATCTCTAATATCAGCGAGAGAATTCCTGACTGAATTATAATCGTATGCAGGAGATCGCCGAAATGCTTCGATTAGAAGAGATGTAGCCGCATACCCCCTTGTCGCCCAGTCATCTGGGATTGCACCAAAATTATTCATGTAGCTCTCCACAAAGGTTTTGCTAAGGGAATTAGGGGAGCTGGATAGCCATATGCTAAAGGTTACAGCACCTTCGGCAGCACCAGGCTCCCGTGAGTTAATCGTGTGAACCGAGGCGATAGAAAGAAGGGGAATGACAAATGATGCAGAATTTCCTTTGCGATATGCAGAAGGCAGAATCACATCATGATCTGGCGACAATCCAGACAAAAAAATTGCATCCACAGGAGGTGTAGTTGAAAGAATGTTATCCAATTGAGAACTAACATCAGCCTCACTGAGAAGAGTTCCTTCTTGAGCGGAATAAGATGCCTGGATTACAACGGTTATATCATTGTACGCCTGCAATTCATCTACAATCGATTCGTTACTGGCTATCGAAAAAGCATCGCCAGAATTGTATAGGGTAGCAACATTCTTGAAGTCAAGGTTTGCCTTAGAAGTGCTAATTCCGGTCGGAATGATCCGATCATTCGTGAGTGATAAACGAAAAAGATTCTCACTTTGTGCTGATAGACCTTGCTTGGATGAAGTTGGACCAAGCGAAATGATATCATTCTCATTGAGCATAGGGATGATCGCTTCGGTATTCGTAGAGGTTAAAGGGCCAATAATCACTGGTAGATTCTCCATACCGATAAATTGTCGGTATGCATCCTCCGTCCCCATGACGGTGGCCCTTGTATCTATGAACGCGAGGGCAATATTCAAATTGGAAAGAGTCTCAAGTTCCTGAATTGCCAGATGGATTCCGCTTGTGACTGATTGCCCAATCACTCCCCCTATTCCAGTTTGAGGAATGGCAACTCCAATCAATAGGTCCGTGTCTTCGGGCGAGGTCTCCATTACATCACACCCAGATAGACCCATAGACACAATCAGGAAAAACACGGAAAACAGGAAGCGATACATGGACTGCGGTATACAACAATTAAGTATTTGAAGGGAAAACCCCGACCGTTCTAAAACAAACACTAAGCACCAGTTGGCGAGTTTTGGGAAGATCTAACCAGGTGTCATATTTGTTTCTCAGTACATTACTCAATGCAGCGAAGATTCTGCATCAGCATCGGTACGAAAGTCCCACTTAGTACAGGAGCTCCCACTAATTGTTCCTAGTTCAGCAGATTGGGTTTTGCGAGACAATTTTTCGTGAAGTGTCTGCATTCTCGTTTTTTTTGAACGGATTTCCTCGTCTATAAGAGGCAATTCCTGACATTTTTCCCACTTCTGCCGACATGGGAAACAGCTATCTCGTGCCTTTCACACCATCTGCCGTTTTCTTGAACCGCTCGGATCTTTTTCCGCTAAGGTAAGTCAATTCGCAAGCGGATTTTGTATCAATCCACGATCACGCCGTGCAATGCCTTCCAGCTATCCATAATAAACTCACGAAATACGTTTGCTTCCGATTCGGGATGCTGTTCAACGCATGGAGTAAGAGATTCAATTAATAGGAAAATCGGGCCATCTGATTGGCGTACCGGTTGCATATTCAGCGGGGGTAGGGGGCATATCTGAGCAATCCTTGTTATTGTGGAGAGGTAGCATAAAGCATATATAAATTAGCTTGGGTGTTTTTGTCATTGTTGTTAGTTGTAGAACGCAGACGGGTCCGTCAGAAGAAATCGGCGCCGATCGATAAGAAGATCTAGACCTTTCTTGAAGCCCATGCCACGGTGGCACCCAGTGCATGCGATAACAAGGTGTACAATGCCTTGGTTCGTTGGGATAAGCTCACATCGTTCTTGGATAACGTGAGGGTAGAGACTGATAACAATATCATTGATAATCGAATCCGGCCCATTGCCTTGGGAAGAAAAAAACTGTCTGTTTGCTGGCTCCCATGCCGCTGCGCAACGTGCTGATTTTCTGTATTCGTTACTGATTACCTTTTCCCTGCACGTAGTGAATCCTGCGGAGTGGCTGATAGACGTATTCAAACGGGTTTCCACGACGGCCAAAGAAGCACGCTACACACCGTTGCCCCATCACTGGTAGGCACACAAAAACCAATAATCGCAAAAGTCGCTTACATCAGAGTAGCGGCGGGTCGCTAACTTCCGAAAAAGCTAACAACCAACAACCCTGCCAATGGGGATCAAGACTGCCGTTTCGCCGTCATACGCACAGGACGCATGAAATACATACACACTGAGGGTACTGGGAAGCATTAATCAATATGGGATGTTCCTACCGATACCACGATATTACGCTGCGCAGAACGCACGCACCGATGCATGCAACAGAGTTGAGCGCATCCAGCTTCCAGATTCTGCGTTGAATGAAGCCGCAGTTCTTGCTAAGGAGACACTGCAAAACGTCTTTCCGTCCATGTCCCACTTGACCAACAGTATGCGTCCACACGTCCTGCTGATTCTGTTCTTCCTTCTTGGTGCTTGCCAGACAGCTCCTAAACCACCAAACGTCGTCGTGATTTTGGCCGATGACTTGGGTTATGGCGATATTGAGCGCTACAATCCCTCGTACAAGATTGCAACGCCGAACCTGAACCGTATAGCGGACGAGGGCATGCGCTTTACCGATGCGCACTCACCGTCTGCTGTCTGTACGCCAACGCGTTATGGCCTGCTAACGGGCAGATATGCTTGGCGAACACATCTCAAGCGCGGGGTATTACAAGGATACTCGCCAAATCTCATTGATACTACGCGATTTACATTACCGAAACTCTTCAAGGAGCATGGATATGCGACGGGTGCCACGGGTAAATGGCATCTTGGGTTGGGCTCGCGTGACTCTACCCACTACAATCTCCCGCTAGTTCCAGGGCCAAACGCTGCCGGATTCGATTACTTCTTCGGCATTCCGTCCTCGCTAGATTTTGCGCCTTATGTTTTCGTTGTAAACACGGGCTTAGAAGCCTTGCCCACTGAATTGATTGAACGAAGCGCCCATAGACGACAGGGTGGTGGAGGATTCTGGCGTGCAGGCAACATTGCACCGGGGTTCCGCCATGCGGATGTGCTTCCGAAAACAACGGAGAAAGCAGTTGCATTCATACAGGACCATGCGGCCGGCGGTCCATTTTTTCTGTACGTGCCTCTGAGCGCTCCACACACTCCGTGGCTGCCTGCAGACGATTTCCGGGGAACGAGCGGAGCCGGTTACTACGGAGACTTTGTTGCTCAGGTGGACGATGCTGTAGGCGACATACTCCAGGCCATTGACGACTTAGATCGTGAGACTTTGCTCATCTTTACTAGCGACAACGGTGCGCATTGGCCTGTCAACGACCGTACAACCTTCGGACATGATGCTAATGGCCCCTGGCGCGGCCAAAAAGCGGATATTTGGGAAGGTGGTCACCGGGTGCCGTTCCTGGTGCGGTGGCCGGGGCATGCGGAGCCGGGCACCATCAGCGACCAGTTGGTCTCCCTTACCGATCTAATGGCGACCTTTGCCACATTGTTGGGGGCGGATCTGCCGCACGCGTCCGCAGAAGACAGCTATGATTTCCTTTCCGTGCTGACAGGAACAAGGACCGGCACGCGAGATGCGATGATCCAACACTCACTTTCCGGCATGTTCGCGGTACGTCAGAACTCTTGGAAGTTGATCCTCGGACGAGGATCGGGAGGCTTCACTGTCCCCCGCCGCATTACGCCCGAACCAGGTGAGCCCGTCGGACAGCTGTATGACTTGTCTACCGATCCTGCTGAAGAGCAAAACCTTTACCTTGACCATCCGGCGATCGTTGACTCCCTTACTGCACTCTTGGAAGGATATGAGACAGCAGGCCGCAGCCGCCGGTAAGCCCCTAAAGGTTCTTCTGAAGCAATGCGTCTGCCAGTTGGGCGAAAGACTCTGATGTGGCAATGCTTCTATTGCGGCACCCAAGCCTGACTTCCCACGGTTGTTTTCTCGCGGGAGACTTGTGGTTGTTTCGAGGGCTGTACCCGGAGGGTTTTGTTGTTAAGTCTGGAGATTTTCTGGCGTAGTTCGGGATATCCCGCAGCGATCAGGTAGCTTCTCATACTCGTTTCCGCAAATAGGCACGAACCTCATTCCTGGACGCGTTTACCTTGCCGATTTGTCGCATCGGGTCGTAGTAGATGATCCGCCCGACTGAAATTCTTGTTGGCGCAGACTTAAATCCAAATTGACTCTAGACACCGGGACGCCTCCATACTGACGCATTTATCGGAGTCAGTGGTCTACATGGTCGGAATATGCACTCATCACATTCAAACTTTCGAAATTGTCCAAAAATGAAGAAAGGATACTTTCGATTCACGACAAGGATTGCTTGATCATTGCCCTCCTGATCACTTGTTACCTATATGGGGGTTTCTACAGTTGCCATTACTATCAATGCGACAATAGTAACGGAATGTAACACGGTACATGTCAATTCGTAAGCCTGGCCATACGGCTTCTTCCTGCATAGATGCTCCCGACGATGAAACTGGACTGGACGCAATATTTACCTGGTGTCGGGACTCCGTAATTGCGAAACATATCAAGGTGGTAGTGACGAGTAATGGTATTTAGGTTGTTCTCTGGAGTTATCGCCTCGTGTTTTTCTACATCAGATTCATTCCACAGCTGGTACTCGTGGCGTACGGTGTGTGCCACCACCTTTATCGTGGCAATACTTGTAGTGTTTTCTTCTTGTAGCAGTAATCAAAAGGACAATATTGTCGTGGGACGACTCCATCCCACGGAAGAGAACATCCCTGTGATCAACGACATGCGGTATGTTTTGCGGGAAGATACTTCTGGAGCCCAGATAAAACTGGTAGATGTGGAGAGCTTTTTAGAAGGAGAAGTTTTTTCTGTAGGAGCCATTGAAGGTGAACACCACGAGATGCTTGGAACCATTTTGGATGTTGCCGCAGGTGACAATACTCTCTTGTACATTGATGGCGAGTACGGAGAAGTACGTGTTTATGATCAACAGGGGACTCTAAAACAGGTAATTGGATCCCTTGGCGTAGCTCCGGGTGAATTCAGCTACCTGGAAGCAGTAGCAATCACGAGTGATGCTTCGAAGTTTTTTGTGGCAGATCAATCTGGCATCAGGATACAGATTTTCCAGAGACGGGATAATGCTTACGAGCTCCAGGACATGTTCTCAATGCCCCATGATTTTCATGCCACTGACATCTGCGTGATAAGGGACCATCTGTACCTTCACGGATATTCAGAAAGTTTGGACCTTGTCATACACAAGGTTACACATGCAGGTGAGTATATTCTGTCTTTCGGCCAGCCTTATCTATCGGATGCTCCCTTTATCAGGTACCTAATATCGGATGACGGCCGTCTGGTATGCAATGAGACATACGACACAGTGCTATATGCTAATCAAACTGTTCCGGTCCTCAAAGCCTATGATGAAATGGGTTCGCTTCGATGGCAGGTCAAGTTTGGAGATCATGGTCAAATGTATCTGATGGAGGCCAGAAACCGAGGACGACCTGCTCTTCGTTATCCATCCCAGTTATCACCTGGTGAGAGTACTTTTCTATCCCTGACTACGGACCTTGTAAGTAATTCGTTCATAATCTCGTATCAAACCCTTGGACCTGAAAAGGGAAAAACAGCGGAACTCGTACAACATTATTTTTCGGTCCCTGCAGAGTCAGGACACGGGACATATTTGGGGCAGCATTACCTTGGAACTTTTGAGCGTGGACAGTTTCGGAACCCGGCCGCCCCTGTATATTGTAAGGGGTGCAGTTTTTAGTGTGTCGTACTGTGATTAA
>JAPPGC010000061.1 GCA_028875125.1 Bacteroidota bacterium | reverse complement strand
CCCATACCCTAATTTTAATTGTCGTCATACCGTAATTTTAACTGTCGCTAGATACGAGCCATCAGGTAGATCTCCCAGATTTCGTTGACCTGCTCAAGCGTTGCTGAGGCGCTCAGGTTACCCGGTTGATAGTCGACATGCCGCTGTATTCCACGTGGAAGCTCGGATCTCGTAAGCCGCATCCACTCTATGATCTTTTTTGCTTCGGCGTTCTGCAGCACCCGTTCAGGACGAGCAGGCGTTGGCATCCGCAGGGCGGTGTTCGGCGCAGTTGCTCTATGCGTTACACTTATGGAAGATGTCTGACGGGCATGCTGCTCCGCCGCTTGCACTCCCCTTTCCGACTTGATCTCCAGCGATTGTGGGAGCATCCGGGTGGTTACGCCTGCTAATGAAGTTTCGGTTGCTGCGCGACTCACCTCCAGTTTGATCCCCGCTTCCTGCCGCAAGACGGAGCTTGACGCAGCCCGCCGAACCGGAGTTGACACTTGCGGAGTTGTCGATGCGGCATGGGTCATCTGAGGGATGCGCCGCTCAACTGACGGGGTTGTAACCGATTCCTCTGGGACTGATGGGGAAACTGTCGAACGAATCACCGCCGACTCAAAACTTTCTACAATAGGAAGCTCGCGAATCTCTGGGGTACGGCTCTGCACTTCTACCCAAGCGGCAACCAGCCACAAGACCAGTATGATCACAGCAGTCATTGCGCATGCCAATGCCTGTTCTTTTGTTTGTGTACTCATTCTGGTATTGCTTCTATCACGCACGGGAGTGCTGCTGCCTTGCAGGCATCCAGCAGTGTGACGATTTGTTGTACGGTAGCTGCATTGACGGGGGCCAGCAGGAACCGTACGCGATCCTGCTGCGACATGCAAGCCTCAAGAGCCCCTATGCTTGATGTATTGCATAGCACAATTGAGTTATCCAGGCGCTGCACAGACCCGTTCCAGTCATGATCAAACACGACACGGGCCATAGCCGTCGCTTGGGAGGTGTTGGATTTACCGGGGAGTTGTACCTGCAAGGTGGGATTCAATTCTGCTACGGACAAAAATGCCAGCAGTAGGAGAAGCCCCAGATCAATAAATCGAAGTAAATGTCCGCTGCTGCGTTTCATGGTAACTCTCCACGGATTTGCCGCACCCGGAATGCTGCCCGTTTATCCAGCCGGCGCGCGACGGAATGCACTGCGAGCAGTCTGCTCGCTTGCGCTTCAGCATCAGCGATGACCTCTATCTCTGCAGTCCACGAAGCCAGGACAGATTCCAGCTCTGTTAGAGAAACAGATTCGCCTCCAGACAGATGAATACTGCCTTCCTTGCTAATCGCTACCTGCATTGGAGCCGGAAGTGTCCCCTGATCGGTGAGCTTGTACGTGACCGGTGGATCGGGGCCGTCAGTCGTAAAGCTGGCCGCAGCCATCAGACTCAGGAGTAGAAGCAGCGTAATGTCGACCAACCGCATAATCAGTGATCCTCTCATGCTTCCTCCTCAGAAAGGCACAAGACTCGGCTGCGTACTTTTTGGGCCCATGCCTGTGCAGATTCAATGTATCGGCTCACATAGCCGTGGGTCACCGCTTCAAAGAATTCAAGCAGTATGCTCGTGACGATGCCCAGAAGCGTAGACACCACAGCGATCGCAATACCCGCAAAGATCGTCTGCGCATCGCGTGTACCCGTGGAAAACAATGCGTAAATCCCTACCAACGTCCCCAGAAGTCCCAGTCCGCCTGCTGTGCTAGAACAATACGTTATCACACGCTGTGTTCGTGCGTAGGCTGCGTGCGCGGCCGCTGCCACATCGCTCACCTCCCGACCCATCGCTTCCGGGCTGCGGTGCAGCTGCAGCACACCGGAAAGAAGTCGTGTATAGAGGCTGTCGCTAGCAATATGCTGCACATCTTCGAGCGTCGAAAGGTTTGTTAAATCCACGTTTAACCGGATCAGTGGACGTGCAGCCAAATGATCCCGGAAAAGACGCACAATGCGAAGCATCAGCACGACCAGCCCCGCAATGAGCACGGCCAGTATCGGCCACTGAAAGCCTCCCGCCTGGCTAAAAAGTTCAAGGATCGAAAATGCCTGCACTTCCTGTGGCAAGGCAACTTCCTGTATTGTTTCTGTCATGGGTTTGTCGGTTATGATTGACCGCATAGAAAAGTGACCGTTATGTTTCCCTGATAGTGCGCTTCGGCGCTGGCTGCATCCGTACTCACCGTGCCCCCGATCCGGAAACCCATCCGCCCACCATTGACAGCAATCCGCCTACTCCCCGAACCTTCAATCAGGGGCACGTACTTGCCCCCTGGAATCGTTTGGTAAGCTAGCTGACTGGTGAACCCGATGGTGCCGGCGGACGAGGAAAGGGTGACCGGTGCCAGGACCGTTATTATTACTGATCCCGCACTGGTGGTCAGCGTCAGGGCAGCTGGGGCATAGGTAGACACCCCACGTCCATAAAGCTGACCGCCTTTGTAGCTTCTCCCGCCTGTTATTGAACTAAGGGTAACGGATCCAGGCCTGTTTGCTTCTGCTTCCCCAAAGTCCAGCTTCCTGGTCGCGCTGACCGCGCAGCTCACCTTATCGGCAAGCACTTCATATGTGACAGGGATTGAGGTTGAGTACGTACTCGCCGGTCCCCTCACGGTGAGTATTGCATACCCTTGATAGATCCCGGGTACCGTGTGCTGCTTTTGGGAAACCACCCCGCTCAGAGACCAGAAAAGCACGCCTGAGGCCTGACTCCTGCACGTACGCCCAGCGACGTTGCCGCTAGAGTGCCCACATGAGAGGTGCGGCTCCCAAGCAAGCGTATGCCCTCCCATCCTGAGTGGACTCCCCTGTATGACTGCATCATACCATGCATGAACCTCCGGGGAGAATGCCGACTCAATTAGCGCCGGCCCACTGTGCTGGTGTAATATGAGCGGCCGATGCACAACAAGTTGAGCCGCGGAACGTGGAATCGGCACACAGAGCAACACCAACGGCAGTATCCGGGTCATATCCGGTCCTTTACCAAGTCTATCGTTACGCGGATTGAGACTGTGCTGACCTCAATGGATTTTTCCGCCAGCACCTCCTGATCCAGCACGTCCACGATGGTAAGTGTATAGCGACCTGGACGAACCTGTAATGCAAAGCCGCCGTCACGGTACACGTCCGCATGCTCCTCACTATTGAGCTGAACCTTGAGCCGGAGCGGCGCCCGATCCAGTGCAGTAACCTGCCCCGCAATGCGCACCAGTTGCACCATGGGAACCTGGATTACTTTCCTCCGCCCCGGATCCGCCGTAAAACTGAACGTCCAGCCCGTAGCAGGATGCAGTAACGGATCACGAACAGAGGCTTCCAGAATACGCACCTGATAGCGCTGGTACGGCTCGAGGTGTGCAGAATAGAGGGCACCTGTTTTGAGGCGCGTCAACCCGCCTTGGTAGAGCTGAATGTCAATATGCGGCAGTACCCGTTCGTTGGCATCCTGCTTGCCGTTGCCGTTGAGGTCTTCAAATATTCGGAGTTCGGCAGCACTCTCCTGGTGCGCGGATGGCGTCAGCGCCAGCCCAGGCCAAAGGTGTATGCTTCCCTGTGCCTGCTGTGAATGCGTGAACCCATGTGCATTACGCTGACCATGAGCAAACAGTCTCCCGAACGGCGAAGTAACCTGGACGCTCAGACTGGCAACCAGGGCCTGATTGTTTATGTCCCATCCTGCACCGAAGGTCAGAGATTTTTGCCGAAATGTCAGCAGACCTTCTGCGCCGTACACCTGCTGTGTGTGGTCGCGCTCGGCATACGCAATAAGCCTCATGCGGGCAAATGACCAGCCTGCAGCAAAGCGCCAGCTCTGGGAAGTGATGGCCTGTACAAGGGGGCCACGCAGTCTATTGAGCCCCCAATTGGCTTGCATCAATAAGCCTGTGCGGTGGTGCAGCCAGATTTCCGGGTGCAGGATCAGGCTTCTGTAGCGCCCCGTCAGCACCAACTGACCACCTCTCAGCAGCAGACTGAAAGGGCCTTTGCCTGCCGATGCGGCTATATTCGTGTTAGTGAATACTCCATGCTGTGCATCTATGTATGCGTTCAGGTGCAATCCTGATCGCCACATACGGAGCGTTGTCAGCCAACGCGTGGATGGAAAATCAAGTTGCCCACTGAGCGCCAGGAACGTAACCGGGCTATATGTAAAACCGGAGGAGGCTTCGGTGCGCCCCTGTCCGTGTGACCACGCACCTCGCAGCGTCAGCCGTTCATGCAATCCATACTGGAGATTGAGCACATACGCATCTTCCCCTGCATATGCACTGTAGTACGCCTTTTTTGGTGGTACGAGCGAGGCAGGAGTCAATTGATAATGCAGTTCGGATGTCGGGCGTAGGCCCCCCAATGCCTGCATGCGTACTTCAAGTTTAGTAGTCCCATACCAAGCGGGAGCCTGCAGCTCATAACGTCCTTCTGCATCTGCCTGTACCTGATCAACGACCTCACCACTAATCACCGCCTGGATGAGTGCGTGCGGTGCCGTCTGGCCCTGGATAGTGCGCACGCGCTGTAAGTGCTGACGTGCCAGGGGCACGTTAGTAATGGATAGCCCGATTGTTCCACTACTATAGTGACCTGTGCTATAGCGACCTGCCTCCACCTGAGTCAACCATTTACTTCCGGGCCGATCATACCGGTAAACCCACGAATGATCTTCCCCAATGTCTCTCCCCACAGTACCCTGCAAAACGCTGCCTGTAAGGCGTACGTATGGACGAAGGCCAAACGCATCATTACGCACCTGCCAACTCGCCATCAGTCCACCCCACAGCGCACGCGTTCTATCAAATAAATGCGGACCCGGTACTTCTATCCAGGTGTTTTTCCGCGCACGCAGTGAACGTACATCAAAGGTGCTCGCTACCGAGGAAGCCCGTAATTCCAGTCGGTCCCGGTCGAAATACAACCCATCGCCAAAGCTACTCAGCAGATCGCGCAACGCAATCCTGCAGGAGTTATCCTGCGGCAAACCGGCACAGGCAAACACATGGCGACGATGGGCATCGAGTGCTTCCAGCCGGGTACCTTGGAATTGCACAGTAAACCCGAGCGCATACAACAACTCCTGACCATCTACAAAAAATATCTCTCCGTCATACCAGGCACGAACCATCTGCTCTTTGCCCGGCACTTCCAACAGGAGAGGGACCTCCATGAGTACCTGGGCCGTTGCCACATGCAGCGCAAACAAAAGCAGGACAGTCGTGAGGCTCCGTTTTTTCATGGATCACCAGGTCAACTCGATAGATGCAGGGACCCTCAGTACCCGCTGAATGGAGCGCGGCAATCCCGTGTACGCCGTGTCAAACTGTAACTGTATCCGGCGTTTGTCTGGATCCAGGGATATCGGAACCTGCACAAGACGCGTAGTATAGACCGCAGCCTCTGCCCTGCCGAGTTGCTCTCCATCCTGCAGAACGCGTATGCCCCCCAGGAAAGGCCATGGACTGTGGCTCTCCAGATACAGATGCAATGCGTTCGATGTACCTTTCAACACACGGGCCGTGAGGTTTGGGATCCCGTTGCCCTGCAGGTACACGAGCGGTGCAACCAGATTGTATACAATGCTGAGTCCGGTTGCAACGGCAGGCACCTGTCCGTCTACAATAGCCCCCCGCTCCTGCATCGCAAAATGCATCAGTGTAATGTGCCCGCCTTCCGGAGTTGCGTGAATCCGATAACGCACAACCTGCTCACCTCCGGCCGGAAGAATGCACCGGTCTGGGAAAAACGTCAAATGCCTGGCCAGATCCCCCAATTGACCCGCTTCGTCCAGTACAACAGCGGTCGTTGAATCCGTCGAAGCAATGGCACCGTAGCGTGCACTGATAGTGACCTCTACCCCCTCCGTGCCTGCATTGTGGAGTGTGAACGCACCGAAAGGGGCTTCATCTGTGATCACAGCATAGGCCGGGGTCACGCTGAGTGCTGCCTGACCGTGTGCCTGACACACAAGAATGCCAAAGATTGATAAAGCAAGTAATCCGCGGACCATGATCTACATCGGTGTGATTCGCACGGCAAGCTGTCCTGCATAATGGCCCTGGGGTACACCCCAGAGTTGAATAGCCCCTCCAAAACGGAGCCCTGCGCACCCATCGGCCCCAAGCGTCCCAGTACCGAGCCTCGCGGGAGTGAGCGCGTATGTGCCCTGACGACAACCTTCACGCTGTGCCCAGAGCGGCGTAAAATTGATCCTGTTATCACTGCCGTGCTGACGGAGCTGAACCGTCTGTTCAACGCTGACTAGAAACCCGCTTTTTGCGGATCCGCGCACGGTAACCTCTCCCAGGGCATGTCTGCCAGAAGACTTTCCGCTCACCTGCCCCGTAGCTGGATCCAGTACAACTCTTCCCGCATCCGCCCGCTGCTGTGCAAAGTCCAATTGACTGCTACCCACGCTTACCGTTAGCACCCGAGGCAGTACCTCCAGATGGACCTGCATCGTTCCGCTGGTTTGTGCCTGCACCACGCCCGAAAACAACACCAGACTGGCTAACTGAATCAACCGCATCATCAATTACAGGAAGCACTTGCAGTGATGGTCCCGGTATAGGTACCGTCACCATCGCTGAAATCAATTCCACTCACCGTGCCGCCAAACCTGAAGTAGCGTGTGAAAGATGTGCCCGCCCCACTAGCCGTACCGTTGTAAGAAGTGCCACTAATTGATGAGTAGCCGCTGTTTGAGCTCGTAGATTGTGCCCATGTACCACTGTAGCTCAAATCATCATTGCCCTTTGACAGTGTCGAGGGAAATGTCCTCGAGACGGTATAGGTAGCTACATTCTGCCCTGTCAGGCGTGCCTGACCAACTGAGCTGCTGCCGCTTACCGTCAGCGTGCTGCTCCTTGCGCCAGTCTGCGCATTGATCCCAACGGAACCGCTACCCGTACCTGATTTTTCCACAGTACCAAAACTCAACGATGCATCCCGCGAAAAACTGCAGGTTGGTGACGGGGCCGAAAGCGTAATGGAGACCGGCACGGTCACCTGCCCAAGCATTGGAATCGCCCACCACAGGGCTAACAAGAAAAGCGTAATTGGAGATTTCATTTGGTGTTGTTAATTGCAGGTCGTAGTGATAGAAATTTGCCCGGAATACAGGCCTGGTCTGGTACTTGCCGATAGGCCCCGGATATGACCTCCCACACGGAAGTGTCGTTCGAAACTAGACTCAACTGATGCGCGCCAGATCGGCCCCGGTACATATTCAAAGGGTTCGGCGGCTGTACCGGCCTGTGCCCACTGACCCTCATAAGGGAGCGGCACTCCTGGGCCGGTAACATGCTTGGGAAAGTCAATAGTGATCATGTAGCCCGAAGCGTGCTGACCGGTCACGACAAACCATCCAGGTACCCGCCCGCGATTGCTGGGCATACTTGGCGGCAGACTGACAGACTGCTCTCCACCCTTTATGGCCCCAAAGTTGACATCCTGCCTAAGAGCGAGCGAGCAGGTCGCTTCCGGAGCCTTTATTGCAAGCCACACTTTGGTATCCACAGCCTGTGCATGGACGCCATGCGTCACCATTATCGCGATGAGAACCGCACTCATTCGCATGGGCGTGTATGAATGCGGCCCTGCCCCGCATAGGTCTGCACGCAGTCAGAAGCGTCCTTAAAGGCCATAACGACTGCGGGCGCGGCGAACCGGAATGCTTGCCAGAGGGTATCTCTGGCGAGAGGCTGCAGAGGCAAGCGGTAACGTAACGACGCTGGATCGTAATTCCAGATTTCCAGGCGAACTCCCGCTGTATCTTGAGACATACGCAGATCAAACTCGTCCCCCTCATAGTAGCGGGCAATAGCACCAAGCACATCCCCGGTGAGCGCAGCTCGTGCATCTTGGCGACCATGCGCATCGATAGCAATTCGCATGCTCTCTTCGCGTGTCGCGTCAAGTCGGTAGTCCGCAGCTATCTCCCATGACTTCATGGATTCCTGGAGAAGACGCGGCACATCACTCCCCACCTCATAGGTTTCCATTGAGGGATAAAGCAGAACCAGATCATCCGGACCAAACCCGTTGGCTGTCACATCAATAACATCCACTCTATCAACCCTCCCGGTTGCTGGGATGAGGAGCGCGTCCAGTAGTGCTCTGATCTGTATGCTGTCTGACAGCGTAGCCAAGGGCCGTGTGAGCTGATCAAACTCTTGCGCATTCGCAATCCGAATGCACAAGAGTACAAGTAGGGTTCCTGCCAGTGTTCTAATCATGGTGCTCACGTTTAAAGTATTTGAAGTCTCGCATCGGGTGGATGATTGTTAGCTGGAGTGGCACTTTGGTGAGTACCTGCTGGCGATAGGTCATCGGTTCAGGTAGCGGTATGCGATACGTGATCGAATACGCAAAACAGCGTGTCTTGTCGTCACTGTAGAGTTGCACAGGTCTTGCTGCCAGAAAGGCTTGTTCAAGCAGGTTGGCGCTTGCTTGGAGGCTCCGATTCACAGCATCGTAGTATTCCATCACTGCTTTACATCGGTCAATTCGATCAATACGAACAAGCAGTTCTCGCAATAGCAGGTCTGTCACTAACCGCCGTGCGAGCGGACTGGAGGCACTGTCACTCAGGATCACCCGAGCAACCATTGATGAATCGTGTGCAGCCCGTCGATAGAGTTCCCCAGACACAGGCTTCGTTGAGCGTATCCAGAAAACAAGCATCACCGCTAGTGCGAGAGTGCCTGCGGCAAAATAGAAGTACTTGGTCTGCATACATGCGTTTCATATATCTGACGCAGTTTACCCACTGAATACTTGCAGGTAACAGTTGGTTCTAAACGGTTCTGACAAAGATTGCCAGCTTTGGTGGTATTTCGTTCTATCGTTACAGAACCGAAACAGACAGATAGATTCGGCAGCAGACCTGACGGAATATGCTCCCGGGCCGCAGATCCACGGAGAGTGACTATGCAGACTCCGTCAATGTGTCGTTGATTCATCTCCACAACGTTGGTTAGTTCTGCAAGGCGGGGAACCTCCCAAAAATGGACCGTGGAAGAATCAATAACTACCCTAACCCAACTTCGCCACGGAATTTTGCGAGGTTGGTTAAGGGACCGAAGCATGGACGATGTATTTCAAATTGAACTTCGAAATTGTTGCAAGCATCGGCCAGCTTGATGCGCTTCATGGAATCCGGCGCGGGTTCCTCATTGGTGGTCACACTTGAAGTTTCAACACGTGCACAGGTGACGAACTGGCTGTCTGCAACTATAACGAGATCTCTGTTGTACTGGGCAGGTACTGCGGATTTCTTGTACCCATAACAGGACTTCTCTATATGTAGTACCTACCTGATAGGTCTTCGCAAAAAGGAGAATTACCTGGGATCTCATTCATCACCTACTTGATGAGCTCTTCCTCATTGTCACCGAGGATAATATCTTTGTGAACACGGTCAGTGCTGAATACATGCTCCATCCATAATGATGAACTATATTCTTCCAAGAGCCGGGGCAGATTTCAATAGAATAACGAGAAACTCTTGCAGAACGTGCATTTCTGCGGATCTGGTTCTACTTGCAATATTCACGGTTGAACCAAAGAAACAGATAATTCTAAGCCGGACGGAAGCCGTGCACAGAACATCCGAACAGGTTAGTGGTGCCATTCTGCACGAGATCGTACACGCGCCGGCAGGATGGGAAGCCGACCACGGACTGAAATGGAAGGCCGTAGCCTCCCGGTCGGATGAAAGACGAAAGTCGTGCACTCTTGAACCCGAAGAAACAAGGAAGAGACAGCAGTCTGCCAAAGGAAGTGATGATCCTTCGCTACGGGAAACAGGACATGGTCATAAGCCAAAATTGATCGTTACCCCCGTAATGCTGTTCATGGGTACGAGTTATGACTTTAACTGCTGCGTGGCAGAGCCCGACAATGAGCGGTTTGCGGTGCTACTTTGGGCCATTGCTCTCCAGATTAATACCACGATAGCAATAAGAAATCTGAACCATAAATTGAACGTTGCACTGCGGACTTTGTTAATTGCCCTGTCTGACGCGCAACATTGAACAGTCGCCGCGGAAACTAGGTTTTGCAGATGAACATTCCAAACTCTCGTCAAATGACCTGGCTCAATAACCGATTCACTGACGTGTGCAAACGACAACATTTTCACTCCAGACATCAGTTGCCTGCCAAGCCGAGTATTCACTGGAACAAAGACCTCGACAAGGAGACGATGTGTGGTCAGTCCCAACATCCTTGGTTTTGGAAACGCAACGAGTTTCCCGGCGACCGGGTCCGCAATGCTCCTTTGATGAATGCCGAAAAGCGAGCGGTGCGAGTGTACCCAGGGGAAAGGACATGAGCGAACAACAACACACCTTTGCGCAGTTTTGGAAATGCGCGTTGCAGGTCAATCCCCATGAGTATAGTGCACAGTATCGCGGTACGGACCACGGCATGGACGCGAAATCCTATGCCCAGGCAGTGCGGGAAACTTGCCTCGCCGAAGAGATCCAGATCGTGGGTTTAGCAGACCACGGTAGTGTGGATCAAACAAAGACCATACGAGGTGTGCTGGTTAATGCTGGCATCGTGGTATTCCCGGGGTTTGAAGTGGCCACAACGGAAAAAATCCATTGGGTATGTCTTTTCCCAGAGAGTACGAGTGAACAACAGCTCGAACGCTATCTGGGGGTTCTGAAATTAACTGATCCAGAGGAGAGGGTAAGGCCTTCCAGTCTTGGTGGCGAAGAGCTTTTGCATCAAGTTGCCACGCTTGGGGGATTCTGTTTTGCGGCGCACGCCACATCAAATAGTGGCATTCTAAAGAAAAAATTCAACAATCTTTGGATAAGTCCCGAACTGCGAGCTGCACAAATTCCCGGAAACGTTGACGACCTGCCGCCGAAGTACAAATCCATCGTGTTGAACAAAAATCCAGAATACAAGCGCCTTCATCCCATGGCCGTGATCAATGCCAAGGATGTGGCGAAACCTGATGATTTACGCGATCGTCGCGCGTCGATCTTTGTCAAGATGACGCGACCCTGTTTCGCATCCTTTCTGATGGCCTTCAAGGACCCGGAAGTGCGGATCCGATTAAGTGATGATCAGCAGGAGCGTTTCTACAGCCGGATCGAAAGTGTTTCGATTGAAGGTGGCTATTTCGATGGTCTATCAGCAAAGATATCTGACCATCTAAACACCGTAATTGGTGGGCGAGGCTCTGGAAAGTCCACACTTCTGGAGTGCTTGCGGTACGCGATCGACGTTTCACATAAAAGTGCTGACGCGATCAAGCAGGGCGATGAAATCGTGCGGGAAAACCTTGGTAAAGCGGGCGGCCGTGTCGTTCTGCAATTGCGTTCGGCAGTGAACCATATGAAGCCCTACAAAGTCTCTCGTCGCTTCGGTGAACCGCCTCGGGTAATCGACGAAAACAACAATGAGTCGAGCCTCCATCCCGGCAAGGATCTGCTCCCTAACATAGAGATTTACGGCCAGAATGAGCTTTATGAGCTGGCGAGGAGCCCTGGCGCGCTCGCACGCTTGTTGGATAGGTTTCTTCCCGAGAGTGCGGAGCAACAAGCACAACTGAATTTGGGTTTGCGAAACCTCCGGAAGAACAGTGCAAGACTGAACAGTGCACAGGAGAAAAAGGATGAGATTAATAGGTCAATCGCACAGTTGCCAAAACTTGAGGAGCAAGTAAGACAGTTCGAGGAGCAGGGGCTGGAAGAGATGCTAAAGCAAGTGCCACTGCTAGAGAAAGAGCGTCAACTCGGTCCAAGGATTCGGAATGAAGTGCAACGCACTCGCGATGCACATCGGCATTTCGAAGAATCGCTACCCGACTTTGTTTTCCTCAGCGACCAGGCACTGGAAAATCTGCCGCACGCTGAATTGTTGCGGCGGGGGCGAACGCTGCTGGATAGTTTAAGAGAGACTCTGAGACAGAAGCTCAGAGAGATGGAACAAGCCATCACCAAGACCGAGAGGTCGGTAGAGAATCTTGCCAGCAGCCTCTCTCAAGCACTGCACGACGCCGAGACAGAGCTTGAGAAGGACTTCGCCAGGCTGCCCGCAGTAGCTGGTATGACCGGTAGGGAGATTGGGCACTCCTACAAGAGACTACTACGCGAAATTGAACAGGTTCGTCCGTTGAAGAACCGGCTCAAAATCGTTGACGCACTTATTGATGAGCTAAAGCAGGACCGCCTTAATTTGTTGGGGGAAATTTCGGACGTCCGTAGTGCGCGCACTGCTGCCAAGCAGAAAGCGGTGAAGAGCCTCAACAAGCGCCTTGATGGTAAGCTGCAAATATCAATCGTTCCGGGTGGCTTGCGTCAGCCTCTGCGCGAGTTTTTGCAAGACTTGCCAGGAATTGGCAAGAGAAAGACCGAATGGGTGGATGGGGCGCAGGATCTGACCGTCATGGGGCTAGTCACGGCCATTCGCGAGGGAAAGACTACACTATTGGACAAGCGATGGGGTCTGACACCCAGCATTGCTGAAACCCTGACTCGAATGACGCCAGAGCAGGTCTATGAACTAGAAGCGATCGACCTAGAGGACAGGGTAGGCTTGGAACTCAATATCTCTCACACCAGCACTCAGTACCGAGCGCTGGATCGCCTTTCCACCGGCCAGCAGTGCACAGCCATCCTGCACTTGTTGCTTCTTGATAATCAGGATCCTCTGGTCGTGGATCAGCCAGAAGACAATCTGGATAACGCATTTATTGTTGAGCGCATCGTCCAGGAGTTGCGTGCAGCCAAGACCGAGCGCCAGTTCCTGTTCGCAACCCACAACGCGAATATCCCGGTTTTCGGCGACGCGGAATGGATCGGCGTGTGCTCTGCATCGGAAAGTCACGGGAAAATGCCGCTTGATGCACAAGGCTCCATCGACATGCCGGCGATTCGGGATCAGGTGGCCAACATTCTGGAAGGAGGCAAGGAGGCCTTTATGCAACGCAAAGAGAAATATGGGTTCGACGACTGATGACCAAACCCGAACTGCTTGAACTAATTGTGAATGGAGAGAATTCCGGCGTGGAATTTAAACGCGACGAACTGCGCCCCGAGCAGTTGGCGAAGGAAGTCGTGGCTATGGCCAATTTTCAGGGCGGTCGCATCTTACTAGGGGTTGATGACGACGGCACATTCACCGGAATTCAGCGCCCAAATCTCGAGCGCTGGGTAATGGACACAGTGTTCCGCCATTATGTTCATCCCATGATCATTCCCTTCTATGAAGAGATTCAAGCTAACGAGAATCATCGAGTTGCGGTAATCACCATCGTTCAGGGAGTCGCCAAACCATATGTTGTTCGGAGCAAAGATCGCGAAGACATCTATATCCGCATTGGCAGCACATCCCAAAGGGCAACCCGAGAGCAGCAGGCGCGGTTGTATGCACATGGCGGCCTGCTGCATACAGAATCGCTACCGGTGTCAGGCAGCGGATTGCAGGACCTTAGCCTGGACCGCCTCAGGGACTACCTATCAACGTTCGCAGGAGACCAGATACTCCCGGCGAATGATGAAGATTGGTGGACACGTCTTTGTGGCTTGGGTTTCATGGTTGAAAGTACAGCCGGTTCAGCTGTATGTACTATTGCTGGACTTGTCCTATTTGGACACACACCACGCCGACTCCTGCATCAGGCGGGCGTCCGGTGGATGGCATTCGAAGGCGAAGAAAAGTCGTATAACGCGCTTGACGACCGTGTGGTTGACGGTGCGTTGGTCGCGCTTTGGAAGACAGATGCAATAGGAAATCGCGAGATTGTAGAAGGCGGACTTATTGAAAAACTCGTGGCTTTCATGCGACCATTCGTATCCAGGGAATCAGATAATGTCGACGCCTCCATGAGTCGTCAGCGGCAATGGTTGTATCCGAAGGCGGCGCTACGCGAGGCAATTGTGAACGCTCTCGCCCACCGCGACTGGACACGCCACGAGGAAATCGAAATCGCACGTTATTCGGATCGTCTGGAGCTTCTGAGCCCTGGTGCACTACAGAACTCAATGACGGTGGAGAAGATGCTTGCCGGCCAACGGTCTGCGCGCAATCCATCGGTCGTTGAAGTACTGCGTGACTTTGGTTACGTGGACGCGAGGGGTATGGGGGTGCGTAACAAGATCGTCCCACTCCTACGGAAGCATAACGGAACAGAACCAGAGTTCATTGCGACGGAGGATCATCTTCGGCTCGTCTTGCACAGGAGTCCAGAACAATCGAAGACTTAAGGCTAACAGGTAATTGGATGCTCCTATTGGGATAAGCGGTACCCGGTCATTGGAGTGCTCATAGATTCGCTAAGTCCTTGTTGAATTCTGTTTATTGCCACGGAACCGGATGGTTATCGTACGGTTGGTGTGCCAAAACCTACCTGGCTAGATCCGTTCCATCTTTGATCCATTTGTAGTAGGAAGCATACATTTCACCCAAAATGAGAGCGAAGTTGCCACGATGCCTTGCACTTTAACCGACAGTACAAACGGCTCCTCGGTCGGCTTCCGATGCCCGACGTGTAACGGCTGAGGAAAGCCATAGGCATTGTGGCATGTAAATCAACGACGGCCCGGGATCGTTTTTTAGGTGCACTGCGTCCTTGGGCTGGTGCCGAGTTCGTGGCCGATATGGTCTTGTAAATGGAAAGCGCTGGCCAAGTAAATGCGGCAAATAGGAAACGGACTGGGCGTCAATCAGGATCTATTGATTGATCCATGCCGTCCAGGCGTCGAGATCGGCTCCAAAATCCTCACCACTTACGGCCTTTAGAAAGGCAATTGCCGGCTCCCGTGTACCCTCATGCTCGGCGCCTACATATGCAAGGAGCAGGCTGGGCCTGTCACGAACCAACTGCTGCCCGAATTCCGGATCAATGTCTGTAGCAACCAGGACTTCCAAGATCCCTTCGAATGCAAAGGGATTCGTGCCGCTGAAAAGTGCCGACAGCGGACCGTGGGCCGCAGACCAGTCAACAGAATGCCTCCCTTGTTGGGCCAGCCCATCAAGCGCACGCTGGGCTACGGTGTTGACTCGCCCGTCGGTATCAATCGCAGAGCCCACCAAACCGTGCCAGGCCGTGTCGTCGTCAATGAAGTTGCCGAGCAAAAGCGTTGCGACGGCACGTGCCGTCCAGAGTGAGTCTCTCGCGAGCACCTCGTGGGCTAGACGGAAATCCTCCTCGCCATTTGCACGGTCGACCAAGTCCCACACCTGATCGAGCGTCTCGGAATCAACCCCCATGGCCTTGGCAAGCTCACCTCCAAAGTAACGCATGTGTAACGTGCTCGCCGCCAGAGGCATCACATTAAAGTCCTCGTTAGCCACTGCCAGCAGGTCTTGCCACGCTTCCGGCAAGACGACCGTCTCGTTTCCGGTCGTGCGGTACAGCACCTGGGTGCTGTCCTCCACGCCCACTACAACCGTGTACCGGTTGCTGGATTGATCAATGGAATCGAGGTTGTCTGTAAAGTAGAGGAAAGCGGCGGCGTCAGCGAACCCAAGTTGTCGCTTCATGACGGCCGCGCAAGCATGGAACGGACGGTCCGGCTCCAGCTCTTGTATAGCGTCAAAAAGCTCTTGGGCATCCCATTTCTGCAATCCAATGAACTCTACGGGGCCATTCGGGCCGGGAAGAACTTGACCGGTACCGTGCGACGCCGATACTACAAACAATACGGCCATGCCGGCCAGCGCTTTCAGGATTTTCATGGGAAGGAACCTCAATGGTTAGCCAATTGCCTTATACTTATTCTCCTATTGCCTCCGTATAGTTCACGTAGAACGATCATGACCGGGCATTTTAGCGTGTCTTCCGCGTGCAGCCCACCAAGATCGACGTCGTCTTGTAGTTACAGTTACACAGGTTACTATCTAGCGACAGTTAAAATTACGGTATGACGACAATTAAAATTAGGGTATGG
>JAPPGC010000120.1 GCA_028875125.1 Bacteroidota bacterium | reverse complement strand
CCATACCCTAATTTTAATTGTCGTCATACCGTAATTTTAACTGTCGCTAGATACAGGCACGGGTTTTCGATTTTTTCTGCTTAGGATCTGCTGGATATGGAATACAACTAGGATTGATTGGTAGGCAGGTTGAACAGTAGAACGAGTCAGGTCACGGAACACCCCTCTATTTTGTTGTCTATCACATCTCTTACCAGTTTACTTTGATTTCCGTAACTGGAAATAAACAGTGATTTCCGTGCCCTCGTGCAAGCGACGTACAGGAGTGAGCGTGCTTTCCGGAAAATCTCTTGTTTCTCCACTTCATCTTCGGCACTTCTGAGTGCTCCAGGAAGGGGAAGCTGGTTTTTATTCGCACTTGCTACAATGATGTGATCATACTCTAGCCCCTTTACCCGGTGCATTGTAGCAAGACGAACGCCGGGAATGGATGGATTGTCATTGTTCTTTTTGAGTTGATGGACCTTAATGCCAGTTGCCATGAGAGCTCCTTCATATCGGTTTACCGCATCCCGAGACGGAGCAACTAGACATATATGGTGGAGGTCTTTGTGATTGCCATTCAAGTTTTTGATATGGCCAATTATGCCTTCTAATTCTTCCTGGTTTGTGTTGAAATGTTGTACGGTAGGTGGTTTTTCTCCTTGAATCAGAGACGTATACCCCTTCATGGTATCCATATGGCCGTTCAGATCATCGTACGGGATTCCTTGAAGAATTCTGATGGCCCAGTCGCGTACACACTCCGGCGTACGATAATTGATCCGCAATCTTCGGCTTCGTCCACGGATATAGATGTTGCAGTGAGATAAAACCACCTTCCTTCCATAAATACGCTGGTGTGCATCTCCAGCCAACAACAGATCATTAGGGCCCTCAGGCATGATGGCTCGAATCATTCGGAGAGCCGCTTTACTCATGTCCTGTGCTTCGTCCACAACCACGCTTCGATAACCTGGCGGTGAAATTCGAAATTCCTCGGCAAGTTGATACTTCACATCAGAGGGTTCACCAATATTGTGGCGCTTCAATTCACCTCTATAAGCTTCAAACACGGTCCAGAGTTGGCGTCGCGCTGTTCGGGTCAGTCCCTTTCCACGTCCCCGACGCGAGACGCGGAGGTATTGATTCAGCGATTGTAGCCCCTCCGCAGCGACTACCGCGTCAAATTCATCAGGGATAAAGTGCTCAGAAAACGGAAGGTCATCCTGTTTATCAATGGCCATCTTCCAGGCTTCCTTGTCTAACTCCTGTTTGGATCCGAAATAGGTCATTCGATTCGGAAGCCCTAGTTTCCCTGCCTGTTTCACGACCCAGGAATCAACATTGTCTACGTCAATGCGCTCATATACATCCGGAGTGCACATCCGCTTCAGATTTGCAGAAATATCTGCCGCCAGATTAGTGTTGAAGACCAGAAATAAAATTCGATCTTCTTTCTTTGTAAAGACCGTACTCGCGAGATAATGCGCACGGTGCATAGCTACAACGGTTTTGCCTGTCCCAGCGCCTCCGAGGACCCGTATTGGACCATTGGCACGCATTTTCACAATGCGATCCTGTGACGGATGCAGGTAGATGCGCCATTCCGACAGGGGCGCATCAATCATTTTTTGGAGGTCCTCATCAGTGATGGAGACGAATTGGCGCTTGTTTTCGGGATGATCCAATACATTGTGATCACTATATTCCTTGGCACGTGCAGTGATTTCCCGTTCAAGGTTCTCGTAAGGCGTACCAGACGCCAGATCGCTGAGAACCACCCAAACATCATCTGGCAGAATATGGTCATTCCGGTCCAGATCATTTATGGTGCGGAAGTTTCGCACCAGATTCAGTTGTTCCGTAGGAACTCCGAGACGCAAAAGTTGACGATCACGATACTTGTGAAAAAGCCCCTTTTTTGTAGCAGCCTCGGTCGGTGTGATATCCGAGGATTCAGAGACGAGAATGGTTTGATACACACTTGTATGCTCATTCTTTTCAAAGCGGTGTGTCTGTGCCCATGCATAGACGGCGTTATGTACATCTACATGCAGGCACGTAATTGTATTGTTGGTTTTTTCTTGATGTGCGATAATTCTGTATTTCTGATCCAGCCGTATAGATCGCATCTTATCGCTGCCGCTCATCTGTATTTTTTCAAAATTGAAGCCGCTGGAACGCGGATTGGCGGGGTGCTGTCGTAGAAATCTGATTATTTTTGCCTTCTGCGCACTTGGAAGCCGATCAACTGCCGCCCAGAACGGATTTGTTTGCACCAGATTAATCTGCATCAATTCAACCGTTCAAGAATTTTTTGTGCACCTTCCTCGCTCAGCCTATTCAGGTGCAGGCATTCCCATCCTTCTTTTTTGCAGTCAGCGCGATCTTCCCAACACTCGTCATAGAGAAGGGCGACTTTTTGATCGGGCCATGCGATTTCTGCGGTGGTCAGGATTTCGTCGCCGCGGTTTGTAATTTCGAAGCCCAGTTTGGGTGCAGGGGCATCCAGGTCAGCCAGTTTCCCGAGTAATCGGTGGTATGGATCTTCTGTTGATTCCTCTAATACGGCAAGCCAGTCACTGGAAAGCACCGGGGGAGGTGGGCCGGTATTTAAACCTTCGTAGTGTTCAATATCTTCAATCCCAGATTCACAGAAAAACCCCGTCCGTGGATGAAGAAACTGGAACAGGTTCATTGCACGAAGAAATTCGTTCCATATTGGCTTGAATGATGGTTCAGACCGTGCACGGTCATCTAGGTAGACGAAAATCCGAAGCGTCAATGGATCTATTGTTCCATTAGTCACAAGATTAACGGCTACGCACCCTTTGTGAGGTTCATCTTCATTGTGAATCCAAAAAACGCCAGTTTTTGAGTTGGGTCTTGAAAACTGGTCCTCCATGAACCAGTCCGGTGAGTATTTCCCCAGATCATCGGATGCCGTTGATTCCATCACATTGATAACCCCATGGCAGTAGGCCAATGCCTGCCATTTTTGGGGATCAGGGTCTGTCAGATATGCTTTTAGAAGGTCGAAACTTCCGGCGGATCGTGAACTTGCTTGCGCACTGAAACCATCCAACCGAGACTCAAATTCTTTGGTAAAATTGTCAAAGTTCTTGTGATATTTACGTCGATAATCAAGTGGAAAAAATCTTCGTTTCTTCTATGATGCCCCTGATGCAAGTTATCCCAAGTGAGCGACCACACGTAGTAGCCTTCGGATCGCAGGATTGCCATGCGCTTCAGCGTATCCTCGGCTATTTTGTCCCGATGGTAGGTAAATCCGTCCATGAAGACAGCAACAGGGAGACAATTGGAATCTTTCTCCGGTGTGATCAAGAAATCAGCTCTGGATGGAATGCTCACTCCGTGTTTCCGATCAAGAAAAACCTGACTTTCAATCGTCCATGTCCGTTCACCGGATGTGAGCTTGTAGAATTTGTCTTTACCCCGGGATTGTGCGACCAACGTGGTTTGTTTCCACTGTTCAAGGCTTTTGACGAAGGCTTCTTCCAGTTTACTGTCAACGAGCGGATTTATATCAATCTGCTCAATGCTTTCAATTTTTTTCAACTCTCTTCCCTGAACTACAATTTTTTCCAAGATATTAATTGCTGTTTTCCGGCTAATACTCCTGCGGGTAAACGAGTTGCGGTACGCAAATAGACACCGGTAACATCCATCCTTGGAATCATCTTCTTGACAGTCGCAGTCGTGCAGTTGCGTAAGTGCGGGTTGCAGGACTTTATCAATGATTGTTTGCTCCTTCAAAAGGTCTTGGAGGTGCCCGGTGCCACCTGGCACTGTATCATAGAGGTAGACAAAAGTGCGTCGAATCTGCTCATTCGGAACCGGATCGTCCTGAACAATGGTCTGAAGGTGATCTACTTTTCCGTCGAAAAATTCCTTAAGTCCCATTAAGAGAGCCGCACAAAATGATTCAGCGGAGACGCTATCCAGAATATCTTCGGCAACTGGCAAGAGAAGCCGGATCGCTTCGGATTCAAAATCGTGATAGAGGGAAACGCGTGTTCGCGTCTGCCTGTCCTTACCCCGATCGCTACAGTAATACTCGTGGTCGGAATGTTGTGTATCGGACAATTTGGCTTTGCCACAATTCACGCATATATCGAAGGAGCCTACAGGTATTTCTCTACCAGCAATACGGATCGGCGGTACATCAGGGGATGATTGGCCGTGATTGATAAATGTGAATTGACATTTTTTAATAAACTCAAATCCAAACGAAACGTCTGGCTGTTTGGACTCATAAGCCTCCTTTACATTCTGATTCTGATGGTCAAAGGTTGCATGAGTTTCGTGGATAAAGGATTCATGCTGGCGATCATCGCTACTGTCATCAATGCGGCTGCTGCGTTCGAATGAGGTTGATCTTGCTTCAGACAGACGGAGCAGATTCACAACCTGTCCCTGATCGCCCCATGAATTGCAGTTGCATTTAGGACAACGGCCTGGAGTTTGATCTGACTCAAGTTCATGCCACGAACAATCAGGGCAGAAGCGCCATTTCTGCACATCATCCATATTGAATCGCACCCCATCAACTTGAACCTTTCTGCCATTTGCGTAGAAGTAATTTCCAGGTGCAAATTCGCGAATGGCACGATCGCCGGGGCGCTCAAATGAATCCGATAAAAGCTCTGTCGTTTTCTGTTTCCCGTTTTTCTGGTCTCGGCTTTGCAAGATCGTTGACTCGAGTGTGGTGATACTTTGCGGAAAGGCATAGTTCGGGAGGATACCCACATTTGACAGAAAATTGAAAATGTCTATCTCTCCAATTTCCTTTCGAATGAATCGGAGCCCTCGTCGATAGCCATCGAGCTTATTGCGTTCTTTTTCGTAGTTCTCGTCCCGGGGTGCCCTATCCAAATCTCCAATACGCCGGTCTAATCGTTGAATGCGATTATTGAGATCTTTCCGGGCGTCATATTTCTCCTGGAGTGCATTTACGACCGTTTTTCGAAGTTGGGGATGTCCCGTGCTCTCTGGGCTGAAGAAATATTTTGCCGCTTCAAGAATCTCTGGACTTTTCAGGTCCTGAAACAGTTCATAAAAACTTTTCGCCAGTATTTCTGCATTGGCTTCCACATATTCCAACCAATTCCAGGGGAAGTATTCATTTGAGTCATTCTTGAATGCACCAAGTACGCGTCGCAGTTTTCTTGGTACAGTGACATTATTCGTATGGGCAATCCACATATCCATACTATAGGCAGCCATTTGGCGCCGGAGCACTCCAAGTGCTTTCAAAAATACACCTGGAACTTGCACCTCACCCCTAATCATTTGATCAGGTTCTGCAAAGAAGTAGAGGTCATGGGCTTTGTTGTTCGCCACGGAAAAGCCAAATGAATTCCCATTTTGTCGCCCAGCCCGTCCTAGACGCTGGACATAATTGGCTGGGGTCGGAGGAACACTACATAGAAATACTGTGGAGAGATCTCCGATATCAATTCCAAGCTCAAGAGTTGGAGTGCAAGAAACAATGTTCGGATCCCAGGGGCGTCGATCCTTCCGCATAAAGCTTTTTTCAACGTTCTCCCGCTGCTGGGAAGTGAGTAGTGCTGTGTGTTCTCTAGGAACGAATCTACAGACATCACCGGATCCGTAAAGTGCTCTATAGTAGTCAATTCTTGGATCAGGCTTCACTTGAAATTTCCCGTTGCACCGGTGCTTCAAACAGGGCATGCCCTGCCAGACTTTTTCTTCCTGTTGAGGAACGCTGACCTCATAGGAGCACGTTTCACAGGTATACAGACGGACTCTGGTGGTGATCTTGAGTGCGTTCGGCTCAATGCCCCAGACTGTATGCTTTGTTGTGGTGTTGGGTTTCAGGAGGTTAGAGGGGGAACCCATAATGATTTCCCTCAAGGCCTCATCAAATCCGGTAGGGATCATACCACCATCCAGTATGCATATATGGGCCCAGTCCTGAACCCACGAGCTGCGCCTAGTTCCTGTCAGTGGGAGAAAATATGTTGCTGGTCCTGAGGACAAGAATTGATGTCGGGGGCTTTGACGTTTATAGGAAGGCATCCATGGGATACGCCTTTCACTGATACTGTATCTATTTCTTCCAAGGATTTCGATATACTTGGTAAGTGCCGGATGCATCAGACCACCACTGGTTCGAAGGCGGTAGATAAGCCCGGTCATAAACTGCCTTAACCTGTACTCCGATATCCTTTCCAGCCCTACATATTTCGCCTTAAGGTCAGGCAGGACCTGGTCTGTCCATTCATTCAATAAAGTTGGATCAATGAACACCGCGGCAGACAGTGTATTTTCGAGGGTACGCTCTCTCCGGGCACGCAATCCAAGATTTTCAAAGACCTCCCACTTGAGGCGCTTCGCTACCGTAGAGGGCAATATTGAGCTTTCTGGGAGGCGGCCGGATTTTACTAGTTCTTTGTAGTCGTCTTTGTAGTCATTTCTCCAGATCATATTTGGAGCAATGAATGTGCCTACAAAAATCGAATCTCCAAGTCTACTTTGCTGAGAGCGTACAAGTCCATTTGCAACGGATTGGAGACTTTGATCTTCTTCCATAGTTCTGAGGTACTGGAGGAGTGCCGTTCGAACGCTGAATGTATAGGTCCGTGCTTCGAGGTAGCCTGCCCGGTGGGCGGCATCCTGCACGGAATCGGAAAAAGCCAAGATCTTCCTATCGACATTATAGCGGGACGAAAACACTTTTCCAAGTGACGCAGACAACAGGCTTATTCCCTGAGCACCGAAGATGGCAGGTTGATTGGGCTCCTCGCAATGGGGACATTCACGCCTCCTGTTCGGTCCCGTATTGAGTGTAGGAATTTGGACTGTGATGAGACTGCCGGTTCCTTGGCATTCATCACATTTAGAGGATCGGCGGCTATGAATTTGGAGGCAATTGGTACAGAGTTTCCATATTTCTGTTAATGCTGGATCGGGGTCTGGGTAAACAACCTTTGGCTTGTAATTGTGCTTATTACCAAAGAACGTTGGATAGATATGGCCAAGATTTGTGCCTAACGGCTCAGTTTCTGTTTGCTGGACCGCAGCCCATCCGGCCGATCCACATTTGATGCAAGAAGCCAGGGGGAGATAATGGAGTGATTGTTCGCTCGCAAGGTCCGCATCCCATGCCAGTTTAGGATTCTTTTCGACAGACACGACCATCCGTTTTAGTTCTCGCATCCACAACTGTATGCGTACATCCAACAGAGGCTTGGATTTTACCCCACCTTTATCCCGTGGGTCGCGTGCATAGCTGATCAAGGACAGAAGGTTTTCTAATCGGGCGAGCGAGAGTTTATTGTTTTCGACGTCAGAGTCCAACAGCTGAGCAAACCTCTCGGCTAGCTCCGTAATTGGAAGAGTGTCTTGGCGAATGATCTTGATCAGATTCGTGAAGGCAACATGCTCGTGGAGCTGAGCACCGAGCTGTCTTCGCCATGAGTCGGTGTTAACTTCGCTATCTGGGACTTTCGAGCCAAACCACGCTGTGTACTGGGCACTGATGTAGTCCTCAATGGATTCAAAGTGCTCCGAAGACGGCACCGTATCTGGAAACTTGAACCACTTGGTTAGCGAATCCATTAGGAATTCGCCTGGATCTCGCCGCTCTTCGGTAATGATGGCCCCGTCATCAAATTTGGCATCAAAGATTTGCTCGGCATAGCGTCGCAGCTCAGGCCCCTTACCGCTTCCGAGTGTTGCAGACGTTCCAATTGGACATAGATTCGTGGCCCGAAGGCGGGCTTTCAGCCTTCGGAGAAGGCAGGCTAGGTCGGTTCCCTGCGCTCCATCAAAAGTGTGAAGTTCATCCACGACTACGAAGCGTAAGGTATTGGGGCTGTTCTTCCTCCAGAGGTTTTTATCCTTTGGCCGGACCAACAAGTAATCCAGCATCTTGTAGTTCGTCAAGAGCAGGTCTGGCGGCGATTCCCGCATTTTGTATCGGTCAGTGATGATACTGGACTTACTCATCCGTTTGGATGGGGTCTTATCCAATCCGCCGATATAGAGTCCAGCAGTAATTTTCCCTCGCAGGCTTGATTTTTGGTATATGATTTCCGCAACGCGTTTCGCTTGGTCTGTCGCGAGCGCATTCATCGGGTAAATCAGGATAGCTTTGACTCCCGGCTGCCCGGCTACCCGCCGGCAGTAATCCAGGATCGGAAGTAGGAATGCCTCGGTCTTTCCTGAACCAGTTCCAGTCGCAACAATGGTAGGGTTAGGCGGGTCTACGGTCAAGCGTTCAAATGCCCGTTCCTGATGCAGATAGGGGGTATAAGGCAGGGGGATTTCCGGGAAGGGTTGTTCTTTCTTCTTGCTTTTGACAAATGGAAGTTGGATTGACACGTAGGCTCCTTTGAATGCTTCGCCCCGTTCAATAAAATCGTCCAGGGCCTTTGCAAGGGACGGTGTCGAAATCCTGTAGCTTGTCCTCAGAAAATCTTCGATCGTTTCGCGGACTTCCCGCCCAAGAATGCCGGGTATCATAGAATTCCGTTAGCTTTTTCCCGCTCAAAGTATTCCCAAGCCTGTCTGTAGTCTTCTTCACGGTCACACTTGTCAAAGGGGGCATGAAATTCAATGGTTCGTTCATGCGGCCCGCCGGGCATCGTATCGTCTTGGAACGTATAGGTAATAGTACCTTCCTTGAGATTTTTGACGTCGTTCCAGCCAAGAGGTATGTTATTTTCCGAACGTTTGGGTGTATCGATTCCGAATGTTGTCTTCTTTTTGCTTCTGGTTCTAGGGACTGGGCTTTGCCCAGTCTTCTTGGAGAATACAATGCGGCCCGCCGCATCGTACCAGGTATCGTTCTCATAGGACTGCAGGATGGGGAACTGGATGCGGTAGAGCGTGACAAGTTCATCTAGCGTGAGTCCGAGTTCCTGTGCGTGGAGGACATCAATTTCGAGTAGGGCTTGCCGCCGGGCGTAATCAGTACGAAGAGGACTGTGTCGGGACCAAGGACGCTGAAGTCCATCGAACCAGTCGGGATTCAGCCTGTGGTCGCGCTTGGACCAATTTAGTGAGGCAAAGTTTTCTGGATTATCCGAGGGTTTGAGCCAAGAAACATGCTCATTCCAGAGGTTCTTATAATCTTGAGTCAGACATGAGAGACCGAGTGCGCGTGCTGTAGCTGTGTAAGGCAACGATAGGAGTGGAAAAGTGGCGAATGAGTCTGTGAGAAGATCTGATTTCCCACTTATTTTAACCATCATATCAGTCACGATGGAAAGTAGGTTTACGAACATGTGGAGCAGGTCTGCAGAATTCCGCGCTCCCACCGTTTGCAGGGTTAGAATATGACCTGCAGACGGTGGGAGCAATGCTGGAATTAGGGTTCGTTCACTACTAGATCCGATCCTTTTCCGCATGGCCACTCTGAACTCATCAGTCATGAGCGTACCCCAACAAGATTGAGGCGTACGGTTTGTATACTCGGATTCGCTGCAGACCCGAACATAGTTTGTGCGGGGGAGATAGGACTCCGGCAACACAGTCAAGTCCAGACACGTATAGTCACTATTGGTTTTGCACACTTCATTCGGCGTCTGAAAGAACGGGTTGCCCACAAAAATGTGCGGGCCAGAAAGAATCCACTCTGATGCATCGCTGATGAAGCGAGTTTCTCTACGAATCGTGCCATCCTTTTGCGCACCACTTTCATCCCACATTCTCGTCATCGCATAGGCCAAGTCCCGCATCCGCCGGGGAATATGGGCCAATTTGCGCAGAATGCTGGCTAGTTGTCTGGCGTGAATTAGAGGTAGACGCGCCTCTTGGGGTACGGTCCCTGGATCATCATAGAGATCGGCATATGTCTGAAGATCTGTTTCCGTAGTCGGGATCACCCGGTGTTGATGCCCTGACAACTCCCATTTATTGTCACTAGTTTTGATGCCGGGCACTGGGCCAAATCCATCATGCTTCAGCGATTTCTTCGCTGTTAATGGAGAGTACAAGTTGGCCATACAGTTGAATTCTATCTTCCCGTTTGACTGCCCATAGACATTTATGCTGAATTTTGTCTGTGGATGTACCTCTTCAAAAAGGTGCAATACGTTCTCAAACTGCAACCGCCAGCGGAGCCGAGGGTAGAGGGCTGCCCGGAGTCCCTGCCCCTTCACTTCATCATACACCGAGTTTGGATGTAAGAGTCCCACTGCACCGTCGCTCATCCCATGCCCAGTCCTACTGATGGCCCAAGAGACGCAAACAAATGGCTTGTAGAGATTCGTCTGCATCCCTTTCAGTAGCGGATAGTTCTGTGTAGCATTCAAAAACGCCAATTGTCCGCACACAGCCCCGTAAACCTGGATGTAATGTTCTCTATGCCCCGGCGTGTCTAGCCAAGCACCCCGTAACTCCTTCGTCTTGGCTGCACTCAACTTCTTGGTCACAAACTGCGGTTCCGTGTCTCCTATCACATGCTTCTCCACCCAAACCGGCTTGCGCCAGGGAGGATTACCGAGCACGACATCGAGGCCGCCCCTATCCTTGAATTGATCGGCATACTCAAGCTGCCAGTGATGAAACCTATATCGCGTGGACAATTCCCTGACTAGCTGAAGCCTAGGGCGACTTTGGACTAAAGAGTCTATATCCACAAATCCCATAGAATCCCGCTCCAGCCGGTCCGCGAGCAGATCGTACGCCGCAGCGGTTTGTTTGCCGGCCAGAATCGCGGCAAGGTCACCCAGGTACTCCGTCCGATGTGGCAGAAGATCCGCCTTACCCACCGGCCAATACCAGAAGGCGCACCAGTAGTCCATGACGAGTTTTAGTCGCTGATAGGCACTCGTATTCCCGTCTGTGGGGTGCATAATCTTCTCATAAACTTTCTCTTTCACCCGTGTGGACGAGCGGCGTACATTGCCAGAATCGCGTTCGGTATCAGGGTAAACAAGAAAGGGATCGGTCGTTTGTGATTCTAGCTGGTGCAGATCCCGCACATGAGCATTCCAGAGTTTGTCAACAAGCAAGGAAAAATACTGCAGTTGGTGGATCTCTCCTTCGTGAAGTGGTTTCGTGAACGCGGTCCGCCACGTTGCGATCTGCTTTATTTGATCTCCAGCCAATTTCTTCACCACCTTGTCCTTATACTGCGCCATACCCGAATCTCCTAGCAGAAAATGATAGACCGTATCCGTAGGGCGTCTCTTGGAAAGTGGCATATCCTCTGGGGTCTGCTCCCACCACTTACCTCGCGTGAGTTGGCATTCCTTAAACACTCTGCGCCAGGCACCAACAAGTGAGTTACCGCACTTGAACTGATCGCCAAACCACGGTACAAACCCTCCCGGAACCAGTGTGTTGAGCCAGACTGAGATCTTCCCGAGCTCTACGGACACAAGGTTCAGGTCTACACCGTACACGTTATTGTCGGCCAGATACATCTTCACGCGCTGCAGCTCTTTTTGTCGGCGATCAGCGTCCAAGACCTCTCCTAGTTCTTGGGTCTTTCTGGTCAGGTACGCCTCCGCCAACTGAGTGACTGCCTCATTCAGAAATGCCGCCGATCCCATGGCAGGTTCACAGACGGTTATCGCCAATACTTCATCCGCGGATTTCCCTTCAAGGACTTCCTTGAGCGTAAATTCAGTGATGCACTGCGTCAGACTTTCTGGAGTGTAGAAAGAGGCGGACTCTTCCCGTGCACGCCCAGTCAGGCGGTAGATGAAGGTGCCTCTAGGGTATTTGCGTAGGGTTCCATCCTTATTGGTGACCCGTTCTTCCAGATCATAGTGGGCCTCCAGTGCTTCCCGGTTTACAAAGTAAGCGGCATCTAGGACGTCGGATGACTCACCAGCAGATTTCACTTCATAAAGATCCTCTTTAGCGATGAAGCCGTGGAAGCTTAGGAGCGCTTCATACACCGCTCCCAGATGGTTCACACTCAAATGACGATAAGAAATCCGCCCGCGTCCACGCCCTTTATTCTTGTCCTGCTTCTTCTCAAATTCCTCATGTCCTAATGACATCATCTGGATGATTCGCTGCCAACTCCGATTGGGGATGGTAATTGAGTTCAAAAGTGGGGTCTTGGCCGGATCGAAAAGTTCACATTGCAGCGGGAAGATCTCGAACGTACGTCTTCCCGATTCATGAATATCTTGTTGAACACCAGTTGTCTCATCGTATCCCTCATATATCAGATCAAAGAGTATCCTTAGAGATTCGTGAAAAAAACTCCCCTCCGCGCTTCCGTTCTCATCCAGTGAGACCATTTCCAGGTCCCGCAGTTTTTCCAGACTGTACCCATTCCGGTACGCTTTTGCGACCATTGGCAAATACCCTAACTCCGGCCTTGCTTCCACGTTGAAGACAAATAGCAGCCGGTACATATAATACAGGCACTCCATCGTTAGTCGCTCTGCGTCCTGGTAGATACTAGCCCAGGTGGATCCTTTAGCTCTGCGATATGCGACATACTCATTGCCCAGAATCTCAATGGATTCGCGGAGGGCATACTTGAGCGTCCCAGACACACCGGATGCGTGCTGGGTAGCTTCTTCCTGTAGCTCTTCCTGATAAGATCTTCCTTCATCTGGGCACAGCACAGACTTATTGAGAAACATCGTGAGCAGCTTCCAGGTCTCAATCCTCGGCAGTTGATTGTAAAGATCGTCCCAGTTGAAACGGAGCATGCGGTCAGCTCCCCACTTATCTCTCTCCAATAGGACCCATGTCTGAAGCCCAGTAACGAGGATCCACCGAGGAGGCGTATTCAAGTGATCCGAATCACCAAAAAACCTTTTGTTAATCAGTAAACGAAATGACTCAGATCCTTCCCTCGGAACCAGAGACAGCAGCTCATCCCCTGCATTCTTAAAGTTCACGGCCTCTATGACCCAGAGGTAGGGTTTATTGAAGGCTTCAAATCTTCCAAGGACTGGCAAGAGAATTCCAGGCTCCAGTTCAACTTGCTCTGGCTCCCGTCGATAGCCAAGAATCTGAAGTATTCGCGCAGTCCAATTCCGCTGAATTTCAGTGCGTTGTCTCTCAGACGCCTTGGTAAATTCCGCTTTTGCCCGAAAATAGTGCTTCCCTTGCCCCTTCAGATCAGAAAAAATGAGGAATCGGGATTCAATGTTATCCTTCTCAAACTCTCCAGACTTCCATTTCCTCTCAAAATCCTTCACCTTATCCGGTAGCATCGTGTACCAGTAATGGTCTGGATAGAACTCGTTCTGGTTGACCAAACCCGTAAAATCAAATGCCATGTGCCTCCTCCGCCAAAATGACGGCAGCGATGTGTACGTAGGGGTCCTTTTCCATGGTCATCGAAGATTTTACCCACTCCTGAAATTCATCGAATCGTGAACGGACTTGCTCTAATTCTTTCTCCCTGCGACTCAACTGTACTTGTTTAATCCCTGTATCTACTTGATAGGTATCCTCAATATAGGCCTCCTGACGCCACTGGAGCTTTTTTAAGTCTGTAAGGCGTTGTGTGAGTTTTGAGTGAAGGTCAGACTCAAAGCTCTGACGGTCCACATGGGCACATTCTTGTGCTTTCACAACTGCTTGGGGAACCCGGTGCTGGGCAAGTTCCAACAGCTTGGAAGTGTGTCCCTTACTGGGGAGTCGGTTTGAACATAATCTCCGGTAGATGTCAGAACCCTCAAACGGGCTGACCTCAAAATCTCCCTCGGCCTTCCCGGTCACTAGATACCATCGCTGAAAGATCGTGACGCCTTTGCGATTGGGCCATAGAACCGTGATCAAATAGGCAAACGTTCCGGTATCCATAGAGAGAAGCCAGATTGCGGGAGCCTCCAGTCGACCAAAGGACATGCGAACCTTATCGGTCACCCATTCCATGAACGGGTGGACGGACCACAGGTAATGCATTTCAGGCCAGTCATTTTCCAGAGCTCGGCATTTCCGAATTGCATCCATCATCGCCTGCGGATTTGATGAGAGAACAAAGCGACCGTCTTTTGGTCGAGCTGAAACTGGTAACTGGTTCACCACACTCTTCAAGACGACCTGTCCCCGCTGGTTTTCTGGAACCACAATAATGTGCTGTTTCGTATCGCTACAAGTAACGCTTAGACTTGCGCCAATCCGCTTTGCCCAATTCCCCTGAATGTGTGTCAACGCAGCTTTTGTATAGGCATAATCCGATTCGAAGAGCGAGGGTAGATGGCCAGTGACTGTTTCTTCATTTGAGATTGGGAAGGATGCACTCAGAAGCTCCATCAATGGATCAAAATCAGGGGATTCCACTTGTGTACGGCTTTCGGAGAATAGGGTCTTTTCTGCTTCTTCACCGGATTGACCTGCTTCCATCGTCTTAGCCGTTTGTTTTTCCTCCTTATCCATGTCGAAAAGCCCCATTAGTGTAGCGGGATCGCCAAGGTTTTTCTCCGCCTGGTCTTCCTTCTGAATCAACAACTCCAGTACTCTTGCATCTCCTTTAAATTTTTCGTTCTCGCTTTCTGTGATGAGATAGATGATCTGAGGCCTTCGCTCCTGCCCATAACGGTCAATTCGCCCGTTCCGCTGCTGAAAACGCATCAGCGACCAAGGAATATCAAAATGAATTAACTGTCGACAGTGGTAGTGCAGGTTGATTCCCTCGGACCCTACATCCGTTGAAATGAGCAGACGAACGGATGATTGATTTCTTCCAAACTCGCTCACCACATGTTGTTGGTCTACGTCTGAGAGCGATCCGTGCAGTATCTGAACTGCCCCCTTCCTGAGCTTAAGATCTATGGTCAGTTGGTTTTGAAGGAATTTAAGGGTGGCGATACGCTCGGTAAAGATGAGTAGGCGGTCATGTGCATCTTTGCCTGTCCAGTTGAGTTTGCGGATAATGCATAGAAGTAGTTGATATTTCGAGAATTCCTGCACTCCTACCTGTTTCAGCGCATCCCGCATCATGTGCCAAATATGCAGGTCTTCTTCGTCCTTCCCGGCCTTCTCGAGTTTCTCGATCCGATTCAAAACTGATTCCAAGCACGCTGAAGGAGAGGAGAGGACTGCTTTTTCCATCGTTGTACGCAGAAGCCAGCCGTCCCCAGTCCTTTTTGACAACTGCTCGTGACGTGTATCCGCGATGATACTGAAGACTTGTTCCTCTCCCTGTGAAGCAGCGGCCCGGTGTAGATGAACCTTCCGCTTCAACAAGATTGCCTGTTCTCGAATATCCTTCTTAAATCTACGTATGAGGAGATTCTTGTCATCCAGATCCCGCTTGGAGTAATTCTTTTTATCTGCAATCACCGTTGGATCCAGCATATTGATCAGACTGGCAAAGCTCTCTGCATGTCCATCATGTGGTGTGGCACTCAGCATTATGAGGGAATCGCAGCGGAAAGCCAGAATTTCTGCGAGTTGATGTCGAAGAGACCCTCGTTGATTTTTCTTCCTGGCTACATTCTGCACTTCGTCAACGACCACGATATCCCAATAGGAGTTTTCCAAAAACGGCCTCCAGGTCGATGCATTTTTGAGCGTGTCAATTGAAATAATCGCACGATCAAAATGATGAAACGGGTTATGTCCCGCAGGCAATTGCTCTTGGATCCGGTTAATTCCAACAGAGTCCAAGCGTATCAGGGGAATCGTAAATCTGGTCCACAACTCCTTCTGAAACTGAGTCAGCATACTTGCAAGTGCAACCACCAGGATGCGCTTACCTCGGCCTCTGCGAATCAATTCCGAGATCAAGATGCCCGCCTCCAATGTTTTCCCGAGGCCGGTCCCATCTGCAATCAGTATCCTGGGGCGTGGTCGCTTCAGGGCCATTAGTGCTGGTTCACGCTGATAGACAAGCTTATCCATCGCTGCACGATGTCCTAGATAGAGCTTGATGTCAGGTGGGGGCGTGCTCCTCAATAGGCTTTCAATATGCAATCGCGCAGCAAGATAATTGGATGAGGAGTCGTCTGTATACTGAGATCCAAATTGCCCACCCAGTGAGATTCAAATTGCGTGCGCCAGGCTAACTGGCAAAGTGTAGCGAGTGCAAG
>JAPPGC010000107.1 GCA_028875125.1 Bacteroidota bacterium | reverse complement strand
CGCTCGGATTAGCGCCCCGCTTCGCTCGGAATCAGTGCCCCAGTTCGCTCGGAATACGCACTTCTCCCAACATACCTCGCCATTCACCTTCATTATTCAGATGTAGACGATAAACACGAATAATAAATTTGATCATTCACGATTTTTTATTACGATGACTTGTAAATAGAGATATAAGAAAGGCTGAAGTGATACGATTTTTTGTTCAGCTTTGGCAATATGTTTTTTCCGCTCAGTTTTTTTGAATTCAATTTCTTCAAGCTGAGCTTTCACAAACTTTTTTTCAGCAAGATCTTTTTCTGTTGGTCCTTTATTTTCTCTCAGCGGTGGCGGCCACCACTTATCTGGGAACAACGGTGAGAATATTAGAATTCCAAGTATTACAAGAACGATATACCAGAACAAATTTTGCTCAGGTTCAAACATTTCTGTTAAGGCTATTACAAATAGAGTTGCGAAACCTGTTGCGATATACAATTTGTTTTTCATGACCACGAATTTTTATTCGCAGCCTAGAACGTATAACAGACTCACCTGGTCGAACACCCTCACTCAATCCGTGCTTAATCTTGTTTTCCCGAAACGCTTCAGGATCTTGCACGTTGGATAAATTCTCTAACATTCTATTTTGAAATGCCACATATAGGTCAAATTTGTAAGCAATCGGGTCACTATCGTAGTGAGTGTGTTCATAAAGTATCTATTTATCTCAGGAAAGGAGAACGTTTTCCACCATGTAGAAAATGCACAGGCAAATCTATTAATTGGTACTTGGTGCTTCTGGAGGGTTGAACAGTCTAACACTCTCCATTTCTTCAAATTTGGCTATTGCAGTTGTAGAATATCCAAATAGCAATCCTAACATTCTGTTCAGATGAGGCTCAGATAGCTTACAAGAATATGCATACGTATGCACGACCCACTTATGCGAAGCAAAGCCACATTCAGCTAATCCATCTTCTCGATCTATTACAAATGCAATAACATTCGTCCACCTCATTGCGCATATTTCAAGTCTAGTGAGCATTCTAGCCATAAGCCAGGTATCGCTTGGGAATCTTTTCAGGAGGGTCATTGGGCGCGTACCACGGTCGATGAGATACGCGTGTTCCTCAATTTGCTCATCACTCAAACCTAGCAGGTCATTGAGATCTGATCTAGCTTCGCTCTCACTCAATCCGTGCTTAATCTCGTATACAGTTCCCTAATTTTGTAGGCATCACAGCCCCTCGTACGATCGCCCCAATGAGACTACTTTAACTACCCAGTATTCTCTGTCAATGCCGTGTCCCACCCTAAGCGGAGTGTTCACTGTGAGACAACTGATTTAGCACTATCTTGTGGAATCGGCACAAAATATGTCTGCAGGAAAAACTTAATGAGCCTGACGATGAAACCATTTCACCTTGTTATAAACGGCAAGAAGGTCTCTACTGACCATAGCTTTGAAGTGTTGAATCCCGCCAACGAAAAAGTTGCCGGACATGCACCACTGGCGGGAAAAATACATCTGGACGATGCCGTGCAAGCCGCCATGGCAGCATTCAAAACTTGGCGCGAAGTACCAGAGTCCGAAAGACAGGCGGCATGTCTGGAAATCGCATCAAAAATTGAGGAAAATGCTGAAGAGTTCGCCCATATCCTGACCGCTGAGCAAGGCAAGCCCCTCAATGGTCTCGGCTCGCGCTGGGAAATCGGTGGCGCGATGGCCTGGACCCAATACACAGCCAGCCTTTCCCTTTCAATGAAGGTACTCCAGGACAACGATGAAGGCAGGGTTGAACTTCACCGCAAACCAATCGGTGTTGTAGGCTCAATTACTCCCTGGAACTTCCCGGTCATGATTGCGATCTGGCACATCATTCCTGCTGTTCTCTCGGGCAACACGGTAGTATCCAAGCCCTCGCCCTTTACACCCTTATCCACGCTACGCCTGGTTGAACTCATGAACGAAGTGTTGCCAAAGGGTGTGGTCAACTGCATTACGGGCAAAGACGAACTGGGGGCCGCAATGACAGTGCATGAGGGAATAGGCAAAATTGTTTTCACCGGCTCCTGCGCGACTGGCCAGAAGATCATGGCGAACTCAGCGGAAACCATGAAGCGACTAACCCTTGAACTCGGAGGAAACGATGCCGGCATCGTTCTTCCAGACGTTGACCCAAAGCAGATTGCCGAAGGACTTTTCTGGGGCGCGTTCATTAATAGCGGACAAACCTGCGCGGCATTGAAGCGTCTCTATGTTCATGATGATGTGTATGACAGTGTCTGCGATGAATTGGTTGATCTTGCCGGACAGATGAAGGTCGGAGAAGGTGTGAACGAGGATGTTGTTTTGGGGCCAATTCAGAACCGCAAGCAGTACGATATCGTGGACGACTTGGTACAAAGCGCCAAATCCAAAGGACGTGTGCTCTTGGGGGGAGATCCCAAAGAAATGCAGAAGGAAATGGGTGGAAAGGGGTATTTTTATCCGCTCACAATCATAGCTGACTTGGAAAACGGAGACGCTCTCGTTGATGAGGAACAGTTCGGACCCGTCCTGCCGATTATCCGCTATCATCAAATCAATGAGGCGATTGAGAAGGCAAACGACAACCCCAATGGTCTAGGAGGTTCGGTCTGGAGCCAGAACATAGGAGAGGCAAAGAAAATAGCAAACCGGATGGAATGCGGCTCGGTCTGGATTAACAAGCACGGAATGATCCAGCCCAATGCTCCCTTCGGGGGAGTAAAACGTTCTGGCTTCGGAGTTGAATTCGCGGAGGAAGGCTTGGAAGAGTATACGGATATTCAGGTTGTCTTCTCCTAAGGTGTCTTGGTGCCGGTTTCCTGCAATCCCGACCATAGTTACAAGCTGGTGAGAAGCAAGTTTGGTTCACACAGTTCACTCTTGCACTGATCCGACAACGGTCAGTTACGATGAATGCGTGTCTGGTACTGAACACAAGATATCACCTTCCCATACGGACCAGCTGCTGGCCTTCAATGCCTTAGTGGTGCTTTACGCTCCAACAATAATAGGAAGAGCTTGCAAATCTGGGGCAGAATCAAGCAGGCAAGTCAATTTTGCCATGAATCCTGCAATCATATCCGAGACTACTCAAACCCAGACAGCCACCGTTCTCAGACTACAATAAACACTCAGACGCATGCACATCTTGATGCGAACTGATACGCCCTATCTGTGCCTTCTTCGAGGTTAGTACGCCTGTATTCATCCCCAGAAAGCGCATCGTCCCATCGTAACGGCCGTACTCCATCTTGATACACAGGTCCATAATAACATCAAGACCTCCAGCGCTTGCGATCGTTGCCGCTTCCTCATTGAAAAGCCCTAGCTGCAGCCAGAAAACTTTGGCGCCAATATCCACGGCTTGCGCTGCATAAATCGGACATTCGTGTGCGGGTCGAAATACATTCACCACATCCACTGGTTCAGGAATATCGTTCAATGTTGGATAAACTTTTTCTCCCAGGATCCAGTCAGCCTTCGGATGCACAGGAATAATTTTTATCCCTCTACTCTTCAGGAAAGTCGCAACGAAATAGCTGGCCTTCTGCCGCTTCGTGGATAACCCCACGATGGCAACCGAGCTGGCAGATCCGAGGGTTCCACGGACCAAGGACGGGGCTTGGTATTCTGCTTTCTGTTCAACTGTAAGCAACGAGTGGCTGGTCAAATCGCACGCAGCGCCTGATCTAGATCCCATAGTAAATCCTCTTCTGTTTCGAGTCCAATTGAAAGACGAATCATGCCAGGATCAATGCCGCTGGCTACAAGCTCTTCATCGGAGAGCTGCTGATGTGTCGTTGAGGCTGGATGAATCACCAAACTTCGTGCATCACCCACATTCGCCAAGTGAGAAAATAGGTTAAGCGCTTCAATGAAGCGCCTTCCCGCCTCTCGGGGATCAGCACCTCTTAGACCAAAAGAAAATACTGCTCCCGGTCCACGCGGACAATATCTGAGGGCGAGTTCATGGTATGGACTACTTTCCAATCCTGGGTAAGCCACATACTCAACATTCGGATCATCCTCAAGGTATCTTGCAATCGCCATGGCATTCTTAACATGACGATCCATGCGGATTGAAAGCGTCTCAAGTCCCTGGATCAAGAGAAAAGCGTTGAATGGCGACAGGCACGAACCTGTATCTCTGACCGTCTCAACACGTGCCTTCATTAAAAAACCATGGAGGCCAAACGTATCGTAGAAACGCAGATTATGGTAGGAGGGTGAAGGATTTGCAATTGTCGGGTAGTGACTGTAGTCGAACCGGCCGGATTCGATAATTACCCCACCAATAGAGTTGCCATGGCCACCTACGAACTTCGTAGCTGAATGTAGAGAAATGTGTGCCCCGTGATTAAGCGGCTGGCACAGGTACGGTGTTGCAAACGTATTGTCAATTATCAGCGGACAATTGTTTGACTCGGCCAGCGCTGCCAAGCGGGAAATGTCCACTACGCTGCCTTGAGGGTTGTCAATCGTCTCCGCGTAAAGTGCGCGCGTTTTGGAGTTGATTGCTGCCTCCCATGCATCAAAATCGTCGGGATCCACAAAATGGGCGGTTACTCCCAACTTGCGAAAAGTGTGTACAAACTGTGTGCGCGTTCCACCATAGAGGTGTTGCGAAGCCACGACCTCGTCCCCCGGCTCCAGAAGCGTCATCATAGTAACAAGCTGCGCAGCCATTCCACTTGAAGTAGCAACTGCACCTGCGCCTTCCTCTAACGAAGCTATGCGTTCCTCAAACGCGGCGGTGGTCGGGTTATTGATTCGCGTATAGATATTGCCGTACTGCTTCAAATCAAAAAGCTCTGCCGCGTATTGCGGGCTGTCGAAAACATATGATGTTGTCTGATAGATCGGAACAGCACGCGAACCAGTCACTGCATCTGGAACGTGCCCGGCATGGAGCATTCTCGTTTCGAAGCCATAATCACGTTTTTGATCAGGTTTACTCATTTGCCAGATAAATAGTAGTAAATGGAGAAATGGGACAGCTACAATAGAATTTGCCAAAAAACAACAAATAAACTTATTTTAGAAAATCACACCACGTACATGCAAATCTATGGGAAACCCGCAAAAAAACGGGCAACTGGGTAAAAAGTTCTACCGGACAGAACTGGCGAAACTACACGTAGAACTCGCGCGGCTCCAACGTTATATTCAAGTAAACAAGAAACGCATCGTCGTGCTGTTTGAAGGCCGAGATGCAGCTGGTAAGGGAGGAACCATCAAGCGCATTACAGAACCACTTAACCCCAGAGTATGCCGCATAGTAGCACTCTCCAAACCCACAGAGCGCGAAAAAACGCAGTGGTATTTCCAGAGGTATGCAAATCATCTGCCGGCCGCTGGCGAGATGATTCTCTTTGATCGCAGTTGGTACAATCGTGCTGGCGTGGAGCGTGTGATGGGTTTCTGTTCTGAAGAGGAGTACTGGGAATTTCTGCGGGAATGTCCCATATTCGAACGTATGTTGATTCAGAACGGCATCACACTGATCAAGTACTGGTTCTCCGTAAGCGCTGAAGAGCAGGAACGCAGATTCCGACGTCGGATTGAGGACCCGACAAGAAAATGGAAAATCAGTCCCATGGACATAGAATCAAGAGCTCGCTGGACCGACTATTCGAGAGCAAAAGACCAAATGTTTCTGCACACAGACCTTCCGAATTCTCCTTGGTGGGTCATTGAGGCAGATGACAAACGCCGTGCAAGGCTGAACTGCATTGCCCACCTTCTTGATCAAATCCCCTACAGTAGAATTGAGATACCGGAAATCACGCTTCCCCCGCTACAGCCGGACCAAGGCTATGTCCGCCCTGCTATGGACACACAACGAATTGTGAAAGATCAGTTTTCCAAACCAGAGGGTCCATAACCATTTGCCGTACATCAACCGATAGTGGATGTTGATGCGCATGATCCCTCAATCCTGTATCAAAACTGTCGGAACCAGTTAAGTTTGAAGCTAACTCGATCACCGAACAATCTTGGTCAGCACTAAATCCGTCGTATCTCCATTGTCAGCATCAACGTACATCGGGCTGAGAAATTGGAAGCTGACAATCCTCACCAGGTATAAATTACTCCTTCGAACAGCACCGAGAGCGCGTCCGTACGACGAACAACGGGCTTACTGCCTGCATTCGGCTCGGCCAGCAGGCCTTTGTCAGGCTATCGATCCCTAAAAATCTTCACTAGACCGCTCCCGACAGCAACCCCGGCTGCGCCAATTAACGGATTCAGCCAACTCAACCACACAGGTTGAACGCTTTTCTCAGTTGCCTCGAAAACTGATGGCGCAAAGTCACGAACCTCTTCGCCGCCACCACCGCCAATCATCATCATTATCGCAGAAACCACCCCCAATACTAGGACCAGGGCAATCAGGTACTTGGTAGCAGTGTGATTACGAGCAATCAGGTAACAGACCTTACCGGCCACCAAAGCAACACAGACGCCGACTACGATGGTCATGATTACCCAGCCTGCGGAAACATCCCAGGAGTCCGGTTGATACGCCCCTTCGGCGCCCATATACTATGTAGGCCACACTAAAAATTACTCCGATTCCAATAGCCATTACGAGATAGCCGACAACTACGGCCAGCAGGTTCATCCAAAAGTTGCGCATGATAGCTTCCTGTGTCAGTTGAGAGGTATGATACTAAGGGTTACTTCACAAAAAAACCGTAGTATCGCGTGCGTGTCCCAGTTTTTTGTGTCCAACGCTACTAATCTCGTCATTTTATGGCAATCTCGTGTATCAAGCCCATTCAATAGCCTAAGAGTGGCTCAGTGTCTGCTCGAATCTTGCGACGTTGTGGGTATCTCGCCGGCAACAGACCGCAGTTAATCAGGTTCCACTCGTCTAACACCATACCTAATCTGGTTATCTTATGAGCCTTGATCCACATATGCCTATGTCTGTGGAGACCAGCCAGGAAATCATTCAGGACTTACCGGCTGCAAGCCCCGATAAAGATCCAATTATTCAATTCCAGGAATGGTTTGACCTAGCGAAAAACGCCAATATTTATCTCCCTGAGTCCATGACACTCGCCACTGCCTCACCAGATGGGGTTCCGAGTGCCAGAATTATTCTACTCAAAGGCGTAGACCAACGCGGTTTCGTGTTCTTCACAAATTACCACAGCCGCAAAGGAAACGAACTGAATTCTAATCCACGGGCAGCCCTGGTTGTTCACTGGTCAACGCTCCAGCGCCAGGTAAGAATAGAGGGAAACGTTGAGCGGATCACTAGGGATGAAAGTGAAACGTACTTTCAATCACGCCCCAGGGGTAGTCGTATTGGGGCTTGGGCCTCCCGCCAAAGTACGCTGCTAAACGAAAGGTCAGAATTGAAAATGCACGTGCAACGATTTAATCAGAAATACCCTGGAGAAAACATCCCCTGTCCCCCTCACTGGGGAGGATTTCGGGTGATTCCCGAGAGTATTGAGTTCTGGCAAGGGCGCAAGAATCGACTGCACGAGCGTCTAGTATTTAATCGACTGCCTTCTGGGGATTGGCAAACCAAACTGCTATATCCCTGACCCCGACCGTGAAACACCTGCGAAGTTGATCCGGCTCGTAGCGAGGCAGACAACTGGGGACCAGACTGTCAAAAGAGTTCCCATGGATGTTGTTGCTCTTCCTCCACCCAGCCAGCACGAACACGAAGCAACTCTTCCTGGACCGCAAGCCTCTCGCCTGATCCATCCCGTCGGCTATATACACCGTCTACATCCAAGTATCTGGCTTTAACGGTGTCTCGGAGATAGGATTCAAGTACTACATCCCGGAGATAGCGAACGTACTCTTCATCCTGAATTGGAAATAATAATTCTACCCGTCGATTGAGATTTCGGGGCATGAGGTCAGCACTCCCAAGGTAAATCTCCTCATTGCCTCCATTTGTGAAGTAGTAAATACGGCTGTGTTCCAAGAAGCGCCCGAGAACGCTGATCACGTTGATATTCTCACTAACGCCGGATATCCCTGGTTTGAGGCAACATATACCACGAACTAACAAGTCTATTTTGACGCCGGCCTGTGATGCTTCATAGAGTAATCGAATGATTTTTCCATCCACGAGCGCATTGGTTTTTAGAATCAAATGTGACTCGCGACCTGCCTTGCAGTGATCAATTTCGCGACGAACCAATTCAGTGAACCGTTTTCTCAAATTAATAGGAGCAACTACCAACTTGCTATAGTTACGTTTTTCAGAATAACCCGTCAGGAAGTTGAACAAATCTGAGGCATCCTCGCCAATTTTCGGGTCAATCGTAAAGAACCCGAGATCCTCATAGATATGTGCTGTGACACTGTTGTAGTTACCGGTAGAAAGGTGCACATATCGCCGAATATGTCCTCCTTCATTCCGAATCACCAATGCTACCTTGGTGTGTGTCTTGAGCCCGATGACACCATAGATCACGTGAACACCTTCCCGCTCAAGCGCCCGGGCCCAACCAATATTGCTTGCTTCATCAAAGCGGGCTTTCACCTCAACAAGCACGGCGACCTGTTTGCCATTTTCCCTTGCTTTCATGAGCGCCCGTACAATTGGGGATCGACTTCCCACGCGATAGAGCGTCATTTTGATCGCGAGAACGCTAGGATCTGTCGAAGCGGCTTCCAAAAATTCTATTACAGGCGAAAACGAATCATAAGGATGATGGACCAAATGATTCTGTGCTCTCACGACTGTAAAAAAATCTCCATCGCGTGTCTCGGATTTCAGCCTCAATGAAGTAAACGGTACGAACGGTTGATACTTGAGGTCAAATCGATCAATCTCAGATATTGGCTCCATCAAACTCGCGAGCCCAAGTGGCCCATTAACTATCACAACATCATTCTCATCGGTAGCCATATTTTCGATCAGAATTGATCGCACCTGTTCGGGCATGTCCGGATTAACTGTAAGCCTCAGTACAGAACCGAGGCGACGCTGACGTACCCCCTGCTCCATTGTCTCCAGCAAATCATCTGCTTCCTGTTCCTGAATAGTCAGATCCGCATTGCGCGTGATCCGGAATGGGTGTACGGCCTCTATTTTCATCCCAGGAAAAAGCGACTGCAGATTGGCCGCAATCACTTGTTCTACCCATACAAAAGAATAGACTCTTCGTGTAGATGAATTTACTTTGATCTTCAAAGGCTCGGAAATGACCGGCATCAGGCGAGATAGCGGTCTTGGTACTTTGACCCGTGCAAATCGCTCACCCCCCAACTCATCCCTTACCAGTACAGCCAGATTGAGACTCAGATTCGAAATGTGTGGAAAAGGATGCGACGGGTCAACCGCCAGTGGCGTAAGTACCGGAAATATTGTTTGCTCGTACTTCCATGTAGCCTCCTCCTTTTGCCTGACCGTTAATTCCGAGTAGTCCAGAATCCGTATGCCTGATGCTGCCAATTCGGGAATGAGGGTTGTAAATAGATATTCGTGTGCGGTCTGCATCAATCGCTGTGCTTCCGTCCTCACAGCCAAAAGCTGTTCAACTGGCGTTCGGCCGTCAATGGATAGATCTGTCACGCCGCTCGCGACCTGTTTCTTGAGACCGCCCACACGGACCATATAAAATTCGTCCAGATTCGAGCCGACAATTGAGAGGAATTTCAAGCGCTCCAGTAATGGATTATCCTCGTCTTGCGCCTCCTCAAACACACGGTACTGAAAATCCAGCAGGCTCAGCTCCCGGTTGTTGTAAAGGGAAAAATCTTCCAGGTCCAATGCCTGGGATTCACCATTATTGGAAGAAGCCAAAATGGTCTTCTTCTCAGCTGTTTCACGCATCATGAGACTCGAACTATAGCGGAATTACTTCCGTAACGAATCATTGGATTTGATGATTCAATCATGTGTTACAAAAATTTAACATCACGTTTGCATTTAGGTAACATCCTATTGCCCGCCCGTGAATTGAACTACTCCGAAGAGCTATTTTCATAAGCCTCAAATTCTTCATGCCCCACAATCGCAGCGTCGGTCTAATGGTTGTGCTTCCGATGCTACTGCTTCTACTCGCTCTTCCGGCCAAAGCCCAAACCGGTACACTAGCGGGCATTGTTGTTGACGGCGAAAATGGTGAAACATTGATCGGAGCGACTGCCGTCATCGCCGGAACAACTACCGGAGATGCAACTGACCTAAACGGAAGGTACGAATTTGTAGCTGAGCCTGGAACATACACATTGGTATTTTCCTATGTGGGTTTTACCTCTGTTACGGTGGAGGATGTTGTTGTCTCCGCGGGGGAAATCACCCGGTTGGAAATTGAACTCTTCACGGAGGCCCTCTCATATGGCGAAGTGCACGTTACCGCTACCGTCCTAGAGGGCTCTGAGGCAGGCCTGCTGCGCGGGCGTGCCAGGGCGGTAGCTGTAAGTGATGCCATCAGTGCTGAATTAATCAGTCGCTCTGGATCAGGCGATGCGGCGGCGGCCATGACCAAGGTGACCGGAGCCTCCGTTGTTGGTGGCCGCTATGTGTATATCCGGGGATTAGGCGATCGCTATGCGAGCACAACACTGAATGGATCAACTTTGCCCAGCGCAGATCCGGATCGCAAAGCATTTCAGCTGGACCTTTTCCCGGCGGCACTCCTTGATAACATTGTAACACTGAAAACCTTCACACCCGACAAACCAGGGAATTTCAGTGGTGGTTTGGTTGATGTTTCGACAAAGGCCTTCCCTGAATCATTTACCCTGCAGGTATCAGCGTCAATGACGTACGATGATCAGGCAAGCCGTATTGACAACTTCCTCTCCTACGCAGGCAGTGATACAGACTGGCTTGGATACGACAACGGTCTGCGTGCCTTACCAGATGTTCTCGACAGTAAGGATCCCACTGAACAATTGCCACGCGAGTCGGACCTACGTGACTTACGACGTGGCACAACTAATCTGATTCGCACAGCCCGTGCCGACACCTTGAATGCCTTTTCGCGGGCGTTCAACAATGTCATGTCGCCCTCCTTTGCCTCTACCCCCGTCAATCATAGCTTCTCCGCCGCTGCCGGTGGACGACTAATGCTCTTTGGTCAACCACTTGGCCTGACCGGTAGTCTCACCTATGGCAGAAGCTATAGCTACTATGACGATGGTGTATTTAGTCAATGGCGCCTTATTGGCGGAGATGTGGCATCTATAGAAAACCTATTTAGCACGACATATTTTGGCCCAGACCCGGACTTGGATATCATTACAAAGGCAGATCCAAAAGAGGTCGCGTCATTCAAAAACATCCAAGGAAGTGACGAAGCCACCTGGGGCGGTTCCGGTTCAATAGCTTTCCAACCCAGTGATAATCACGAATTGGTATTCACTGTGCTCCGCACACAAAGTGGTGTCAGCCAGTCTACATTGTTAAGTGGTTTTCGTGACCAGACCGGAGGCACAACATTTATTACACGAACACTGGACTACGAGGAGCGGGCCCTACAAAGTTTTCAATTCAGAGGAGAACATGGCTTTGCGCCCATCCAAATTGAATGGAAGGTATCTCTTGCACAGAATTCACAGGAAGAACCTGATCTTCGATTCTTCTCCTCTACCCAGAACATTAGGGAAGGTGCTCGCGGTATTGACACAACCTATTCGCTTGGAGGCGGCAACGCACCACCTCCACAACGTTACTTCCGTTATCTAAGCGAAAAAAGCCAAGGCGCTATTCTGGATTTTACCCTCCCCTTTCGACAATGGGGAGGATTGGGAGCACGAGTCAAATTTGGCGGACGCTACGACACCTCTGAGCGGGAGTTCAGGCAACGACGCTTTGAATATCATGAAGGACGGGAAGTCGACTACAGGGACTTTGACGGGAATTCAGAGCAATACTTCTCAACTGAAAATATTGGCGTGTTGGACACGCTCAATGTTGGCGATATCATAGCATATAACGCCGGGCTCTATCTGCAGGAAAATTCACCAAGCCGTGCCAATTACGACGCTTCCCGTGATATTCTTGCCGGTTATTTGATGATTGAGCTACCGCTCACTCGCCAGTTGAAAATAGTCGGCGGTGTCAGGGTGGAAACAACCGAAATGCTCACGGAGAGCTTCGATCACAACCTGCCAGATTCACTAAAAACGGGCCTATTGGACAATTCAGACTGGCTTCCGTCCATCAATGTTATTTATGCGATTACCGAGGGTATGAACCTTCGATTCGCAGCCACGCGAACACTGGCTCGCCCAACCTTCCGCGAGCTTGCACCCTTTCAGAGCTTCAATTTTGTTGGCGGAGATATTCAGGAGGGAAACCCACTTCTTAATCGCACACTCATAACAAACTTTGATGTGCGCTGGGAAATGTTTGCTCGCGCCGGTCAAATCCTTGCTGTAAGTGGGTTCTACAAGCTATTTGACGATCCCATTGAAAGGGTCCTGCGCAACGTAGGGGAAGGACGCTTTGTGTCCTTCCAGAACGTAGATCATGCCCGCGTCTTTGGATTTGAACTTGAAGCCCGCAAACGGCTGGATATCTGGACCACCATACCGGTTATCAAGAACCTTTCACTTGCTGGTAACTTCTCGCTCGTTCGCTCGGAAGTGGATATCCCCGAGGAAGAGATGATCATTATCCGGGCCTCAGATCCAAACGCCAGCACCACCCGCTCGCTGGAAGGACAGTCTCCGTTCCTGCTCAACCTCAGCGCAAGCTACGAAAATTACACTCTGGGAACGGTGATTGGCGTCTACTATACCGTCTTCGGTGATCGACTCTTGTCCGTCACGGAAGGCGCAACCCCGGATGTATTCGAAAAATCCAGGAGCGATCCGGATGTAACTATTTCGCAAGATTTGCCCGCAAACCTGCGCCTCAAGCTCACCGCTAAGAATTTGCTAGGCGCAGATGTGCGTCAGATCCAGACCTTCAAAGGTCGCATTTATGACTACAGTTCGTATTCCCGGTCCAGGATGATTGGACTCGGAATCACCTATATCATTGATTGATCCTCTAACCGTGAACCACCTTCAAGCTCTTCCCCCCTCAGACCTCGTACTTGCCGAAGTACATGTGCCTTCTGATTACCGGGTTTGGGAAAAGCCTCCCCCGGTTGTTCCTTGCAGGGAATAACTCTCAATCCCATAAGCACGGGTTGAACAACTTATGCGAACGATTATTGCTGCTCTACTTGCTGTATTCATTACTCTTGCCCCTTCGCGAGAAGCTGCAGCCCAACTTGATGATGTTGAGTCTCGCCCAGAAGTCACGGTAACAGATCATGACATCGAAGCAGGTGACACAGTTCGATGGACCGCCGATAATGTTTATATTCTGGACGGCCTTGTTATCGTAGAAGAAGGTGCGACGTTACACATTGACGCCGGGACTGTTATAAAAGCTGAGGAGGGAACGGGGCCAGATGCTTCCGCGCTCGTGATCGCTCGGGGAGGCAAGATTTTTGCCGATGGGACGCTAACTCAACCCATTATTTTTACCGCGTTCCAGGATAACATCTCCAGCCCCGATTTGCTTACCAATGAAGACCCGGACCGCGGCCTCTGGGGAGGTATCGTTATCCTGGGACAAGCGGGAACGAACAACCCAGGTGATGCCGCAGGTGACTATAAGGAGGTTGAGGGGGTTAATGAACTCCTGCCCGATGGGGATACACGTGCAGAATATGGCGGTAGCGTGGATGATGATGACTCTGGTGTTATGCGCTACGTCTCTATCCGTCATACCGGCATTAATATTGGTGAGTCGGACGGCAACGAGATCCAGGGCTTGACACTGGGAGGTGTGGGTGCTGGTACAGTTCTCGAGCACATTGAGGTCTTTGCCAGTGGTGACGATGGTGTGGAATTCTTCGGAGGCACCGTCAATCTGAAGTACTTCGTGAGCGCCTTTAATTCCGACGATGCGATTGATTGGGATCAGGGCTGGCGCGGTAAAGGACAGTTCTGGTTTGTACTTCAGGGTACAGATAAAGCCGGGGCCGCTGCTGAGCAGGATGGTGCAGGAGGCGACGAACACTTCCAGCCCTTTGCTATCCCGAAAATCTATAACGTCACGTACGTTGGACCCGGATCCGATGCTTCTCCTGAATCAGATCGCGGCGAAATGCTCATGTTCCGAGATAATTCCGGTGGATTCTATCATAACTCAATCTTCACACAGTTTAATACGGACAAGGGAGGACATGCCATCCAAATTGAAGACATTGACAATACAGGATCCAAGACTGAGGACAGTCGCCAACGGTTTGAGACCGGAGACCTTGGTCTGACTCACAACATCTGGTGGGATTTCGGTTCCGGAACCTCCCCCCAAGACTGGATTGCAGGCAGTGATCCCGCTTTTGTGACTGCTGTACTTACCTACCTACAGGCCAACGGAAATGCTATCGAAGATCCAAAGTTACGAGGAATTGATCGCGGCCCGACGGGGACAGGAATGCTTGATCCAAGACCCCACGATAATAGCCCCGCTTTTACGCTCCCTAGGGCAGACTACCCTGACGGCGATCAATTCTTCTCCGAAACCGATTATATCGGCGCCTTTGGCCGCGAGAATTGGCTGTTTGGATGGACTGCGCTTGATCAACTGGGGTACTCTGTCCCGACGTCTATTGAACAGGTTTCTGTAGCGGAAATACCTTCTGAAATTTCACTCACTCAGAATTACCCGAACCCCTTCAACCCTGTTACCACTGTCGAATTCGACCTTGACCGTGCGCAGAACGTCACCCTTTCAGTATTAGACGTGACGGGACGACAGGTAGCAGTTCTTGTTGACGACCAGAAGTCTGCAGGCACTTTCCGTGTGCAGTTCGATGCGAGCTACCTGCCAAGCGGCCTCTACCTATACCGTCTCAATACGCAGACTGAAAGCCTAACCCGCAAAATGACGCTCCTTAAATAAAATTTCTACACCGTTGTATCGAAGTAACGCCGGGCTCCCCGCGTAAGGAACCAGGCGTTTTTCTACTCTATTGCCATGACAGAATCGGACCGAAATAACCTGTCGAGAATCCAACGTCTCTCGCCATTGCTCCCGCTACTTGGGTTGCTCGCTATACTGTTTTGCTTTTTCGTCAGTCTAGAGCTTATGGGCACATCAATGAAGTTACTAGGGGAGGGGTTTGCTGAACAACTGATCCAGACTACAAGCAATCCCTTCATAGCCCTCTTCATCGGTATCCTTGCAACCTCTCTAGTACAAAGCTCCTCCACAGTAACCTCATTGGCGGTATCAGCCGTAGCCGGCGGAGGGCTTACTGTCGCGGGTGCCATTCCGATAGTGCTTGGAGCTAACGTAGGTACTAGCGTGACGAATACCATTGTTTCGTTGGGCCATATCGGGAGAAAGGACGAATTCGGCAGGGCCATGGGGGCTGCCACAGTGCATGATTTTTTCAATCTACTGGCAGTCGCGATCTTTTTTCCCCTGGAGTTATTCTTTGGTTTTCTGTCTAAATCGTCTGCTGCGCTTGCCACCGGGGTTACGGGTGTGGGCGGAACTGAGTTGTTTGATTTTGTAGATGTGATGACTGGGCCCGTGGTGAGTGGCCTGGTCGCTTTGATGCTAGACTCCGGTGTGCTGGTCCTGATACTCGGTGTTCTACTCCTGTTTTTTTCATTGCGCTATCTGGTGGTACTCCTGCGCAAGCTGTTCCTCGGCCGTTCAGAGCGACTCATCAATAAATACCTATTTGGTCCTGCACCGATTGCGCTCGTCTTTGGTACGCTCGTGACCATAATGGTGCAAAGCTCATCGATTACAACATCAATCACGGTGCCCTTGGTTGGGGCAGGAATTGTAACCGTATCACAAATCTTCCCATTTGTACTGGGTGCAAACATTGGCACGACGGTCACGGCACTATTAGCTTCACTGGTTTTGGCAAGTGGTGGCAGTGTATTGGGAGCCGCTGCCCTGCAGGTAGCGCTTGCTCATCTCATATTTAATTGTTGTGGCGTAATCACCTTCCTTCCCTTGCGAATGATTCGAAGAATTCCCGTGAGTATGTCGGAGTTATTAGGGGTACTTGTTGTGAAGAACCGCGCTTGGGCATTTGGATATGTTGCTTGTATATTCTTTCTTGTTCCCCTAATAATAATTCTGTTAACACGTAGCCTGGGTTTCTGACGGTAATATTCGATAATGCCCGCCAGAAAGCAGCACTTGCGATCCGCTGCTTGTCACCGGATCCTCGGGCACGAATCAGGTGGTTTGTGTCCAATAGCCGGTGTTTAGAATGATCATTCAAGCGCTTTACACATCTCTGTTTTAGCTTTGTGAGACGCTTCTTCCAGCAAGCTAAATCCCAGTAGTTCTTGTGCCTGGCTCGCAAATGCTCATGACCACGAGCGTGCTCAAGAAGCACTCCACACGCACCACGATCTACCACCAATTTTCCCGATCACGCAGACCAGTGATATGTGCAATGTGGTGGTGACCATGCCATGCATAAATCGTCAAGAAGTTCTCACAGGTCCGCAGGCCGTCCTCTGGATGCATAACCTCACGCTGCCAGTCACTTGTGCTCATCGCCCGCATAAGTCTACACCAGCGAGGATGCAGCGCATCCAGAAGTGCAAGCGATTCTTCAACGGGACCGTAACGCGCATCAGAGAGATCTGCCCAAGCATTTTGATCATAGGCCTTGATCCGAGGAAAATCCCCCGTAAGTGCCCATCTAAAACGAATGTATGCATTCAGGTGGCTGTCGGGGATGTGATGAACAACTTGGCGTACAGTCCAGCCATCAGGGCGATAAGGGGTATCTAGTTGACTGTCCGTCAGTCCGGCCACTGCCTGATGAAGCAGCATCGGTGCAGACTCAATTTGATCGATGAGTTCACCACGCTCTGCATCAGACAAACTTTCCCCCAACTTGGGGGCGCCTATTGGAAAACGTAATGGATCTGGTAGCTTCATGCGAATGTTGTTCTCTGGATGTTCTATTCTGGTATAGTAGGGCTCTCCGTGACTAGGAAGAGCTAGTGAGGCGCTATGT
>JAPPGC010000022.1 GCA_028875125.1 Bacteroidota bacterium | reverse complement strand
GCCAACGTAGCTCAGTTGGTAGAGCAGCTCACTCGTAATGAGCAGGTCGCCGGTTCGAGTCCGGCCGTTGGCTCACTCCTTATTGACCGCAGATAATCTGCGTTTCCGGTGTTCAGTGAAACCGGACACCTGTTTCGTCAGACCCGGTATTTTCTTACAACCTCACTCCCGCTGTTCGGGTCTTGAATTTGGGGATTGCTTGCCTTCATGTCGTGGGGCCATAGGGGCTGGCCATAATGTCGGGAGATCACCAACCAGTCTGGTACATGAATATGACCTTATCCGCGTCTTGACAACCCGCCAATAAACTGATGTCACGGCATTGCGTCGTAATACGCAAGCAGCTCACCAAGAGCAGATGCAATGTGGTAGCATCGGGGACGGTTTGGAGCCGGTGGTCTATCCTTGGCGAGGAAAATGACCAGGATGGGTGAGGTTCAGTCAAACTGGTCCAGCGCCCACTCAGCCGCTAATCTTATCACATTACGCGGCGAACTGTCTTGTGCCGCCTCTTCCAGAAACTGGACAATCATAGGATCCCCAATTTTTCCAAGGCTCCTAAGCGCCTCTGCACGAGCAAAATAACTGGTATCGTTTCTGTAAAATTCAATCAGCAAATCGCTGTACTTTTCGCTCCCCAAATCCCCTAAACCACGGACTGCTGCAGCTCGAACACGTGAGTGCGGATCCTGAATAGACTCAGAAAACAACCCGATATCACTATCAGCTATACTCCTGGACAGTACATCTAAGCAAGTCCTGCGGACATTCCAAAAGGGATCTGACGCTGCGCAGTCTGAGAGTCCTGTTCGTACCTCGGTTTGGGCCACATGGGCTTCAAGGTCAAGTGCTGCCCGTCGGCGCCCGGCAGCATCATCCTGAACAAGTTGGTATTGCAGATCAGCAACATCCTTCTTGAAGGACCAGTCGGCCAATAATGTACCATCTGCATCAAAGCGAACAAAGCGTGGACGACCCTCTATCTGAAATTCGAAAGTGTTGGTCCTCTCTGATAGCCAGATCTGCTCTTCCTGGACTCCTGAGTCTGCGTGTATACGAATATTAACAGGAATTCTGTACACGAACGGAGAAACCATATCCTGTGATTGTTCTACTGTTAGCGTGAGCGTACCCAAAGTGTCCCAGTTCTGGGTCACGGTGATTTCAGGATGGCCTGCGCTGTAAATCCATTGGTCAAAAAACCATTCCATATTCTGACCTGTCGCGTCCTTGATTGCAGTTATTAAATCGTACGTGTGCACCGGCTGAAAAGCATGATCGTTCAGAAAACGCTGAATGGATCTCTTGAAGTTTGCAGGACCGAGTATACCTCGAAGCATTTCGAGAATGACCGCCCCCTTCTGGTAGGTATGTCGATCAAAGTTTTGATTTGGATATTGCCAATGCTCAAACACAACCGGACGGCGATAGCGGTCGTTTGCCTCGCGGAAATACGCATCTTTTTTGCCCTGGAGATTCACCGAACACTCATCACTTCCGTGGGCATGACACGCCCAAGCATACTCACTCCAGGTCGCAAAGCTTTCGCTTATCCATGTTTGTGACCAATCACGGTAGGAAACCAGATTGCCAAACCAGTGATGCGCCGCCTCATGGGCAACCAACCAGTCGCTGGGGTAGTCCTGCTCAGCATGCTCGTCATGGATAGTCACATGCCCGAGGACCGTTGCTGTTGTGCTTTCCGCCCCACCCCCTATTCCGGGAATCGTGATCTGATCAAACTTGGTCCAAGGATAGGGCACACCATAGAGTTCCTCCATAAATTCCAGGATTTCCGGAGTACGTTCAAAGGAACGCATCGCATCGTCGACATCCTTCGGATAAACCCAATAGTTGACCGGAATTTGGCGCAAGGAATCTTCCAATATGACATATGGCCCGGCAACTGCTACGTACAGGTAAGTAGGATGTGGCAACTCCTGGTGCCAATGCCATGTCATTAATCCATTCTCCTCTTCTTTCACAGAGACCAGACGCCCATTTGAAAGCGCTCTGTACTCAGGCCTGACGGTAAGCAGCGTTTCATGAGACGCCCGGTCGTTCGGATGATCGTAGCTCGGCATCCAGTGCCGAGCTCCTTCCGGGAAAGAGAGCGTGTTAATTATCTGCGGATTCTCATCCGTCTCATCCTTGAAATCAATTCCGAGATCGTAACTCGCTGACATGCCATAAGCCTCCGAATCAATGTCTACATTAGACGCATGGTAGTACACTGTGAACCGCAGCGTATCCATATACGCGTAAGTTTTGGATGATCTGACTTTGAGATTATGGGGCTCCTGAGTGAAGGAAAGCATCTCCCCTGCTGCATTTTGCACGCTATCCACTACGAATGTTTCTGCATCTAGAGAGAGCTCTGTGAAACTGTCGCTCAGGGGCGTCAGTGTGATAGTATTTGAGCCCGAGAATGACTTGGTATCTTCATCGAAGATCAAATGAACGCGATAATGAAGCACATCATAGGTCCGAGTTCGTTCTGCTTGGAAAGGCCTTGAATAAATGTCAATCGTCTGAGCAATTGTCGTGGTGTTCAAGGATAGTAGAAATGCAATTGCAAGAATCCGTATTCCTATCATTTGACTTTTTGGTATTGGGATTTTGAAGATTCAGGTGAATCTTCGGCGAAGCAGCTTTTGACTGTTTTGTATCATTCTTGCTGCTATGCCTGGGTAGAAAGCACAAAATAAACCACGAAAGCGACGGCCGCCGCGATGAGGAGCCAGTGAATTTCATGGCGCTTGCCAGCCAGCAGTTTGAGCACTGTGTAAGTGATAATGCCGGCTCCTATGCCGTTGGTAATGCTATACGTCAGCGGCATCAGAAGCAATGTAAGAAAAGCCGGAATGGACTCCTCATAATCCCTCCAGGGAATATCTCGAAGTGTACTCATCATCAAAAAGCCTACCAAAATGAGTGCGGGTGCCGTAGCCTCGGCAGGAATAATGCCCGCAAGCGGGCTGAAGAACATGCACAGTAAAAAGAGCATGCCGACTACCACAGCTGTCAATCCCGTGCGCCCCCCTTCCACAATACCAACTGCACTCTCAATATAGGTCGTGTTACTGCTCACATTGGCAAAGCCTCCGAATACAGCACCCACCGAATCTACCAATAGCACCCTGTTAACGCCCGGCAACTTGCCCTCCCCTGTCAGAAAGCCTCCCTCTTCTCCCAGACCAACAACTGTGCCCATTGTGTCAAAAAAATCAGTAAGCAAGAGAGAGAACACTGCCAAAATTGCAGCCAATACTCCCAATTGAGTAAAAAGTCCGAAATCAATCCGACCGAATATGGACTCCGTCCCAAAAATGCCCTGGGGGAGCCCAATGATTTCTGTAGGAACTTGGGCACCGCCACCAAATGCCGCCCCATCGGCTACCATCAGATTGAGAGCGATAGCCAAAAGCGTAGTAGCGCCAATGCCCCACAGGATTGCACCCTTCACGCCGCGAGCCATCAGCCAAACTGTCAACAAGAGACCAAAGAGAAATGTGATCACGCTAACCTGACTCAGATCTCCTAGTGCAAGAGGTGTACTGGCCGTGGTGACAATGATCCCACCATTGACAGCCCCAATGAGAGCTAAAAACAAGCCAATGCCTGCCCCAATGGATTTTTTCAATGATACTGGGATGGCGTCCATCATTGCTTCCCGAAAATGCGTCAGTACAAGCACGAAAATGATGATTCCTTGAATGAGTACGACCGTCATCGCCTGCCCCCATGTTAAACCCATCTGTCCAACCAGCTGAAATGCTACTACAGCATTGAGTCCCATGCCCGGTGCCAGTGCGAATGGATAATTCGCATACAAGCCCATGAAGATGGTCATAATCCCTGCGGTTAAGCATGTCAGGCTTAGGATAGCAGCCGGGGGCATCACCATGCCAATGCTGTCAGGTGCTCCACCAAGGATGCTGGGATTGACAAAGATGATATAGGCCATCACCATAAAAGTGGCAAAGCCGGCTCGGATTTCACCGAACAAGGTCGCCTTACGATCCTCCAGTCGAAAAAAACGGTATGGCCAAGTATGTCGATTGTGATTGGTGGTCATGAACACCCGCGTAGGATTATGGAACTCATACGTGCCCAGACGAAGGGGCCATCCATGGCTGCATCCGTCACTTGGGCACACTAGGAGTATATCAGATAAGCGAAGCCCCCTCACATGATCTCGATAGGAATGTAGCAAATTTAGGGAATGGCAAGCAGCAAGGACAATCTCACCCCCTCGACTCTAACGGATTTACCGAAAAATCGGGTGCCAATTATACTCGTTCGCTGTTCTCAATTCGTTGGATCTTCGTTTTCATTGACAACGCGCTTCAACTGAGGCAGGACCCTACACACGCAACTGTGTTCTGGCGACAATGAATTCGTCTGGACGTGTAATTTCTGCAGGACGTTTTCGACTTCGGAGAAGGCGCTGATCCGTTATGTTACTGAACTGCCTTCACGGTCCAAATATCTGGCGTTGGAAAAATCTTCATTGGCCGATTGGATTGCTTCGGTGCTGCGTCCGTATGTGACCGAGTTGATCCTTTGTGAACCTCGGTACAATGCGGTCATCAGTCGTGGAAACAGGAATAACCACAGAGACGCTGACGACCTCTGTCAGCCACTTCGACTGTGACTTCGTTGACGTATTGAGCTCAGATCAAGCGCGACGATCCGATTTCAGGATTACAGCCCACTAGTATTTGCGTGTTCGAAAGGATCATGCGAGACTGAAGATTCAAATCAAGGCGAAGTACCACCCGCCAGGGGGAGGTTTAGTTGTGATCTCACTTCAGCCCACGCAACGCTGTATCCCTTGCTAAATACGGGGGACGTGTTGCTTGAGAGTACGCCTGCGGTGCAGCGCAAACAATCTACCACCGACCGGTTACATCAGGGAAACCGGATCTTAGCAACCCGAATTGCCCCCATGGTTGGATCTTCGCGCATTTCGTTCCTACCAAGACGGCCGAACTCTAATTGATGCTGGTTCACAATTTCCTCAACCTCACCATTCATGCTTTTCGCAAGATCTCCAACCTCTGAATCTGAGTAGCGCTGCATAGTGAATGGTAAATCTAATAGGGCGGAAAATCGGGTGAAAAAATCTTCGATCAAATCTGCCTTCGGAGTACCAACCAGAAGCTCATCCGGTAGGGCGTACTCAAACACCAGACAACCTCCCGAAGTGCGGAGCACACTCAACGTAATGCGATAGATTTCCTTCGGAACATAGTACGAAATCCCTTCTGAGATCAGCAATGTCGGAGCATCCGGTCGCCAACCAGCATGAGTCAGCACTTCGGTCAGGGAGGGCGCATCTACAAGATTTGCCGTCAGGAATGAAATTTCGGGACCGCCGATCTCCTTGTTGATCTCTGCTTTGAGTGGCATATTGGCCATATCTACATCAAAAATTCGAACTTTCGGATGGCATTCTGCGAGATCAATCGTTAACGGATCCAGTCCACCCCCCAGCTGAATCACTTGCGCGGACGGGTTCTTACTCAGATATGCATGGCTGTATTTTTGTACTCCATACTTCCTGTTCAAAATTTCCACGCACTGCTCGTCCCAAGTATCCTCAAACTGCATCCGAATTGAATCAGCAGCCGACAAATCAAGAGAATTCAAAAAAGTACGTGCCGCTGTACCGCGGTATACTTCTGGCCCCGTGTGGGACAATACGAATGCGGAAGTAACGGGAACTTCAATCATGATTTCAATAGTGTTCAAATATGAGGATTGGCAATTGGCCTCGAAAAACTTTTCGACCACGCTCTAATGGTCGTAGACGATAGTCTGTTCCCATTTGAAATGGTTTTTCACTGGCGCTATCTGAACCGATGATAGGCGTTTTCTGTTTGACACGCAGGGTAACGGATTATTCTCCTGCGATGCAATGAAACTCAATTTTGATGCAGCAAATGACTGGCGGCCGAATGGTCTCGTGATCAGGTGTATTGACGCGCATACCGAAGGAGAACCCCTGCGCGTAATCCTCGCGGGCTACCCACAACCAGCGGGCAATACCATATTGGCCCGTCGGCGAGATCTGGAGACAAATTATGACGCACTCCGCACCGCCCTCATGTGGGAGCCTCGGGGACATGCAGACATGTACGGATGTCTGATTACCGAACCGGTTCGAAATAGTGCCGACTTTGGAGTACTCTTCATGCACAACGAGGGATACAGCACAATGTGCGGCCACGGCATAATTGCCGTAACGAAAGTGGTAGTCGAAACGGGGGTTCTGCCAATGTCAGAACCCGAAACACAGATAGAAATTGATACCCCCGCCGGACCGGTTACCGCATGGGCACGTGTAAGAAACGGTACCGTCGAATCCGTCCGGTTCAGAAATGTCTCCTCCCATGCCTATACAATCAATCAAACTGTCGAAGTACCTGAATTCGGACCCATTCTCTATGACATAGGCTTTGGTGGCGCGTACTATGCATATGTATCTGTCAGCGAGGTAGGACTGAAAACTACTCCGACCCATTACGGCAAGTTGATCCACGCAGGTAAAATGATTAAGAAGGCCGTTATGGCAAGCATGCCTATTGACCATCCATCCGAACCCGATTTGGGCTTCCTGTACGGAACAATCTTCACTGGCCCTCCCGAGTCAACAGATGCGCACAGCCGTCATGTCTGCGTCTTTGCGGATGGTGAGGTTGACCGAAGTCCGACTGGTACCGGCGTGAGTGGAAGACTTGCAGTACTACATGAAAAAGGACTCATCGGGGTCGGGGAATGCATAAAAGTCGAGAGTATTATTGGCAGCTCCTTTAACGGCACAATCGTGCAAACCAGTTCGCATGGAGAGAATGAATTCAATTCGATCATACCGGAAATCGAAGGACGCGCCTTCATAACCGGGCAACACGAATTTGTCCTGGATCCAAAGGATCCCCTGAAAAACGGATTCCTTCTGCGCTAGCGTTGTCATGCCTACCATTCGAGTACTCTCAAAGGAGAATATTGCGTCAGCAATTACCATGCGCAAGGCCGTTGATCTGATGCGCGATGGCTTCATTGCACTTTCTTCTGGACGTGCACGCGTACCTGTACGCATGAACATGCCGCTTGAGGAGTATGGCGGACGTTCATTATTCATGCCTGCGTATTCTCCGGATCATGGACAGGTCGGGCTGAAGGTCGTTAACTTGAGTCCTGACAATCCCGATCGTGGATTACCATTCATCCATGCAATCGTCATGGTTAGTGACGCTCAAACGGGCACACCCCTCGCCCTCATGGACGGTGAATTTATCACAGCTCTAAGAACAGGTGCGGGGGCAGGACTGGCAACTGAGATCCTGTCTCGCCCATCATCATCCGTTCTGGCAATGTTTGGCACCGGGGTCCAGGCGAACACACAACTGGAAGCAATATGTACTGTAAGACCGATAAAAAAGGTGCTTGTCTTCGGCCGTTCCCCTGAGAATACAGAGGCATTCGTGAAAAGAGCAGCACGACGGTTTTGTATAAAAGCCACAAGCGCCGAGGCACCAGAGGAGCTTGCCGAAGCTGATGTTGTGTGCACGGCTACCACATCCTTGACTCCCGTTTTTGTGGCCGAACATATCGCACCGGGTACACACATCAACGGAATCGGCTCTTATAGGCCTGACATGACTGAAATCCCCGCTCAGACAGTTGCAGACGCCAAGGTGGTTGTGGATCAGCGTGAGGCGTGCCTCCAGGAAGCAGGGGACCTGATCGTACCGATTAGTCAGGGTGATTTCGACGAGTCCCACATTCATGCTGAATTGGGGGATATCCTTATGGGCAATGTAGAAGGCCGCACCAATGACTCAGAGATTACCTTCTTCAAGTCGGTCGGAAATGCTATTCAGGACCTAGTGGTTGCCAGCTTTCTAGAAGAGCGGGCCCGGCAAGAGGATCTAGGCACTGAGGTAGCCCTGTAGCACTACGTCGAGGGGCTTGCGCTCGACGTATACCGAATATCCCATAGCCATATCATCTCTTGTCATCCTTGCTACGAAACACGTTTCGATTCTCCAGTTCGCTATCGTCCTAACCGGCATCTTTCTTTCTAGACCCGTTTCTGCACCAGAATCCGAGAATCCCGGCAGCCACAGGCAGCACCATGTTGACAAAGCCCTCAGCTACTTCAACATTACTTGTCCCGATGGAGTCTGCCCGGAACAGCAAGAATTCGACGAGCATACCTCCGATACCGAAAGCGGGTAATGTAGCTTCTAGAATTACTGGGTTTGTATAATTTTGACGCCATTTTTTGTTTTATTGGACATCCTGCTAAGGTTTGATTGAATTTGTGTGGCAAGTATTGAATAATGGCCAAGAATACATACTCGGCCATTGTTGCAGTTACTTCACAAGCACCATCCTGCCTGTACCAGTATACATATTTGACGCTGACTGAGCTATAACCTGGTACAAATAGGTTCCCGACGCCAAACGTCCAGTATCTAGCATCACCGTCTTGTTTGTGCCCGCTTCCACGGTGCCAGCGTTCAGCGTAAGCACCTTACGACCTAAAAGATCAACTACATCAATCGTCACTTTGGCCGATTCTGGTAAGTCCAAAAGGAGGCGCGTTGATGGGTTAAACGGGTTGGGGTAGTTGCCGCGCAGGACGAAGGCCTCCGGCACCTGTTCATCCTGCTCGTTCGCAGTAATGGATAGCATCGTAGGTTGCAGTACGAACAGCCCCTGCTCCATGCTGCTTACCACTACAATGCCACTCTTGAAGTAGGGATAGGAACTCCATGCCCCGTATTCAAACGAAACCCTGTTAGAGACAGGATCTGTGTCGAAGTAGGCAACCTCAACCGGATTCGAAACATCTTCAATATCAAGGATCCGGAGACCCGATTCGTAATTGCTTAGGTAAACGTAGTTTCCGCGCACGTACAGATTGTGGTCAATGGTCTTCTCCGGACTGAAATACTCCGTCAAAAGGATTGGGTCGTCCAGGTCATTCAGATCCCAAAACAGCGTCCGTGAGCCTCTAAAACTGTCACGGAAGTTGGCTTCGTCCAGCTCGTCGTTTGCGATAAAATATCGGTGGTCTTCCGTAAACCATCCCTGGTGTGAATAGGCGCTCAGTGGATACTTCATAATCGCCACCGACACCGAATTGGACTTGTCGGTAACGTCTACAATGTTGATTGCTGTCTCGCTGGGGGCAACGCAGATTTCTCTGCCGTAATACGATGCATCTGGACCGCGATAGATGACGCACTGCACATCGTGCGCGTATCCGGGGCTGAAAGAGCGACCTACTTGCGGCTCGTGGTGACAGCCCGCGAAAGTCGGATTCATTGGATCCTGGATGTCTACAATGTGAAGCCCGACACCGCACCGGGCCCCCCTGCCCCTGCTTCCCGCCAGGTACGCATAGCCTGTCTCTTCATGCACAAACACGTTATGGGCACTCCCAATTTCCTGGTAATTTGCAGTTTCAGTGAATGTGGCCGGAAGGCTAGCGTAATCCACGCCGCGCAGTTGCGTGAGATCGAAGACCTGCATGCCATTTTTATGGCCAACGGCGTCTGCGACTACGAACATATGGTTGCGGTATACTTTCATGTCACGCCAAATGGCCACGGCTTCTGGATCATGCGATGAAAGCGAACCCAAGTAAACCGGGTTCACCGGGTCGGTGACGTCGACTATAGCTACACTGTTCTCTTTTGCCACGAACGCGTACTCCTGATTGGTTTCGGGGTCTGTCCACCCCCAAATATCACTAACCAGAATGCCGGACTCTGCCCCCACGTCTCTTCTCGACAGATGGGAGAGCAAATCGATATTATTGCACTCAAATTCGGCCGCCTTCCCGCCACTACACCCAATTCTCGCTCCAGTGTGCGAAGGAATGTTCCTTAAGGGATTGCAGGTCTCGCCGTTTACCGTGCCGACACCGTCCAGCCACGCTTGAAATTCAAACGTCTCGGGAGCGCAAAGCTCCTGTCCTCCAAAACTCAGGTAGATCAACTCCGACAGATTCACCATAGTTAAAGGCAATTTGCCGAAAAAATCGTTGTCCTGCATCTCCAGCACTCTCAGGTTAACGAGGTTGCCCAGTTCCGACGGAATCTTCCCAGTCAGATCATTCCCGCCGAATCGGAGGTCTGTCACCTGCGTAAGTTGGCCCAGTTCGGGCGGGATCGACCCGCTGAGTACATTATTAGAGAGCGTTAGATAGTATACGTCTGAGAGGGTGCCGAGCTCAGGTGGGATCGACCCGCTTAAGTCATTGTTAGCGAGCTCGAGCCATGCCAAGTTCGAGAGGTTACCCAGCTTGGCCGGAATTGACCCTTTGAGGTTGTTAGTCGCTAGCTCAACCGAGGTAACCAAACCACTGCCGTCTACATCTACTCCAAAAAAATCGTCCAACTGATCCCCAGTCGGGTTTGCCAATGTCGTGTCCCAGCCGCTGTTGTTCGTCCAGTTGTCCCCGTCGGTAGCCGCATACAGGGCCTTCAGCACATTGTATTGAGTGCTATATATATTCTGCGCCACAGAAGTGCGTACAGACAGCAGACAGAACACGGCCATGCACACCAACTGGAATAAGAAGAGCGGGGGGAATGCTAAATCAAGCGACTGGCTTTGCATCGGGCGTGTTGTCGAGGGTGGATTGATAGTGTGACAGAGTAGCCGCTCTATCCTCTTGGTTACCTCTTCTAGGTTACGGTTCATGAGGGCCACATCGTCACGGAACTTGTCCAAGTCTTCTGCAAGGTCCGTACTTCGGATTACGTTTTTGCAACCGCAGCCTTTCGCTCGTACACATCTGATTTAGGATCGTCCTGCCTTCGCTTATCTCAGCAGGCATGTTGTCATTGGTCATGAGTTGTATTGCCCTTGAGGCTTGGGCCATTGCAATGATTGAAGCTTCTCATATGTCTCATCAAACCCGGACATGAATTCAATGCATGAACCTAGCATGACGATTGATGCAAACACCATAACCGTCACAAGCCCCCAATCCGTTTTGCGCCCGTGGGCAACTTGACTTTAGTCATATAGGCCTGCTCGGAAGCCCTGCCATCCTGTGAGCCCGACGGATTGCGTATCACGCTCGCAATCAGATGGGGCTTTGCCAGTAAGTAGCTTGGGTGTTGGGTTCACTATTTCATTGTGGTTGCAGCGTCCTGAATTTGCCCTTTAGGAAGCCTTCAATCCGGGCTACATGCCCGGACAACTGCTTGATTTCGTGTTTCAAGTCGCCTGCCAACTTAAAGAGGAAGCCAAGAACAGCTACGATTCCGGCTAGGTAAATGCCCTCGATCACATTCATGATCGACTACTTTTAGTTGAGGAGCCTCATTCAACGTTCCCCAATCAGATTTTTGAAAAACAAAGTATTGATCATTTGCAGATTCTACTTCTGGTTGATGAATCTGAGTACTGAGGTTGTTGAGGGTTCTGATCTCCACCGCGAGGTATCGTTTCCATAGACCACAAACGAAGGGATGGGCGGCCCTAGATTTGTGATTTTGGGGCGACGAATTCCAACAAGAAAACGGCGGTTCCCATACCCCTACTGCTTAAGATATACAACATTTATATCTCCTGCCAGCAGGAGTTGCTGCCTTGTGTGCAGCAGAACTATGGGATCTTTCCGAAATGGTTCATGAAGTTGTTGTTGGTGTTTGAAATAGTGTTTGGATCCATTCAGCGTGTCTAGACGCATATAGGAGAAGGTTGCGACGAAGTGATCAAGGCCGGATACATTGAGGGGAAGCCGAGGATCTGATCGTACCGATCAACCGGGGGAATTTCGACGAGTCTCACATATATGCTGAATTAGGGGATATCCTGATAGGCAATGTAGAAAGCCGCACCAATTTTTCAGACGTTACCTTCTTCAAGTCGGTGGGCACTGCTATTCAAGACCCAGTGGTGGCCGGCTTTATGGAAGAACAGGCCGGACAGGAAGACCTAGGCACTGAGGTAGCCCTGTAGCATATGGCCGTGGGACTTGCACTCGACGTATACCGGATATCCCACAGCTATATCATCCTGATTTCTATTGTCGGCAATGGATAGATCACCCAAATAGATATCGTTGTGTGAAGGCATTTCTGAATTTTCCAGACGGATCAAATTCATTCACCAGTGCGCGAAAATCATTCAATTTCTCGTAGCGTGAACGAAGCACTGCCGGCTCCATCCCAAAATTCTTGCCCCAGTGAGGCCTTATATCAAACGGACTTAATGCTTCTTCAAGCGTAGGCAATAACGCTTGCAGTCCTTCCCAATCCTGATACCATGTGAAATGAAAAGCAACACTATCCCGACCATATGCTGTACTCATCCACAGGTCGTCTGCTTCGATTGAGCGCACCTCACTGATCATGAGCAGCGGATTCAACTGATCTGACTTTCCGCGAAGAACTTCCGCAACCGCTGGCGCATTCTCCCTGGCCACAAAGAATTCGGTCTGTAGCTCTTCTCCGCTGCTAGGAGTGAATTCCATCTTAAAATGGGGCAGCAAAGCTTGCCACGGACCAACAGCCCCCATCTGTTCGGTGCAGGCTTCAGCAGACAATGCCAGTACTGGGTGAACCTTTCGATCAGCAAGTTGTCCACCAAAGAGCTCTTGTTCTATGGGCTCCAAGACCTGGTCTGCTCGCTCCTTGATCCAGATCTGTACGGCTCGGCCCCTGAGTCACAGCTTACCCAACTGGAATGATTTTCGATACCATTAGCGGGATCTGATCCACCGGTAATGCGTCCGTTCGGCATTCCGACTGGATCTGAGCCAGCAACGGGACTCTGTCCGTAGACGTACAGACGCGGGTCACTATGACCCACCATCCAATTAACAAAGAACTCGCTCAATCGCGGAGATCTATCTGCGAGAAACACAGAACCGTTACCATTCCGCCAGCCTGAAGGATCATTGTGTGGAATGTAAGCGATGTCGTCGTTGCTCTCCATTGTCCCACCGGCAATTGCCTTCTGCACCCAGCTTTGTGCAGCACCGGGGTCGACTTTGACGAGTCGCATCCCTAACCGCAACATGAGTGAGTTAGCCAGCTTACGCCATTTGTCTGCATCGCCCTGATACATCAGGTCGCCAGAACCAAAGGACTGGTTGGAGCCATTGAGTCCTGTAGCTGCTGCCTCCAGTTTAGCCAGCATATCAGGGTAAATGGTCGACTGAGCGTCGTATTTCGGCTGTGTAATACCCTCTAGGAAGCCCTTGCCTGCTTCCGAGTATGGTACATCCCCATAGAGATCAGTAAGTCGATGATACATAATCACACGCACGACCTGCGTGATATGATGGAGATTGGCGTCTGCAGGATCCTCAGAAGTTTGCTGTAACAGGTCTTCAATGTTCCTTGCAATGTTGGGGTAATATCGATCCCACATTGCTGCGGAATACGACCCGATGTAGGTATACTTATCCCCCGCCCAATAGCCGGGTAATGTGGCAAAGTGCTGAATCATGACGGAACTGTAAATCAGATTGGTCCGCCAGTTCTCGTAGCGCTCACCGCTTATTCGAAGTTGAATATTGGTCAACTTGAAATTGGGGTCAATTTGGTTGGCTTGTGTTGGATTCACATTCATCTCTTCAAAGCCAGAATCACAAGAGGCAATCATAAGAGATAGAATCAACGCAGCCAGTACTGGAAGTCGTTTCATATTAGTCATCATGGATATTGTCCGGTTTGTTTGTCGGGTGTGATTAAGGCTACAGACGTACATTGAGGTTGATACCAATGCTGCGTGTCTGCGGCACCCCCGAGTGTTCAAGGCCAATGCCCCGATTCGTACTGTTGTAGAGAGATTCAGGATCAAGGTTGTCCACATTGCTGTAGAGTAACCAGAGATTCCGGGCTACCAGAGAAATGGAAGCATATTTGATCGGGGTGCGAGAGAATAGGCGAGATGGCAGGTTGTAGTTAAGCTGCAACTCACGAAGCTTAACAAAACTCGCATCATAGACAAATTCCTCACCGATCGTCCCACCACCAATTCTTCCAAAGTAATCCTGCGGATTGGCTTGAACTGTATTGGCTTGGCCATCTTCGTTCACACCATCCCCAACGATATAACCCACGTCACGCCCCTGGAGGGTGTTCTTGTGAAGCCGATTAACGTACCCTGCACTATTAGTGACGGAGAACAGTTCACCACCAAAACGCATGTCTAAGAGCACGTTGAGTGACATATTTCGCCACCGTACTCCATTCCGAATACCTCCACTGAGCTTAGGTGTGCCATTGCCCAGCACGCACAGATCGGAGGTCCTCATAGGTAGCCCGTCAGCGTCATGTACGATTGGGCCGGTTGCGTCACAATCAGAACCACCGGCAGGTACATTTTGCCGAAGATATTTGCGGCCCTTGATAGATCCGTACGGTTCCTCCACATCAGCGGTCACATAATTGCCACGATGGCGGCTCTCGCCGAGCACCAAAGATGTCTGGCCCTCCACAAGTTCCACGACCTCGCTCGTATTTCTTGCAAGATTGACATCTAGATCCCAGCGCCAGTCCCCCTGACGAACAGGAGTCGTTGTAATAAGTACTTCGAAGCCTTTGTTCGAAATCTCACCGGCATTGATCACTTGGCTACCGAAACCCGAAGCGCTCGAAATTGTCGTGGACAGGATCTGATCCGTGGCACTCTGTGTGTAGTAAGTGAGGTCTAAACCAAACCGATTGTCAAGGAAGCGAATATCAAAGCCTCCCTCAATTCCCACTGTACTCGAAGGCTTCAAGTCGGCCAGTGGAATGGTTCCCTGGGCAATTTGCCCGCGCGGTTGGCCAAGATGGCTACCGCTGAGTCCATAGGTGAGTGCAAGCGCATATGGATTCGTATCCCCTCCTACTTCGGCCCACGAAGCACGGATCTTACCGAAGCTGATCCATTCCGGTACCTCAAGTGCATCAGTGAATACGAAGCTACCGCTAATTGATGGATAGAAATAGCTGTTATTATCCACTGGCAGTGTTGAGGACCAGTCATTTCGTGCGGTTAAAGTTAGAAAGAGGTAATCATTGTATGCCAACTCAGCGGATCCATAGAGTGAGTTAATTTGCTTTTCGTTGAACCCATAGCCATGTGACCGTGTATTTTGATTAGTCACCACTTCCAGCCCCGGCACGTTGAAACCACCTCCACCGCTGAGCGTGAGTGTCTCGCGCTCCCGGTAAAGGATGTTACCACCAGCGGTTGCCTGCAAGGCAATTGAACTGGTCAACTCACGATCTACCGTCAGCAGGAAGTCGGTATTGACTTCAGTAATACGAAATTCCTGCTCGTTTTGGCCTCCCAGCGGACTGTATGCGGTTCCCCATGGGGTAATTCCCGTTCGCCGGGTGGTGTATGTATCTCCCCCGAAACGCCCCATTAGATGAATCCCCTCAGCAAACTTAAAGGTCAGAGATGCGAAACCAATCGCACGCCGATCTTCATCGGAACTGGTGTACTGATGGGCTGCCCAATAGGGATTCTGTTGATAAATATTACCGAACAGACCGCGATGCAATTCACGGCCATCTACGTCGGTTCCTGATTCTGTGCAAGCCTCATCCTCTGGGGGGCATCGCATGGATTCCACATCCACGTTTGGAGCAAGCTGGTAAACAGAATAGTTTGCATTCCCTGGTGAATCACTGAGTCTGGGCCGGTTATTGACAAACTCACGAACGAGATTGATTTTAGCGTCCGCACTTAGACGAGAACCAAACTGCGAGCCGCCACGCAGCGAAAGCGTAGTACGTGTCAATCCCGAATTCGGGCTGATTCCCTCGTTCTGCAGGTGCGAAAGCCCTATTCTCAGAGAACTCGTTGCCGTAGCGGTTGTCAGTGCTAAACTGTTCGTGCTTGTAATTCCCGTGTTGTAGAATGCATTTACTGCATCAGTAGCCTGACTGTAGGGCTGGTTTGTACCGTCCCAGCTAATTGTCTGGGCCCCGTCTAGTGACGGTCCCCAAGCCTGGTCAACCGTCGAAAGTGCTTCATCTTCCGACGAAGGCTTCGCCCCTCGCGTTCCCTGCCCGTATCGGGTTTGCCAGTCAGTATTCACAAGAACATTTTCAAATGTCGTGTTACTTGAAAACTCTACACCAAGCCCCGAGCCCGGTGTAGCTTTCTTCGTCGTGATTAAAATCACACCATTTTTTGCGCGTGTGCCATAGAGTGCAGCAACTGCAGGCCCCTTAAGAACCGTCATCTTCTCAATATCGTCGGGGTTAATGGATCCGATACCATCTCCACCGTCTGTCCCTCCCCACATTCCTGCACTACCCAAGGTGGTGTTATCAATGGGCACACCATCAACGACATAAAGTGGCTGACTGTCTTCTCCCAGAGAGGAGGCCCCACGTATGATCACACGGCTAGAGCCGGCAGGTCCTGTGGCAGGCTTGGTTACGATAACACCGGCGACCTTGCCGGCAAGCGCGTTGGCCACATTATTTTCCCTGATCTCTCGCAGATCCTCACCGCCAACTTCGCTTACAGCATACCCCACTGCACGCTCCCTGCGCTCAATGCCTCCAGCAGTAACAACCAGCTCTTCCAGCAAGCCAGTGTCTTCTTCCAGGGAAATGGTGATATCATTTCTTCCCTCTATATCAATGGTTTGGGTGACATAGCCGACAAATGTGACCGTGAGTGAAGCAGTGGGACTGCCCACTTCAAGAGCAAAAAGTCCGTCGATGTCAGTTGCGGTACCATTAAGCGTGCCGGTTTCTAAAACCGAAGCGCCTGGCAGAGGTTGATTGTCTAGTGCGGACACGACTGTTCCGCTAACGGTGTGGTCCTGAGCGTGTACAGACTGGATTGTTACCAAAAACAATACCAGAAGAATACACAGGCCGTAAACGCGGCCCCCTAGTAAGGTTTGAATCATGATTGTTGCGGTTTGATTATGAAAGAATTGCGAGCTAAATCATGTGCGGAGATACTACTTGAAGATCCTAGGAAAGCAAAACCCACAAATAGATTCCCGGCTGTGTCCAACGACAATTAAAACTACAGTTGACGACAGTTAAAATTAGTGT
>JAPPGC010000077.1 GCA_028875125.1 Bacteroidota bacterium | reverse complement strand
GCCTTTTTGGCCTTCAGAGAGTTGCAAACTGTCGAAGTCAGGAGTCCTTTGCAAGGGGTGTCCGACTCGCCACTTAGGTCTGATTCCGGGCTCCTAAGTTTTTCGATAACGGAAAATAATGACCCTGCTTTTTGGCACAGCGAACACGCTCTCGATAGAACTTTCTCTCTTAAAGTTTATATCAGGACGTTCCCATGGGCTCCTACTTCTAGGTGTCGTCAATTTAGAAATAATCGGCGGGGAAAAGATGATATCGTGTGACCTTAGCCCAACCGTGCCTTGTTGCTGGACAGCCCCTAGGACCGCGGGGACCTTCACAGGCACGAATCAGCCAATGCAAGCATAGCCGGAATCAATTGCACTGTGATTTCTGCGGCGCCTTGAAAAAGCTAAGCTTCACCTTTCCATCATCTCGCGTGCACAATTTGTAATATATCGGAGCCCAAATCGTGAAAAAGACTAAAGGAAAGCCCCATGGCTCAATATTTATAGCTCCTATAACTCCTGTAAGTCCAATGGCACCTAAGATTGTGGCAGCGATCCAAAACAATCCCCAGGCTTTACCAGCGCTTTCAACCTTTCGGACGATCGTGGTGTACAGAAACAGCCCGGCGCCTGCCGATATTGCGATGGCCGAGGCCAACAATAATTGGTAAGTGCTATAGTCGCCGTTGAGGCTCTGCCAGTATGACAGCAGACAGAGTAGAGGCAGTAATACGGACATCACTAATCTTTTCCTTGTACCTCTGATCATTCTCAACCAGCGTCTTTTTTACTTCCTTATATGCAAAACTATATACAATTATAGTTGTGTTCAAGCGTCCATTGCGATTGAGTCAAGTGGACAAATGACTAGCCAGGTCTTTATTCCCCAGAAAAGTCGCGGAAGCCGAAGTAGTGCAGAACGTATTTAATTTTGGCAGACTTGCCTGGACCGAAGCCTGGCAAGGCCTTCAGGCGTTTCTCAACGGTTTTGATGGGCGCGCCGTCGTTCCAGAGCTGCTCAGGGTTGCCACAATATTCGTCTACGATAACACGTGCAACCTTTTGAGTTGTGTCAGACATCTTATTGGAGAACCGGTGTACAGCGGGCGACTGAGCGAAAACATCACGCAGTGCCTCCGAGTCCATATTGGCGATTGTTTCCAGATCCAGGTGCCCCAGTCGGTCATATAATCGTTTAGCGCCCGTAAAGGCAATCTCGGCCCGTACGCGTTGATCATACAAGAGGCCGAGTAGGGCGGCCGTGGGACTTGCAGCGATGAACGCGTCTTCATCTGCATCCCCGGTTAGCGTTCCTTCAGCCATGAACCGGTCCATCATACGTCCAAGTCCGCCACCTACTTCACTGTGATCGATGTGTTGAAAATGCATGGTATTTAGATATTGCTCTTTTTGCGCCAGGAAGTACCGTTTGGGCTGTCCTTGATTTCGATGTTCATAGCCAGTAATTCATCGCGAATCTTGTCTGCAAGTGTAAAGTCGCGTGTTTTGCGAGCCTCTGAACGCGCCTGTATAAGCTCTTCAATCCTGGTTGTGAGAGGGTCTGTATCAGGTGCTTCTAATTGAATTTTCGTTTCATTGGGATCTGCGGACATTTCTTTTGTAAAGGGTACAATTCCCAGCAAGTCTGCAATTCCACGCATAAAGTTATAAGCCCGTTTGTCCAGTTGATCTTTATGGCCGAGGATGGTACGTACCCCATCGAGTGCCTGAGCAATTGCGGCGGGAGTATTAAGGTCGTCCAGTAGGGCATTTAAGACAGATTGATATCTGTCTATCAGTGTTTCTCCAACTGTTGACGCTGCGTTATGTCCACGATCTCTAGCACCGTGGGCTAATTTAAACGCTTCGCTGAATCGCGCTACATGTCGCTCACTATCCCGAAGTGTCGAAAAAGTGAAATTAAAAGGCTTGCGGTATTGTCCACTAATTAGAGCAAGGCGTAAGGCTAGAGGTGCGACGCCGCGATCGTTCACCAACTCTCTCACGGTATGAAAATTCCCGAGGCGCTTGGCCATTTTGCGCCCCTCCACTTGAAGAAAACGCGTATGCACCCAATGCCTGGAAAACGGGCGTTTGGTCAGGGCTTCCGCCTGGGCAATCTCGCATTCATGGTGAGGGAAGATCAGGTCTTCTCCACCAGCGTGCAGGTCAATCTGCTCTCCAAGGTAGGCTTGGGCCATGACTGAACATTCAATATGCCATCCAGGGAATCCCCACCCCCAGGGGCTGTACCACTGCATGAGGTGCTCGGCATCCTTTTTCCACAGCGCAAAATCACGTGGATCCTTTTTTTCGGGATCCACAACGACGTCCCGAACCGCAAGCTCGAGCGCTTCGGCTGCTTTGTTGCCCGACAAACTGCCGTAGTTCGGAAAACTTTCGACGGAAAAGTAGACGCCGGATGAAGTCTGATATGCGGCGCCGCAGGCCAGTAGTTTTTCGATCGTCTGAATCTGTTCTCGAATATGCTCGGTTGCCCGAGGTTGAACATCCGGTTCCAGAAGGTTCAGGGTAAGCCAGTCAGACTGCAGGGCGGACGAATAGTGGCGACTGAGATCCCAGACATTGGCGAACCGTTGGCCTTCCTTGGATTGCAATGCGCGTGCCATACGATCCTCCCCGGATGGATCCATGGTATCGTCATCAGTCAGATGCCCAACATCCGTGATATTCGTCACATAAGTGGTTTTCCAGCCTATCGCCCGTGCGGTCCTCAATATGAGATCTGCCGTCAGAAAAGAGCGGAAGTTTCCAATATGTGCATAGGAGTAGACGGTCGGTCCACAGCTGTAGAAGCGCAAATGACCAGGTTCAATTGGAATCAGGGATTCAACTTGGCCGGTTAGCGTATTAAATAGTCGAAAGTCTCTACTCATGGAAGGCGCTACGAAGCACTACGTATAACGTAATTATTCGGCCTCGGTGCCATTGAGAGCGGACTCAATACCATGACGAAGAATCGTCTGGAGATAATTTTTTACGGTGTTCGCAAAACCTGGCAGATCACTGAGGCGCATCCCCCACAGGTCATCACTGGATAACACATCCTCAACAAAGTTGGGAATCATTTGAGTGTCAGTCGGCCACCACTTCAAGAATCGCGCTGCGTGGTCATCATAGATGGGGTATAATTGCCCCTTCAGCTCGCCCTGCACTATGCCACTAGCTTGCGAGGTGCCCCGCATGAACCGGAGCCAGGCGGCAAACCCGAATGCTATGCGTTCTGGGGTGGGTCCATCGGGGTAGCGTGCATAGTGATCAAGCAACGTCGGAACAACTCGGTGTCGCAGCTTTGTTGTTGACTGCAGTGTTATGTCAATCAGTCGGTGATACATGTACGGGTTTCGCCAACGCTGTAGTACCTCGTCTATGTACGGATTCACGGTATCTGGATCCACAGGGAGTACCGGTCCGATTTCGTGTCGCAAGAGGGACTCAATAAAAGTGCTTACCCCGGGATGATTCATATTATCAAGGACGGTTTGGCATCCTGCAAGGAGTCCTACAGGCACGGAAAGTGTGTGCGCTCCATTGAGGAGTCTGATCTTTCGGATGCGGTAGGGGCTAATATCGGGGGCGATAACAATTTCGTCAGCACCCTCAGCAAAGCCTAGTCGGGAGCGCAGAGTCTCGTCCCCCTGGATTGCCCAAATCCGGTAAGGCTCACAAACAGTAAGCAGCTCGTCAGGGTATCCCAGGTGTTCGAAGGCGGCATCCAGTTCGGCTTTGCCCGGCAGGCCGGGGACAATTCGGTCCACCAGAGTATTACAGATTAGGTTTGCACGCTGTACCCAGTCCTGAAAGCGCGTTCCGAGCTTCCAGCGGCGTGCCTGCTCAATGATCAGACTGCGCAACAGGTCACCATTATTGTCGATCAGCTCACAGGGCAGAATAACAACACCGTTTGAATAGGCATAGTCAAAAAACTCTGCACGCGCAAACAGCAGTGCGCAAAGTCGTCCGGGATAAGACTGTGGAAATGCCAACTCATCGCCTTTCTGTAGAGAAAGGCCGATCTCGGTAGTGTTAGAAAGAATTACTTTCAGATCAGCACTCCGTGCGAGGGCAAGCACTTTGCCCCAGTCTTCGCTTGCCGCTAACACGCGACTGACCGCCGTGACTGTACGAAAATCATCAACAGGCTTGTTTTCGGCGTACCCCCGTGTCCACAAAGTGTAGCGATTGTTCTGGTTTTTCAGGAGTTCTACCCGCCCGCTGGGTGTTGAAGCAACCATGACGATACGACCGTCATAGTGTCCGGCGGTTACAGCTTCGTCAATGAAGCAATCCGCGAATGCTCGCAGAAAGCGCCCGGTCCCGAACTGCAAAATCCTTTCAGTCTTACGAAAAACCTCCGGTTGATCATCGCCTGCGATTGTCCTGGATGGCATGAGAACCTCGTTTTTGCGTTTATTGCACGAAGATAATCAATTCGGCGTCCCCGATCCCCTTGCTTTCTCTTAGTGAAAAGCCGTCCTGCGCCTTGCGGGGCTGTATGAGAGCAGATCTACGATCCACTCCAGGTTTAGCGTAGCAATAAGAGGTGGAGACTCCTTCTGGAAAGTACCCAATTTGGAGACTTCGCGAGAGGTATAGTCACTTAAGTGCCTGCTATTTTAGGAAAAGGTTGGGGAGCCATAGGCTAAGGTCTGGGAAATATGTGACCACCATAAGCGCTATGATCATTGCAATAAAAAAGGGCATGAGGGGGCGTGTCACACGGGAAATCCTTGTTCCAGCTACACCGACCCCAACAAAAAGTACACTACCTACAGGGGGAGTACAAAGTCCGATGCACAGATTCAACACCATAATGATTCCAAAGTGAATCGGGTCAATTCCCAGTGTGACTGCAATGGGTAGAAATATTGGTGTAAATATGAGTACGGCAGGTGTGATATCCATAAAGACTCCCACGCAGAGAAGGATCACATTGATGAGCAAAAGGATGATGATACCATTATCCGTCAATGCCAGGAGTGATGCGGTCAATTGTTGTGGGATGTTTACGTAAGCCATGATCCATGACATCCCAACCGAAGTAGTAACCAGGAGCAAAACGACCGCTGTCGTGCCGCTAGCATCAATGAGGATGCGGGGGAGGTCTCGAAAAGAGATTTCTCGATAGATCAGCGCGAGAATCAGTGCATATAGTACGGCTACTGCGGCGGCCTCGGTTGCAGTAAAGAATCCAGCAACGATCCCTCCCATCACAACGATGAGTAATGTCAGGCTGGGAATGGCATCCAGAAATTTCCAGAAAACTTGCCGGATATTCATGGTTTGTGCGGCGCCGTACTTGCGGCGCAGTGCAATAACTCCAGCTACAGCCATCAGCGAAAGGCCCACCAGGATCCCAGGTAGGTAACCCGCCAGAAAAAGTGCGGCAATGGATACACCGCCGCTGGCGAGCGAATAGACGATCAGAATATTGCTTGGAGGGATCAGAAGCCCGGTGGTTGCCGAGGTAATGTTGACAGCCGCGGAGTAATTGCGTTCGTACCCATCTTTCTCCATCTCGGGAGTCATGATTCCACCGACTGCAGATGCAGCGGCCACAGCTGACCCGGATATGGCTCCAAATAGCATGGAAGCCAAAATATTCACATGAGCCAGGGCGCCTGGAAGCAGGCCTAGTAGTGAACGGGCGAAGTCAATTAATCGCCTGGCCATACCTCCCCGGTTCATGATCTGACCAGCTAATATGAAAAACGGTATCGCAAGTAATGCAAAGCTGTCAAAGCCTGTGGCAATTCGCTGTGCTTGTGTGGTCAGGGCGGGCCAGGTTCCCATGGTCACTAGCATTGTAGCCAGCGTGGCTAGACCAATGCTGTATGCGATCGGAACGCCCAGCAGGAGCATTCCGGCAAAGCTCACTATCAGTACAACAATTTCAGTTGTTTCCATGGCGCAGGCCCTTGACTGCGTCAGTTAGATCAAGTATTGCGTACCACGCAATCAGCAGCCCGCTGATCGGGACGGCCAGATAGACATATCCCAGTGGGATTTGCAGGCTTGCCGAAGTCTGGCCTAGTTTCAGCATTACCCAGACAAGGCGCATTCCTCCCGCAAAAAGAGCAGCTAAGGCAAATGCGAGGACCAGCGACTCAATGAAAATGCGTAAAGTATGTGCTCGACTGCCAGTTAGAGCACCTGACAGGAGATCTACACTCAGATGCATTCTCCGACCGGCAGCGTATGCAGCTCCAATAAGCCCCACCCAGATCATCAGGTAACGTGCCAACTCTTCCGTCCAGGAGCTGGGATCTCGAAGTATGAACCTTGTAAAGACCTGCCAGAGCACGTCCAGTACTAAGGCGGCCATAAGTGTGGCTACAAGTACAGCAAGAGTGCGGTCAAGCCATTTACGAGAATGAGCCATCAGAGACTGAGATTATTCATGGCCAGGTCATTGATATGCAGTCAACAAGCCTCAGAGTCATCACAGGAAGAGGTTGTCTGGATTTGCTCAATGAGTGTATAGATCTCGGGGGCTTCCCGGTATTCATCGTAGAGTGAGGTCACACGTGCGGCAAAGGGCTCCTTGTCAGGGTAAATGATCTCTACGCCAGCTTCCTGCACTTTCTGCAACGCTTCTTCGGTAGCGGCCTTCCACAGTACATTCTGATATTCGGCGGATTCATCAGCCGCGCGTTGTACCCATGACTGCTGCTCTGGCGTAAGCCGATCCCATACTATGGTGCTGATTAGCAGTACATCGGGGAGTCCGGTATGCTCATCAAGTGAATAAAATTTGCATACTTCATAGTGACGGGAGGTGTAGAACGAGGGAGGGTTGTTCTCCGCACCGTCAACGACGCCTTGTTGAAGTGCGGTATAAAGTTCTCCCCATGCAATGGGAGTCGCTGATCCTCCCAGACCATTTACCATTCTAACCTGGGTTGTGCTTTCAAGCGTACGGATCTTAAGTCCTTCAAGATCTTCGGGTGAGTGAATCGGTCGGTCTTTTGTGTAGAAGCTCCGACTTCCGGCGTCATAGTAGGTAAGTCCGCGTAACCAGTACTGTTCGCTGGACAACAGAATCCGACGTCCAACGGGTCCGCCCAGAACATCATAGCGGTGCGCTTCGCTTCGAAATATATAGGGTAAGCTGAGCACTTTGTATTCCGGTGCGAATCCCTCGAGTACGGCAGAGGCCACTTTCGTCATCCCCAGGCTGCCAAGCTGCAATAGTTCAAGCAGTTGTCGTTCGGTGCCCAGTTGCTGGCTTGGATAAATCTGGATTTGGAGCGCGCCACCGGACAGGCTGTCCAGTCTTTCTTGCATGAAGACCATGGCGTGGTGGACTGGATGATTGGTGTCCAGCCCATGACCAAGTTTGATGGTTTCAACAACGCCTGTACGCGTACAGCTCGCGGTTAGAAGAAAAAGGAGTGCGGCTAGTCGACCTACCATTCGTCCTCGTATCCGGGGCGTGTTACAATGGCTGACCAGTCCCGAACATTCTCAGTGAATGCCCCAAGGCACCAGACAAACATAAAATCTACCGACGGTGGCGCTATAGTATCGTGGTAGTTGGGTGTCACGTTGATGGCCTGCTCATCAAAAACATGCACATAGGTGTTCACATTTTCCGGAGGGCGTGCACAGTTCTGGAGGACATAGGGTGTATCCCCTTCAATATCCGAAGTGCAGCGGAAGTGATAAATTTCTTCTTTGGCTTCCGACCCTAGTCCACTAGGTCCATCCGGACCGTGAAAATGAGGTGGATAGCTGCCTACTCCTCCCCGCTGCCCCATGAAGGTGTCCCCAAAAAGCAACCGACAGGCTTGAATATTCTGATCAACGAGTTTATAGACGGTACGCTTGGACATCGGGCGTTTTGCCCCGACATCTGCTGCCAGGGGAGTCCCTTCAATGTCAGCGTGTCGTACGAGGACGGTGGGGTAGCGGGTGTGGCAGTGGACTGCGCGATACTCACTAATATCACAGATTCCCTCCGGAGCGCTAACTAGAATGCGATCGCCAATGCCGGCATAGACCAAATCTCCCATGCCAAGTGCATGAGATGCGGTAGAGGATTCAATATTTGCTTTACCACGGTTAACGTAGAATATAGCCTCGGCATCCGGTGGTAGGGTAACCTCTATGGGTTCGTAGCTTGGTGCAGCGGGATCAAGTATAACACGCGCCATGCGTAGGAACTCAAAGCTAGAATTGCCAGCCGTGATCACTTCCTGGTATCTATTTATGGTCCCGCGTGTATCAAAAAGCTCAACTGTGCGAAGCGCATCGCTTCCGGGCACGACTGCACGTCCATGCAGCCTCCGTTGAGCTGCCGAGAGGGGCGGAGCCGTAATGATCGGTCCAATTTGTCGGGTAGGAATCATCAAGAGAGTATAGGTATTTCAGAGAGAAATTACGAGATTTGACCGAGTAACAAGCCAAATGATCTATGAGACGATTTCTTGACCGGAATTTTCTGCTTAGGAGTCCGGCAGCAGAGGTGCTGTATCACGAGTTCGCAGCTGAGATGCCCATTATTGACTATCACTGTCACTTGCCAGTGGAGGATATCGCAGATGACCGAAGATTTGAAAATTTAACACAGGCGTGGTTGGAAGGGGATCATTATAAATGGCGAGCGATGCGCATGAATGGCATTGAGGAGCACTACTGTACCGGCTCTGCCGCAGACCGAAACAAGTTTGATGCTTGGGCGCGTACAGTTCCTCATACAATCATGAATCCTCTCTACCACTGGACGCATCTGGAATTACGAAGGTATTTCGGAATTGAGGACATATTGGATAGCGATTCCTCTGAAAGAATATTTGGCCGGTGTACCGAATTATTGAGAACCCCGGATTACAGTTGTCGTGCGCTGCTAGAGCGTATGAAGGTACGGGTTGTTTGTACTACCAATGATCCAATTGAAGATCTATCTGCTCATACCGCAATTGCGGAAGAAGGAGGGGGATTGGTAGTTGTTCCTGGATTTCGAGCGGATAGGGCTTCTCAGATTGCGGATCCTGGCACTTGGCGCACCTATGTTTCCGCTCTGGGGGAAGCGGCAAACCTGGATATTACTTCTCCAGATAATCTACTTGAAGCGTTGCAGGTCCGTCATGATTTTTTCGCAGAATGTGGATGCATGGTCAGTGATCACGGCGAGGAGCAACTGTACGCTGAGAATTATAAACGCGCTGATATTCAGCGTATCTTTGCTGCCACGCTGCGTGGCATTGCGCCACCTGAAAGTGATGTTAGGTTGTTCAAAAGTTGGCTGTTGTATGAATTGGCAAAAATGGATCATGCTGCAGAGTGGACGCAACAATTTCATCTATCTGCGTTACGCAATAATAATTCTCGTGCACTAAAAGTAGATAGCGGCTATGACTCGATCGGTGATTTTGCTATTGCGACGGGGGTTGCCAATTTCCTGGATCGTCTGAACGCCAGCGGTCAATTGGCAAGAACAATACTCTATTCAGTCAATCCGGCACACAATGAGGTACTTGCGTCGACGTGTGGCAATTTCTGTGAGCATCCCACCCCGGCGAAAGTCCAATTTGGAACCGCATGGTGGTTCATGGATCAGATTGACGGCATGGAGCGGCAGCTAACTGCATTTGCAAACATGGGGCTCTTGAGTCACTTCGTGGGCATGCTGACTGACTCCAGGAGCTTCCTGTCTTTCCCGCGACACGAGTACTTTCGGCGTATCCTGTGCAATATGATTGGGACGCAGGTTGACCGAGGTGAGATTCCGCGTGATCTGGACTGGCTTGGCAAAGTTGTGCAGAACATCTGCTACACAAATGCTCGAGAATTTTTTCGCTTTCGGGATCAATAAGGCAGCAATACTCCCACGGAATGAGCATCGTACAAACCCACTGGTAGGAATCGGATTCAGGTGATTCAGGCCGTGTGATTTGGAGGCATGGCCATGGGCTCGGGGGCAATTACTCAATAGCTAGCAAAATCCGCAGCCAGTCTTTTTTTCGGGCACTTAGATGTACAGGATGAAGACCATTGCACAACTCCGGTAAAAATCCCAAGCTCTGTGAATAGCCGTCTAAATTACCCATTATCATGCAAGACAGTTTTATTGACTCAGTGATGCGGTACACTCTGGGACTTGGTCCTAAGCGACAGGATTCCGAGGTGGTTGTGGGTACGGCGGATCAACCGATTGACGTTTTTCTCTCGCATTGCGGGTAGGGTCTGGGTTGTCCTGAGACCGAAGAGACTGGGACCTTGTTTGACCATCGCAAGGAGCAAACTTGCGTCATTTGAACTGGAACAACCAACCCAAGTGTCGCCAAGAAATCCCGGACTTTAGTGAAAACAAAATAATACTATTCAATACGAACAGCGGAAAAACCAGCTAGGTTACTGAAGTGTAACCTGCAATCCGAGGTTGAAGGAGCGTGGTAGTCCGAGAAATACTTCCGCATCATCGGCTCTGTTTGCTCCCGTACCATTTCCACGGAAAGCGTTAAAGCGTGAGTTGTTTGTTGCGTCTTGGATATAGAACGAATCAAATAGGTTGAACACGTTGGCAAATACGCGAACTTGTCCGGGTCCCAGACGGCGGGGAATCGTATATCCAAGGTTTATGTCGAATATATTGTAGCCTGGCACCTTCCAGACAGGTTGTCCCGACTGGCCACGATCCGTACGACTTGAAGGATCAAAATCCGCATAGTAGTTTGAGTAGGAACGTCCAGTTATTTTGGCGTACATTCCCCTCACAGGAAAAACGCTAATCGCATAAGCGACTTGAGTCTGTGGCGCATCTCCCACTTTTACATCCTTCACGTAAAGCGATACAGTTTCCTGGGTGGAAGGATCTGAACGATCCGGTGTGTATCTCGCAGATACATCATCGGTATATCGCCAATTGCCGATGGACAGTGCTAAATCTGCGCGAAGAGAACGTAGCGGCTGATAGGCCACCTCCGCTTCAATCCCGCGGTGTAATGCATTCAACCCAAGGATATTGATCAAGCCATCATCTCCGTTTTGCTCCAATACTGAACGTGTGATTGTGCGGTCGTTCCATACGGTGTTGTACAAACTAACAGTGGAATTCAATGTGCGATCCGCGGACACATAAGAAATCCCGGCCTCTATTGCTTGGAATTGCTCATTCTGGGGGTCGGGGTTCAAAACACCCGTGATATCATTCAGTGCCCCATCGAGAATCGGCACCTTGGATACCAGTCCTGCATTCACAAACACGGAAATCATGTCATTGACCAAATAGGAAGCACCACCTTTGATCTGGTATCCACCAATCCGATCCGTAGCGATGGTAAAAGTGGTCCCGTCACCAGCATCCCGAAAATAATCCTCGTGGGAGTATTTGATGGCTGAGTATCCTGCCATCCCATAGGCGTAGATACCGCCACTTTGATAGGCACCCTGTAAAAACCCACCTAGCCAGTCAACCTTGTTGGTATTATTATAATTGAATCGATCTCCCGGCTGGAGCAACTTGCCGCTGTCCCCCCAAAAATCGTTATCAAAACGCCGATATCCACTCCCGCCCAACAAGTCACGCACCGTTCGATAATGGTCAATGGAGGCGGTACGCCAATCAACGCCTGCTTCAAGTGTTAATGTCTCGGTCATCTCGACCTTCAATTTCGAGATTGTTCCAATCGTCCACTGCACATTGTGGCTGTTCCGCAGAACCCCTTGTGATTCGCCGTTCTCCTGATTTGTAGCAATTGTGCCATCGTAATCAACCACACGCGATGGACCTGAAGAATTCCACTGCATCCGTCCATGGGTTCCTGTTCCTCCGCCTTTGCCACCCGAGTAATAGACGACGGTTGACCAGAGTGACCGATCCGATAGCTGGGTAAATATGTTAGGTTCAGTTGAGGCTTGTGGAAAAAATTTTCGCGCTCATTGATGGAGTTCCGCGAGTTGCGGTGAACGGTGCCAAATCCGTTATGCTGTTCGACGGTGTACGAAGAGGAAACAGGGGATACATTTTGGTTCCAGCGTCATCCAGCTTCAGGGAATGTCTCCAGAATTTCTGTAATCGTTAATTCATCCAGCCCATCTGCCTCGAAGACTGTACGGGCATACTCATGGTCATGGGCAGCAATGTTTTGCCGATAAAGGTTTTGACCATGCCGCTGAGGTGCTCCAACCGCATATAAATCTATCCTATGCTTCGCGCTGATATTCCACGCAGCAGCAACATAATAAGCCCACGCATCTGTCCATGTGCCGTCATAATAGCCATCGCCAGACTTTCTAACTCCACTCACTGTAAATGCATAGCGGTTGTCAATCAAACCAGTCGAAGCAGAGACGGTTGATTTGAGAAATCCGTCATTTCCAAATTCCTGTTTTGCCATTACCCGCCGTCTATTCGCAGCGGGATCCGTGAGGATATTCAGTGTTCCGCCGATAGAAGGAGTCGCCAGATTCACTGCGGACAACCCCCGCTGCAACTGGATTGAGGTAGTTGCATCTCCAACACCATCCCAGTTTGACCAGTACACCCAACCGTTCTCCATATCATTTACCGGTACGCCATTGATCATGACCGCAACATTCCGCTGGTTAAATCCACGTACATTCACACGTGCATCCCCAGCTCCACCCCCCTGAGCGGTACTATAGACGGAGGGGGTCGTGTTCAAAACTAGCGGGACATCGCGAGAGCCTAGCTCACGCTCAACCTGGAGTTTTTCAATGTCTGAATAGGCGACCGGAGTTTGCCGGTTTAAGGCTCTTGATGCAAATATCTCTAGGGCCTCAAGTGCCTGACTTGACACTTGAAGTGCAAAATCAAACGTGACATCGGCATCTTGGAGCGTAATGGGCTGCAATACTGTTTCGTATCCGACAAAGGAAACTTGAATAGTGTAAGTACCCATGGGCAGGTTATTAATACTGTAGTTTCCATCGCCATCTGTCACCGCACCCGTGGTTGTGCCGACAAGAATGACCGTAGCACCTGGGAGAGGTAAACCAGACTCCGCGTCGGTTACGATCCCGCTTATGGTATTCTGAGCACACACAGAGCCAGCAATTAGGAGTGAGGCAAGAATCGAAAAAGTAGCCTTCGTCATGAAAATAGAATGGTTGTGAGTCGCGTTTTACTAGAGGATTTCCAGATTGGTGTCTCCTGGCTGTTAAAATAAGGTTAAGCGACTGTTACATAATAGTCCTCAATTGCCCTTTTCACTTCAGCAGTTTGAAGTAATTATGGAGCGGCAAACCAGTGAGCCCGTGCCGGGACCTTAAGTGACTTCAACCGTAGATGAATCCGCGCCGGAATCCGAATGATGTTGTTGTTCCTCGGATGACAGCGAGAGCTTGGTGGCCGAAACAAGGGGTATACCAACCGGATTAAGGATGAAGAGCAAACGACCAACATCCTGTAGGTCAAAAGCTGAATCCAGAATTTCTTGGCCCCAGATATTGTAGCTTCGACTAGCACGCCATCGAGATCATCAACGGTGACGAATGGAATTCAGTATAAAGGAATCCTTGTGTTCATGAGATCCATTATTCAGCCGGTGTTTGTCCAGTTTACAGATATGATGAATAGACTCCATCGGTATTTTTTGATCCTTGATGGATCACCCGAACAGTTTTCTGTACCAGTTGGGAGCGGCCTTCGTATCCCAGGTCGGGAGTTCGAACCATGAATATGCACCGTGTATAGTAGACGCATCTTGTTTACTTTCGATCAGATTCTCATCAGTCTGGTTTGTGTCATTGTATTGAGTGACAGACAATTAAGCGCCTTGCGGATCCAGGAATCCAGCAAGGGGCTCCACTACAGTGCCCTTAAGAGGAACAATCAGGTTCAATTCATTTTCGTCAAGCAGTTGCAGAACATCCTGTACAGTCTCAATAGATTACTTACGGTTACATTTTATCTGGAAGAGAACAACATTGAATGCAGACTGAGATTAGTGGCAATATTACGGATGAGGAGATACGTCAGCGCCTGGTGATAGGGGAAGATCATCGCTGGGAATTTAAACAGATCAAATTCAAAGGCGATCAGCCCGAAAGCCCTAGACGAGAGGATCTTGCTGATGAGATAATAGCTTTCGCTAACGCAAACGGCAGAGTGCTTCTTTGTGGGGTTTCCGATGATGGCCAACTTCAGGGATTGTCCACAAAAAAGTTGAGCGCCCTTAACCAGGTACTGTCTGATGTGTGTAGCGATTCAATAGAGCCCCCTATTCGAGTTCGTATTTATCACCGAGTACTTGATGGAAAAGCCTATTTACTCGTGGAGGTACCACAGGGAGATTCTGCCCACGAACGTTCTGGTCGCGCATTCATCCGGGTGGGTGGAAGCAAGCGTCAACTCAGTGGCGATGAGAAGCCACGGCTTTCACAAAGCCGTTCAAAGAGCCGATACTTGCGGTTTGACCAGCAGATTGTTCCTGAAACTGGATTCGGCTCTTTGAATGAGCGTTTATGGGAACCGCTGCTAAGTGCAGAGGGACAGAGTGATCCTACTAGGGCCCTTATGAATTCGGGGCTACTCGCAGTGGATGAAACGGATGCATATCGAGCTACCGTAGCAGGTATACTCCTTTGCACTGACTCTCCTCAACAGTGGTTTCCTCACGCCATGATTATGGCAACAATGTATAGAGGCAAGGATCGTGCCTCAGGCCAGCTAGACGCACAAGAAATTAAAGGCCCACTTTCTCAACAGATTTTCGATGCGGTCAATTTTGTAGTCCGCAATATGCGAGTTGCTGCGCAAAAAACTCCTGCCCGCGAAGATTTACCGGAGTACAGCAAGGTTGCAGTGTTTGAGGCAATAGTGAATGCAGTGATTCATCGCGACTATTCGATTTATTCCAGCCGAATCAGACTGTCAATGTTTAAGGATCGTCTGGAAATTGATTCGCCAGGTCAACTTCCCAATGGTATGACCATTGAGATGATGAACTCGCTACAGTCAACCCGCAATGAGACACTTGCTTCAGTTTTTGGGCGTCTATCTGTAAGTAGTATTCCGGGGTCCGAACACCGCAGATATATGATGGAAAAGCGAGGCGATGGGGTCTCTTTAATCATAAAGTCTACCCGAGAGACTGCCGGCATCGAACCAAAATACACGCTTATTGACGAATCAAATTTGGTTTTGACAATTCCGGCTGCCAGATTTGAACTCACACCGGCGGAGGCTACTATTACCATTCATTCTGTGTCTGAGCCTATCTTGGGGGTTGATGTATTGGCGTTGTTTCCCAACAAAACTTGGAAGCGTGTAAGCACTGATGTGGCTGGCGAAGCAGAGTTTGACCTACATTCTACGCACTTACCTATGACCATCTTTGCTGCAGCGCCAGGATATAGTGCTGGGCTGGCGAGTGAGTGGGTTCCTCGCCATGGAGGATTATTGATTGAACTGGCTCCTTTAACAACTGGTGGCTCGGTTATATTCCCAGATTCTACCGGGCGGATTCCTGGACTGTATGGTCGATTGAACCCTATACGAGACGGTCACGACCGAACGTATCTCTACGCTCAGAATATTGCAATTGAGGGTGGTAGGCAGCAACCGGTTCCATTCCGATTTGGTAAACCGATGAGACTTATGGACTCATATGGCGTCGAAATGTCTGTCACTATACTAAGCATTATCGGGCGAGCAGTGTTGATTGAATACACGAACATTGATCAGTTTCATGAAGGTTGATCATCTTCCCAGAGCATGCGAATTGGGACTACATACATGCCATCCCCGAAACCAGCACAGATTTCTCCGTCGTAGAGCACTGCCCCAAACGTGAATTTGTCAGGGTGGGCAGCCTTGATCTTGCGTAGTCCTTTGAAGTCAGAATTGAATACCGTGGCGGCAGCTTTAACCTTAATGCCGGCTAGTTCGAAAGCGCTGCGCTCAATAATTATATCTACCTCAACGCCATCCCGATCACGAAAATGGTAGAACGCATTGGGTTTGTTCGACGCACTGGCCTGTCGCTTCAATTCCTGAAAAACAAATGATTCTACGAGCCGTCCAAGCTGGTCACGGTTTTTTGAGAGATAACTTGCATCTATCCCCAACAAGGCACATGCCAATCCAGTGTCTCCGACATGAATTTTTGGTGTCTTTATCAGCCGTTTCATCCGATTGCTATACCACGGCGGAAGGCGTTCAATCAGAAATTGGTATTCCAATAATGTCGCGTAATCTCGAACCGTATTGTGGTTCATTTGCAACTTTAATGCCATTGCCGACGCGTTGAAGAGCTGTCCTGTCAAATTTGCGGCAGCTGTGAGCAACTTGGGAATTGCTTCAGGAGAACGAATTCTAGCCAGATCAAGCACATCTTTTTGAATGAAGTCGGTAACATAGTTGCGGTACCAAGTAGAACGCCTGTGACCAGGTGGTCGGACTAGAGCTGCGGGATAACCACCGGCGACGATCTTGTCAATAAGATTCATCGCCAATCGCTTTTTTCGGCGTGTTTGAAAATTGCCCGCAAACAGTCTGTCCAGGAAAGACGGTGCTTGGGATTGTTCAATTTCCTGTTGCGATAGGGGATGGAGGCGCAAGGTCTCCATACGGCCGACTAGTGCATCAGTTAACTCCGGTATAAGGAGTACATTGGTTGAACCTGTCAAGATAAACCGTCCTGGTTTTCTGTTACGATCCACGGAAAGCTTCAGAATCCGAAATAACTCCGGTACGCGTTGAATTTCATCAAGGATAGCTTGGTCGGGACAATCGCTAACAAATCCCATTGGGTCATTTTGAGCAACCACTCGGGTGTCCGCGTCGTCCAGGGTGAAGTAGGAATAACCGATTGATTCCCCCATAATTTTCGCCAAGGTTTTTTTTCCACACTGACGCGGTCCATGGATCAATGTCACCGGTGAGTCCCCAATTGACTCGGATAGTAAGAATCTTAATTGTCGTGGGATGATCTTTTGCTTATGCATTGGTCGGCAGATTTTCAGAAATTACTTCGGCAGATTTTCAGAAACTACCTCGGCAGATTTTCAGTTACAACATCGTTGGAGTTGTTTTGGCAATTGTCAGCAATAGCTCCAAGCATGTAGCCCAATTCATAAACGATATTCCATCTTCTTTCAAAAAAGTCTGGAATCCCGTCCAGGCAGCACTTTCTCGCGTTTTACCATCAGAGCTATACTCCAGGTACATTATTTTCGAAACTTGTCCTTGGCGCGACTTCGACATTTCCCTTCCGTCGTGTCTGACTTTTTGAC